>CAMAVB010000253.1 GCA_945861465.1 Candidatus Kuenenia stuttgartensis
TCCAGTGGCCAGTGTTCGCTCCGGCACCTGGCTGGCGAAAGTGGCCCCATCAGGCTGATGATGCACAGCAGAATTCGCTTGCCGAGGGATGGCCGGCCGGTTTCGACAAGTGACTTCAGCACATCCGTGATGAATGGACCGCCCTGAGCCATGTTCTTTTCCGTCTTTGTCCCCACAGGCACTTTGTCCGAGATCAGCGTGAACTCCACTCCCCCTTCGACTTCCTTTAATTCGTAGATCACAACGCACGGCGGGTCGTCGAAATTGGTGAACCGAAACGTGTGCGAGAACCGATACGGCGGATTACATTCCAGGATCTCACCGACGACTCCCGTAAACTTTCCGTTCGGCGTCCGCATCCGCAGCTGCGCACCGGGTTTGAGCCCCGTCGTGTGCATGACAGAACCAAAGAAGAACGGCAGTACTTCACCCTCTTTCGTCAGCGCGTTCCAGACATCCTGAATCGGCGCTTTGATCAGAACTTTGCAGATTTGCTGAGTGACTTCGGTCATGGATCGGCTTTCTGTTGGCGGGATTCCAGCATGTGTTTCAGATCAATTGCCTTAGTGGCCCAGAACCGACTGTATTCAGTCGTCCAACGGTCATGAATCATCTGAATCGGGACCGCATTGAAAAACAGTTCGCGACGTCGCCCCACTTTCCGCGAAATCAACAGATCTGCCGCCCTCAACGTGTCGAGGTGCTTCATCACCATGATGCGGCTGCAGTCAAAGTACTTCGCGACATCCCCGACGCTGCAGCCGGGCATGTTCTGAATCAGGTCGAGCATCTTGCGCCGAGTCTGGCTGGAAAGGGCCAGGAACACGGCATCCATTGAGTCTGGTTCCATAGGTAACAATAAGGTTACATATATGAGTCTTCAGTCGTCAAGCCCTGGCACTTAAAATTCTCCACGTTCGTGTTGTTTTCAGACCTTCGTCGGCGGCTAGTGCTCTGTGGAAACTGGATTTTGGGGTACGATGGGCATTCTTGCCCGTCAAAACGCAGTCGGACAAGAATGTCCAACCTACAACTGGAGCAATGAAATGATGATTGATTCACACCAGCATTTCTGGAAACTGGATCTGCCGTTTGACTATGCATGGCTTCACGATCCGAAGCATGTTCCCATTTGTCATGACTTCCTGCCGGCCGACCTGAAACCACATTTGAAGGCGTGTGGCATCGACAAGTCGGTATTTGTTCAGACTCAGCACAATGTCGAAGAGAACCGCTGGGTTCTGAAACTGGCGGAGCAGAATGATTTTATCGCAGGAGTCGTCGGTTGGGTGGATCTGGCATCAGAAAAATGCGAAGAGCAATTGAGTGAATTCCTGAAGCACCCGAAATTTGTCGGCGTTCGACACATTACGCAGGCGGAACCGGACGACAATTTTATCATCCGCCCGGACATCGTGCGTGGTCTGAAAGTGCTGCAGAAGCACAAAGTCCCGTTCGACCTGTTGTTCTTCACGCAACATCTGAAGCATGCTCCCGCGTTGGCCCGGTTGCTGCCCGAACTGCCCATGGTGATCGACCATCTCTCAAAGCCAAAGATCAAAGATCAGAAAATCGACGACTGGAAGAAAGACCTTCAGGCCGCTGCAAAATTTCCGAACATCTATTGCAAGCTCAGCGGCATGGTGACCGAAGCGGACTGGGAAAACTGGAAGCCAGCTGATCTGAAACCGTATGTCGATGTGGCGATGGAAGCCTTTGGTCCTCAACGTTGCATGTACGGTTCCGACTGGCCCGTCTGTGAACTCGCGGCCCGCTACGAAATAGCGTTTTCTGCGCTCAACGAAGTGTTGGGAGACATCAGCACCGAAGAACAGAATGCCATCTTTGGTGATACGGCGAAGAAGTTCTACGGGCTGAAGTAAATTGCCTGTGGATGATGCTGGATTCATATTTGGGATTCAATTTCGATGCTGCGACTGCTGGGAAATCCAAAGCGACTCTGTAATGGCATCGCGCGGCGCGATCTGTTGCAGATCGGCGGTCTCGGGGCATTTGGCCTTGCGGTACACAATCTTCCCGGCAGCACCCAGGCTCAGGCGGCAATTGCGAATGTCAGTCCAAAGTTCGGGCAGGCAAAATCCTGCATTCTGATTTACAAATACGGCTCGCCCCCGCAGCACGAAACGTTTGATCCCAAGCCCCAGGCTCCTGTCGAGATTCAGGGCGAAATGAAAGCGATTCCCACCAATGTGTCGGGAGTCCATATCGGCGATCATCTTCCAAAAATCGCTCAGATCATGGATCGTCTGACTGTCGTCCGTTCTCTCACGCATCCTTATCCGCTGCACGGCACAGTCTATGCAACCACCGGAATTCCGGACGTCGATACCAAGATTGAATCCCAGCCGCGTCACAGACGGCAGTGGCCATTCGTTGGTTCGCTGGTGGACTACTTTGAAGATCGGCGAACGGGAGTCACGATGCCCGAAATGCCGCGAAACGTCGCGCTGCCGTTCGTGATGGGATCAAAGAACGAGATTCCTCCGCTGGCCGGACTGTACGGCGCAATGCTCGGCATGCGCTATGATCCGATCTACACCGACTTTCTGACCGAAGGGACGACGCTGGCTCCGGAGATCCGACCGGGCCGCGCTTTCAAAGATCCCCTGCGCGGGATTCTGCCGACAGATCAATTGTCTCTGTTCGGTTCCGACGGGCAGAACGAAACGTCCTCGCAGCTTGAACTTCGCCGTTCGTTGTTGCGGCAGTTCGACGGGGCTCGGCGTGATCTGGAAGCGATCGGAAAGATCACCACATTCAGCCAGCAACAGCAGACGGCATTTTCACTGCTGACATCAGGCCGGATGTCTGAGGCACTCGATTTTATCCGCGAGCCTCAGACCGTCCGCGAAGCCTTTGGCATGACGCTGTTCGGCCAATCCTGTCTGGCCGCGCGGCGGTTGGTTGAGGCGGGATCGAAATTCGTAACCGTGATCTGGGACGCCTATGGCCTGAATACCGGGTCGTGGGATACGCACCACAATCATTACGGCCGACTCAAAGAATTCCTGTTGCCGGTCTTCGATCAAACGTTCAGTGCGCTCATTCTGGATCTGGAACAACGAGGAATGCTGGACGAGACGCTGGTCCTGGTGCTCAGCGAACATGGTCGCACGCCGAAGATTGATTCAAAACCATTCGGCGCAGGTCGGGATCACTGGTCGCGGGCGTATTCTCAGGTTTATGCAGGCGGCGGCATGGGACGGGGTCATGTCGTTGGACGCACGGACAAACACGCAGGCGATGTGGAAGAGAATCCCGTATCGCCCAAGGATGTGCTTGCGACCGCGTTCTATCTGCTGGGCATCGACCCTGAAAGCACGTTCCCCGATCCCGAAGGCCGCCCGCTCCCGATCACCGGAACCGGGCGATTTCGTCCGGAACTGCTGGGCGGTTAACGATGCCTGTCGACCTTAACTGCCGAAGGCAGGTTATGGAAGGAACATGAATTCGTTGCTGGCCAACAACGCATGTGACAACTGCTCCCAGCGGTTCAATTGATCCGCAGTCGCAGGCTCGGCCGGAGATTGCAGGAATTCCAGTGCCACCGCAATCTCATTCTCCGCAGGCGGTCGTGCAAATGCCAGTTGCCATCCGAGCTGGATACGGTCCTGATCATTCGAGGCCGCCTGTTCGAGCCGCTTCGCGAACTCGCGGCTCATCTCGAACATGAACGGGCTGTTGAGGACGAACAACTGCTGTTGGGGCACAGTCGTGACATTGCGCTGATCGCTGGTCACGTTGGGTTCAGGAAAATCAAAGAGAGTCAGCGTGGCATTGGGGGCGTACCGGCTGACGACTGTATAGAGCGTGCGGCGACGGCCTGCGGGATTGTCGGCTTCAAATCCGTTGAGTCGGCTGAAGAAATTGAAACCTTCGACTTCTTTGACGCCTGGCGTTGTCTGATCGACCGATGGTCCTCCAACCTGAGTATCCAGCTTGCCTGAGACACTCAGCAAAGCATCGCGCCATGCTTCGATATCAAGTCGCCGCGGAGTCATGCGCCAGAGATATTCGTTGCCGGGATCAATCGCCATATTGCCCTCATGCTGGGCGCTGCTGAGCTGATACGTTGCGGATCGCATGATCTCGCGATGCAGCCTTTTGATCGACCAGCCGGATTCCATAAATTGGACGGCCAGCGTGTCCAGTAGTTCCGGGTGCGTCGGCGGGCTGCCAAGTTTCCCAAAATTGCTCAGCGTAGGCACGATGCCGCGACCAAAATGATAATGCCAGACGCGATTCACAAAGACGCGCGCGGTCAGTGGGTTTTGCGGACTGACGATCGCGTTGGCCAGATCGAGCCGCGAAAATGGTTTCCCTTCAGCCTGTTGATCGGGTGGACTCAGGATACGCAGGAAACCGGGTGGCGCGGGTTCTCCGAGATTTTCAGGGTTTCCGCGGACGAAGACCTGCATCGCCTGACCTCCGCCGTGAATGCTGGGCATCATGGGTCCCGACGGCGCTGGAGTCTCTGTCAATGCTTCCAGTTGAGTCTGAAGGTTCGCCAGTTGCTGTTTTTCGGGCTCAGCAAGAAAACCGGCGAGGTCGTTCTCTGCCACAAAGAACGGCGCATTGGCGTCTTTCCACAGGACGGTGAGCAATCGATCCTGTGCAGGCGGAACAGGAGCCGGTTGTTGCCCTGGGTCTGTGGCTGGCTGCTCGCTCGCCTTGAGGGCATCCAACGCGGTGATGACGGTCGCCTTCAAAGCTTCGGCCTGTTGTCGCATCAAGTCAGTGGATTCGACGGTGGCGGAATCATTAGCCTGCTTTGCCGTATCGCGAAGGTCCTTGAAGATCGGCTCATCGCTGGATTCTCCAAGAATCTTCACCCAGCGATTCAGGAAGTAGAGTTCCAGACTTTCCTGTTTTGCAAAAGCATGTTCATCGAGCGGCAGTTTGTGGTTTCGCAGCACAAGCATTTTCGTGGCTGCGATCGCATACGCATCCGCTTTCTCGAGGGCCAGACGACCAGGTTGTCGGGCCTGGTCGTCTTTCCATTTCTTCAGGCCAGCCGTCTGTTGTTCAACCTGCGCGGTCCATGTCTTGTGAACCTCGATCGCCTCGGGAGAGGCGAGCATGCGGTTGGGCCAATCTGCGCCGTTGTAGGCGGCAGCAATAGAATAGTAGTCACGGGTTGGAATCGGATCGAACTTATGATCGTGGCATCGGGCACAAGAAACGGTGAGCCCCAGAATTCCTCGCGACAGCGTGTCCACTCGGTCTTCCAGTTCATCGGCTTTGGCTTTGGCTTCTCCGGCAGCACCTTTGCGGAATTGCGGCCCCAGCGACTGAAAGCCAAGTCCTGCCAGACGCGTCACATAATCGGCGGCCGGACCTGGCACTTCATCCCCGGCGATCTGCAGGCGCACGAATTCATCATATGGCATGTCGTCATTGAGAGCCTTCACAACCCAATCGCGATACAGGTAGGCTGCCGGAGTCGGAGTCAGGAAGGAGTTGCCCTGATCGTCCGCATAGCGTGCCACGTCAAGCCAGTACCGGCCCCAGCGTTCACCATAATGCGGCGAAGCCAGTAGCCGATCGATAACCCGCTCCCAGGCTCCGGGCTCTGTATCATTCTCAAATGCCACGACTTCTTCCGGCGTGGGAGGCAGGCCGATCAAATCGAACGTGGCGCGGCGGATCAATTCCTGTCTGGTCGCCAGACGAACAGGCTGCAGCGATCGTTGCTCAAGAGCGGCCAGCACGAAAAAGTCGAGCGACTGCTGCGGCCAGTTGTTGTCGGATATATTCGGTGCGGCGTGTTTCACGGGCGGTTGGAATGCCCATTGTCTGCGTCCCACTTCGAAATCGATTCCACGTTTGACCGAAGCGACCGCCGCACTTCCCTCGCGCGGATCCGGCGCGCCCATGGCGACCCATTTTTCCAGAATGGCAACCTGCTCAGCCGATAACGGTTCCTTCGGAGGCATCTGAATCGCCTTCTCGGTGTATCGAACCGATTTGATCAGCACGCTCTCGTCCGGTTTCCCCGGCACGATCACTGGCCCGGACTCGCCCCCTTGTTGAACGCCAGCGCGATTATCGAGACGCAGACCGCCCTGCAGGTTTTCCGCCTTTGCGGCGTCATCGCTGTGGCATTCGTAACAATGGGCCACGAGAAGAGGACGCACTTTCGCTTCAAAAAAATCGACGCTGCCTGCGTCGAGTTCTTCCGCATTCAACGGGCTTGTGAGGCAGATGGTCATCAGGCAGATCAATGTCTGGAATGGAGTTTTCAGCATCGCGTGGACATTCATGCGATGATCTCCTGCACGACATTCCCGTGAACGTCGGTGAGACGAAAATCGCGACCGCTGTAGCGATAGGTCAGCTTCTCGTGATCCAGGCCCATGAGGTGGAGCATCGTCGCGTGCAGGTCATGCACGTGGACGGGTTTCTCGACGGCCTTGAAGCCGAACTCATCCGTGGCACCATAGGTCATGCCACCTTTGACGCCGCCGCCGGCCATCCAGACGGTGAATCCATGATGGTTGTGATCGCGACCATCGTTCCCCTGTGAAGTCGGGGTACGACCGAATTCACCACCCCACAACACCAGGGTGTCTTCCAACAGGCCTCGTTGCTTCAGATCCCCAAGCAGCGCTGCGATGGGACGATCCACGACCTTGGCGTGATTGCGGTGCGATACTGTGTTCGCGCTGTGGTGATCCCACGGTTGGCTCTTGCCGCAATAAATCTGCACAACCCGAACGCCTCTTTCGACAAGTCGCCGAGCCAGCAAACAGTTGCGGCCATACGTCAAACGTTTGAAGCCACCATCGCCGCTTGTTGCGACAAGATCCGCCTCCGGACCAGTCAAGCCATAGGCTGCGAGTGTCTCTGCAGTTTCCTCGCTCGTATCGAAAGCGTCCATTGCGGAGCTTTCCATATTGAAAGCCATTTCGAGCGATTGAATTCGGGCATTCATCGCATGTTCTGCACCGCGGCGTTCCAGATGTATGGCGTTCAGACGCTGAATCAGGTCGAGTTCGCGACGTTGCGTGACCGGAGACAGCTGCACGTTCTGCAGATAAGGAATCACTTCGCGCGGATTGTAATCTTTGGGCAACGCGACCTGACAGCCCTGGTAGATGCCCGGCAGAAAACGGCTGCTCCAGTTCGAGGGGCCATTGACCGGCTGTCCCTGTTCTCCAAGGACTACAAATCCAGGCAGGTTTTCGTTTTCGCTTCCGAGCCCATAGAGTAGCCAGGAACCATATGACGGACGGTTCGGCTGAATGCTGCCAGTGAACATCATCCAGTTGGATGATTCATGAACGGGAACATCCGTCTGCATCGAGCGAATGACGCACAGATCATCGGCAAACCGAGCGACCTCGGGGAACAACTCACTGATCTCAATTCCGGACTGACCGCATCTCGAGAACTTAAAAGGCGACGGCATCAGACCGCCGGTCGCATTTTCTGTGGTCAGTCTCACTGTGCTTTCCGGACGCTGGCCGGCAAATCGTTCCAGCGCAGGCTTGGGATCGAAGGTGTCAACCTGAGATGGCGCACCGTTCATCCAGAGATGAATGACTCGCTTTGCTCTGGCTGGAAAATGGGGCCGCTTTGGTGTCAGCGGGCTTCCCGACGAAGCCGTATCCTGCCCAGATGATTCAGTCCCGGCGGCCTGCTGGCTGATTGCCGCAGCAAGGCCCAGGGTTCCGATACCGTTGAAGCCTCTGGCCAGCATTTCCCGCCGCGAGAACATGTGGTTGTTGTTCTCAAAGAAACCGGGCTGGCGAGCTTGCTCAAGAACACTTTTCCAGAGCTGGTCGCGGTTGAGCGGGATCTTATTCATGGGATGCTACGAACTCTCTGGGTGATTCAGCATTAACACGATGCTGCAAGGCATTCCCCCGGCAAGCCGTCATACCGGCCGCGATTCCATCTATCGTTCACGCGGTTTGGACTGAGGCTGCGTTCGGCGAGCGGGGGACGTGAGTCCCCTGATTTCTGCGGCAACCACAGGGGCAATCAGGGGATTGAGATCCGCCGCTCGCCGAAGGAATCGATCAATTCCGACCACGTGTAGTATAGATCCCTGTCGAGTTCATTTCTCTGCTGTTTCGAGCGACAGTGAGCAGTCGGCAAACCAATAGATCCGGCCGACATCGGTGCCAAGATCGGTGAATGTAATTCGCGCATTCTCGTCATCCCACGGCCCGGTGAATGTGAATTCCATTTGCTCCCACTCGGCGGAGGGCGATATCTCTTTTTCCGTAGAATGTTCCCACGGTTCATGATTCTGCATGCAGATCACTTTGAAAACTCCGTTTCGATTGGACTTGACCCGGAACTTCAGGACATAAGACTTGTCCTTCTCAATCTGCAGTCCGTTCTGAAGCAACTGCAGACGCCATGGTTCATCAGCGATTGTTTCCAATTCCAATCGAAGGGCCGGTTGTCCGTCCGGACCGTCCGAAGTATTTTCGACCTTAGCGACTGCCCCGTTTCCCTGCTCAACCTCCCATTTGGCATTGCCGTCGGCGAAATTTCCATTGACGAGCAGTTCTTTGCCTGTGTGTTTTGCTGCATGTTTTGCCGCGACCACATCCGTCTCCGTTCCGTTTACAATGTCGTAGCAGAAAATCCTGTCCTGCGATCGCACGTACAGTTTTCCATCAGCGATGGCGGGATGAGCCCAGCTTGGACGTTCGCCACTGCCGGGGATCTTGAAATGGCTGACAACGGTGTATTTGGCCGGATCGGCATTGGCGAGAGCCAACTCTCCGTCTGCAAACTGGAGATACAACATGTCTCCTCCACCGATCACGACAGTTGAGCCCTTGCCAGGACCGCGTGCCTGCCACTTGATTTCACCCGTCATCAGGTCTGCACAAAACGGAACCCCACTATCACCTGAATCCCCATAGAGGCAATCGCCAACCAACACGACACCACCGTGCTTATTTTCCAGCTTTGGATTAAGTCCATAAATTTCTTTGACTGTGACTTCGCCGTCTGCCCCTGCGATTTGTTGCAGCAATGCTCCGCCTCGACCATAGCCAACGGAAAAGAATACCAGGTCACCGCGGACGATAGGCGTGGGGATGACTGCCGTCGTCTTTTCGATTGGATATGACCACATGACTTTTCCGTCTTCGGCCGAGACTCCGATGGCTCCACTTCCGGTCGTCTGCACGTAAACCCGAGTCGATGCTATTTCCGAAATCACAATGGAAGCATGACCAGCCCCGATATCGCCCGGCCGAATTGCCGTCCAAACGAGTTCGCCATTCATCTTGTTGAACGCGACCATCGTCGCCTTATCGCTACCCGGCGTGCAGACAAGTCTGTCACCATCGATCAGCACAGATTCGCTGTAACCCCACGGATCACCCTTCTTGCCACCGATTTCATCGACCAGATTTTTGCGCCAGACTTCTGCTCCGTCCGCAGACTTGCACGCGACCAAAACGCCTTTTGGTGTGATCACATAGACCATTTCACCATCAACTGTCGGGGTGCTGCGGGAGTTATGCCACTCGGGATTCATTTCTTTCCACGCGGGCCCGGTCTTTGCTGCCCACAGTTGTTTGCCGGTTTCGCGATCGTATGCTGTCAGGTATTCTTCTTCATCACTTTTTGTCGAAAGTTTATCGCCGAGAGTAAAGAGTTTGTCGCCTGCAACCGCGACGCTGGCATATCCACGCCCTGCACCGGCGGTTTCCCAAACGAGTGTTGGCCCGGCTTCAGGCCAGGACTTCAGCAGATTTTTGTCGCCAGCAACGGCAGTTCGCTGTGGGCCGCGAAACGTCGGCCAGTCCTCACACTGCGCCAACGAAGATGACCAAAGTGCTGCCCCCGAAATGATTACCAGCGACGAATAGCGAACAAAACTGAAAAATGACATGAACAAGAGCTCCTGCGGGAACGATTCGTTTCTGTGACGAGGCACAAATCCTGGATGCAAGCCGCAAATTGTAGCCAATATCTGATCGGCGTCTTGCACTCAGGCGGCGGTCTATAGAACAAGAGCGGCGATGTAGAGCTTACCGCGTCGATAAATGGTGAGCCCGCCAGTCACCTGGCGTCGATCCATACATTTGTCTGAACTGCCGTGTGCATTCTTGATCCAGAACCGGGTGTCTTCGAGGAAATCGAAAAGCGATGCGGTCTCAGACTGCCCCAAACACAACAGATATCTGGTCAGGTCATGCTTTAGCATCGCGCGCTCAGACTTCATGGGAAACTCCTCTGGACTGATACCTGGGTGAATCGCGAAATCAGGAGATTGCCTCGTTCAGTTTCAAGGCGGTCTGCGAAACGTTACGCTGCGGAGTAATCCCGAGTGATCGCTGTCACAAAGCGCGAGGATGTGTAGCCACAAATGATAGCCACAGGCTTGCTTTTCAGTGGTTGCAACGGGAGGTAGAAAAGCACAAATGCAACGGTTTGTAACACTCTGGCATTGTGGACCAGTCTGCATGCCGCCAGTTGATTCATGCCATTTTTTCAGCCTCGGAAGACGGCTCCTGCACGATGCATAAAGTTGTTGTTGAAGAGCCGTACAAGTTTGTGCCACCGTATCGCGGACGATGGTTTTCGTGGATGTTTCGGCTTTGGCTGAAACCGTATCTGCGTAAGACACACGGCATCGTGAAATGCACCTACGAAGGTCTGGAGCATGTTCGCGAATCCATCAGGGCGGGGCACGGGATCCTGTTGTGTCCGAATCATTCACGCGATTCTGATCCGATGCTCATCGGGATGCTGTGCCGCGCGATTCCCAGCCATGTGTTTTCGATGGCCAGCTGGCACATTTTCAAACAGAGTCGTCTGGAAGCCTTTGTGGTTCGGCGTCTGGGGGGATTCAGTGTTTATCGCGAAGGTATGGATCGCCAGGCACTGGACACGTCCGTTCGCATCGTTACCAATGCCGAACGACCGCTCGTCGTATTCCCGGAAGGCGTGATCTCGCGCACCAACGATCGCCTGAATGCGCTGATGGACGGCGTTTCTTTCATCGCGCGAGTTGCCGCGAAGAAGCGGAATGAAGCCCATCCAGGCAAGAAGGTTGTGATACATCCTATCGCGATTCGGTACCGTCTGCAGGCCGACCTGGCTGAGCTGACCGATCCGGTCCTGATCAAGCTTGAGCAGCGCACGTTCTGGAAAACGCAGGAACATCTGTCAACAATCGATCGGATCGGCCGGCTGGCGATGGCGCTGCTGGCCGCGCGGGAAGTTGAAGTGCTCGGCGCGACGCAACCCGGCACCGTCCGTGCGCGGATCGCAAACCTGATCAATGCGTTGCTGCATCCGATTGAAAAGCAATGGCTCAGCGGTCCCCGCATGGGCGATGTGATCGTGCGTGTGAAAGATCTGCGATCAGTGATTCTGGCTGACCTGCTCAAAGGCACGCTCACGCCGCAGGAACGCACGTCACGCTGGAGACAACTCACGGACTGTTACTACGCACAGACGCTGTCAATGTATCCGGAAGGCTACCTGGATGAAGGCATTAAAGGCTCCCTGACGCCCGAACGCATTGTCGAAACAGTCCAGCGACTTGAAGAAGATCTCACGGACCAGGTCACCGTGCATCAGGCCTGGCGCGTGGAATTCAGGATTGGAGAAGCGATCATGATCGATCCGAC
>CAMAVB010000254.1 GCA_945861465.1 Candidatus Kuenenia stuttgartensis
GAACCTCGTGTGATCAAGCGCCGCCGTCACGGTTACCCGCTGATGCAGAAGCCACGCGACGTGCTCCGAGCTGAATTGCGTAAACACTGCACGTGAAGTAACTTACAATCACGACAGTGCCATTCGTGTCAGGAACCGTTTCCAGCAAATGACACCTTTGTTTTCCATGTGGCGTATTTGGTTCCTGACACCTTTGTTTTCTGCAGCAAATGACACCTTTGTTTTCCATGTGGCGTATTTGGTTCCTGACACCTTTGTTTTCTGTAGCGTATTCGGTTCCTGACACCTTTGTTTTCTCTGACACCTTTGTTTTCTCCTTTATCCCAAATCGGTTTATCCCGGCACACCCTGACACCTTTTTATGCTTTCCAATGCGTCTGGCATAACGAAGGGTACTGCAATTGGTCACTTGCGTGACTTTTGAACGGCAATCGCTCCGTGCGCTGCGGAGCAACGGCGGTAAATGACGTAGTCGATACTTAATCGTCCCGGGCCAGTCAAAGTCAGCCCCATCGTCGAAGCAAAAAAAACAGTGCCTAACATTGCACTTCCTGAAACATCTCCCTTGTGGAAAATGAAAGCCGCAACGAATGTCGTAATTGCGTTGAAGAATGCAGCTGGGCGAGCAAGCAAACCGAGTGCCAGGAGAATCCCACCAAAGAACTCCGAAAGCACGGCGCACCATGCGAATAAGATCGGAAAAGGGAAGCCCATCTTCGCGACATCCGCAATGAACCAGTCCTGGGGTCCCCATCGTCCCTCGCGGGGCAAAAACTTCTCGAACACTGTGCAGAGGAAAATTCCCGTCGCGAGTCGGATCAGCAACAGTCCGAAGTCGGTCGAAATTGAATGTGGAAAAGGGGAACCCAGACCTAAGGATCGAATCAGTTTCATTTGTTGCAACTCAAAATCGGATGCCGAACGACCCCGTCCAGGGGGCACGAGAAAATTTTCACTCAGGGACTGACGATGGGTACAATCTGTTCCTTTCGACGTCCGCGTACGGCGGAAAAAGGGACTACGGTGGATCATAGCCACCCGGATGCCAAGGATGGCAACGCGCGATGCGGCAGAAGCCGCGCCAGGAACCGACGCGCAGTCCATATTTGCGAACTGCGAGAACGGAGATTTTAAGATGGATGGCACCGTTTGCTGTACAGCACCGTTTGCTGTACGACAAACGGAGGGAATGTTCGGCAACTGGCAACATGCGTGCCGTTTCTATCCAATGCATTTATCGTACACCGCGTTCAAACAAACCCAACCAGTCGCGTCGTCCATGGACAATGGTGGCCACTTCAATTCCGCCTTCGATCAGAAAATAGCAGATAACGTAGTTTTGGGCAGGATGCCGGGCGGGAAAGACGTGAAGTCCCGGACGTAAATCGTCGCGGCACTGCCCAATCCCGCAATTTGCGGCCAGCGTTTGCAGTGTTTGGAAAAGGGCCTCAATCACATCGTCCGCCGCCTGGGGACTACTGTCAGCAATGTAGTCCGCAATCTCATTCAGATCTTCTTCTGCCTGATGGGAAAGACGATAAACGCTCATTCCAAATCCAGCGTCGCAGCGTGTGCGCGATGTTTGATTTGGTCAAATCGCTTTTTCAGCGTTTCGTCGTCATACTCATTGAATTCTCCGGCATCAAGTTGCTGACGACCATTGTCGATCTTCTCGAGCGTGTCGGTGCGGCGTCTCAATAAATCCACCGCCGCATCCAATGCTGCTCTTCGGTCACGAAACTCACCGCGTGCAATCTGCTTATCGATGAATTCGTTATTCTGAGGTGAAATCTCTATTTGCATCTCGTCTTCCCCGTTTTGTTTTAGCAGGTCGCAGAGTTTGATCCATGTTAATGTCATCACATGATAACGTGAACTGCAAAACTCTTCAAAGGCGAAGATCCTTTGTACCGGAGGGTTGAATAGTACGCATTGCGCCACAAGTCAGTTTCGGATCGCGCGACAGGGGAGTTCAGTTCTTGAGGCGAACTGCTTCTAGCGCCGTCCGCGTACGGCGGAAAAAGGGACTACGGTGGATCATAGCCTCCTGGATGCCATGGATGGCAGCGCGCGATGCGGCAGAAGCCGCGCCAGGAACCGACGCACAGTCCATATTTGCGAACTGCGAGAATGTAGTATTGACTGCATGAAGGATGAAATCGGCAGGTGCGGCCGAGCAGCGGACTGAGCACCAGTTGATAGCATCGAACACACAGAACTGCGATCGCTGCGGGAACAGACAAAATCTGTTTGAGATACGCTTTTGGCTCAGGCTTGGTCGATGCCAATGGTCCCGAGGCGGTTGAGGCAGGTGTTTCAGGTTCCGTCGGAGGCATCACGGATTTGCTCCTGAATCATTGACCGGATCAGGAGCATGGCCATTACTTTGCGCCGCCGTAATTCGCTTTGCCAGTTTCCTGATCAGCGTGCGGAGCGAATTTCGAAAATCCTGCATCGTCGAATCGTCGCGCTGTCGAGGCACCACGATCAGATCGTAACTCTGCGGAAGATCGTGCTGCAGGCGTCGAAACGCTTCACGGATCCTGCGGCGTTTCAAATTGCGATGCACGGCGGACCCATGCTTCCGCGAGATACTCAAGCCCAGCCGAGCGACTTTCAGATCATTCGCCATCGCAAAGATCAGCAGATGATCATCGCCGGCACGCTGTCCATTTGCGTAGATGCGTTCAAAGTCCTGCGAATTTCGCAGGTGCATTGACTTCGGACACCGGTAGCGTGGTTGGTTCATGGGGGTACGGGTAATCTGCATCAACGTTTTCGATCGTCCTGATTGTCCGAGTTTTGCGCGTCCTGTCTGTGGCCGTGACGGAAAAATCAGGGCACGCGGGACGACCGGAGTTTTCAGAACAGACGATAGAACAAGAGAGAATCAGGTACGGGCCTGATGCTGTGCTGCATTCCATGCGGGTCTTCACACTGCGGAATTTAGCAGCCAATTCGCCGAACTTGAATCCAACCCGTCACTTCGCTGTTTCAAACCGGATGAAGTGAATCTTTCTGGCCGATTTCCGGGTTGCCAACTCGCTGTTTCAGGGATGAAAACTATGTTGAATCGAAAATTCATTCATCGCACGTTTCTCGCAGCTGCGTTGACGATGTCCGGATCGCATGCGACAACGGCTTTGGGATTCCAGCAAGCGCAATACCAGCCCGGCCAGCCGGGACAGAACATTCCGAAAGGCAACAGCAAAGTGACCGAGGAACTGAATCGCATGTTCCAGGAGAACGGTCAGCGGATGCCGTCAATGAATGCAAATGAACTGCCAAATGCCGCCGTGGCACCACAAGGTCAGGTCCGACCGCTTCACACGCCGAACCAGCTGCAGGCGAATCCAGTTTCCTGGAGTCACCCACAATCAAAGGAGACGGGAAGTTCCAGGAAACAAAGTGCCCTGGGCCGATTCTTTGGCAAACTTCGAGGCGACAAAAGCAACAGTAATCCCGACTATCAGCCTCCCGTGCCTCCCGTGCTACCGGAATCCACTGATCGGTCAGCTCAGGTTCAGAGCAGGGCAGCGAGTTCGATTCCGTCTCAATCAGGTGCGCCAGCGCGGGCGGCAAATGCTCCGGTTCCGGTTCCGCCAACTTCAAGCGCAGCGGGACAACGCATCGAGTACACTCAACCTGGTTCAGCACCCAGCTTCATGTCAACGGCTGGTGCCGCAAAGGTGATCCAGAAACAACCTCTGTCAGCTCCGTCACCGGGAGCTAAGTTTCAGGATCAACTCCGCCATGAAAACTCGGGCGAGATGGCAAGAACGCAGCAGAACGCAAGAACGACAACTCCGGAAGTTGCCGTCAAGAGTGCTCCAATAGACGCATTTGAAGCTCCGTTCGGAGATTCTGCTGAGTCGCTTGAGAAGATCGAACTACTGGACCTCGACTCATTAATCGAAATTCCGACTGCCGCGACTCAACCTGTTGCGTCCGCCGCCAGGAAGACGAATCCCCAGGAACCAAAAACCTCCGCAGGAGCTCGGGCCGCGCAAGAACCTGCAGAGCCTGCCAGCGAGTCTGGCGAATCAACTGCGGGCGACAAAGTCGGCGAAGAAATGGTTCCGGCAGCCGCAGACGTTGAATCGGTCGTGGCTCCGGAAGAAAATCCGTTTACCGGCGTGCAGCTCAATCCACCCGATGGTCAATTCCTTGAGAGTCAGGAACAGACGAACGGAGTTGGTGTTGGTTCATTTGGAGAGCCGGCAGCTCCGATGGAAGACTTCAATTCCAATCTGCCAGCGATCGATAATGAAGCTGCTGGAGCAGATCTTGAGTTAATTGAAACGCCAGCTGAGGAGCTAGTTGAGCCGACAGAAGACGCCACTCCAGCGAAATCCAAGACACCTGCGAATACGGCTGGGCGAGGTGAGTTGCAGCCGAATGTGGACGACTCGGAAGCAATCACTGCGGACGTTCCGGAGGCTTTGAACGATGCCGAGACGTCGCGGGTGCGGCAAATGGCGGAGCAGGAGCGACGTCAACGTCAACAACGGCAGATTCAGGCCCGTGCCGGTCAAACCGGATTCAAAGGATTCTGTCCAGTGGCTTTGCGTGAACGCCGGGAACTTGTGGATACCAATGAAAAGTTCACTTCGACATTCGGGCTGGAGACGTATAAATTTTCCTCCGCTGAATCCAAAGCTGCTTTTGACATCGATCCATCCCGATACGTACCTGCGGCCAGCGGCAGCGACGTTGTGATGCTGGTTAACAGCGGTGAGGAGCAGGCCGGTCGCCTGGATTATGCACTTTGGTACCGTGACCGCTTGTACCTGTTCCGATCTAGCGAAACAATGACATTGTTTTCGAAAGATCCACAGCGATTTGCGAGCCAGTACTGATGTTTCCGAGGCTGCGATTTCAACTATCAATTCTGATACTGCCTGGCATTGTGATCGGGTGCACACAATCGAATCTACCAATCTCGCAAACGGAAAAGACGAACACGGGCCTGCCTCGCATCGTCGTGACCAGTCAACCACTGCTGCAGATGACACAAGCCATTGTGGGCGATGCTGCCGATGTGGTGCTGGTGGTCCCTGGTGACACCTCGTCACCCGATTGGTCACCGACAGCTGACGATGCAGGAATCATGCGGCAGGCCCGCTTGATTTTGATCAGCGGTGCCGGATACGAACCATGGAAGGATCGGGTCTCTCTGCCGGGCTCACGAACCAGTGATACGGCGGCGGGCTATTACGATCAACTCATCCGCATCCCGGACGCGGTACAGCATCAACATGGGCCTGATGGTCCGCATAGTCACCCAGGCACCGTCTGGGCGACATGGCTTGATCCGGAATTGTGTACCGCTCAATTGCATCAGGTGAGCGTCAACGGTGGTCGTCTTTTGCCGGAACGGAAACAGTCAATTGAAACCGCTGAAGCACGTCTGTCTGCCGAACTCAACTCTCTCAACGTGATGATTGATGCGATCAAAGCTGCAGCCAGTGATGAGGCTCTGGTGGTATTTTCCGATGCGCCACACTATCAGTATCTCACTCGACGTCTGGGTTGGACGCTGAACTACCTGCACTGGGACCTGACAGACACGCTTTCAGACGCAAATCGCCAGGAACTGCTCGACACGTTCAGCGCTAACTCAAGCGACACTCTGACGCAAAACAACCGGCGCATCTTTCTGCTGGACTCCCGACACTCAGCCGACACAGAAGACTTCGTCCGCAAATCGGGGGGCACAGTCGTCCGCATCGACCTGTGCGAAGCCGCCAATTCCAATTCCACTTCCACTTCGTTCCCCAACCGCCTGAAACAAAACCTGGAACGCATCCTTCAGGCTCTCGAAGAGTAGCGAGGTTCGCGCGATGCGTCCTTGCAAAAACATTCGCCCAGAGGTCTGATACTAGGCGGTTGCTGGGATGTTGGAATATCATTTCGCCGCAGCTCGGATGCAATACAGCTTGCTGATACCGCGCAGCAACAGGGAATCTCCGGCGATCGACGGCGTTGACCAGAAAAGGTCGCTAATCTGGTTCGTCGCGAGCACTTCGAAAGTCGGACCAGCTTTGATCACGAAACACTTGCCCGTCTCGTCGAGGATAAACACCTTCTCCGATGATGCCCACAGTGATGAGGCGATCGTCGCCGCATTTTCCAGACGGTCACGATACACCCGTTCGCCTGTCGCCGCATCATAACAATTCAGAATGCTCCCACTGCCGGGAACATACAGGCAGCCTGCCGCGAGCACCGGAGACGCCATTCCAGGACCAGCCTTCAGCTTCGACCATCCAACGCCGGGAGTTTGTTTTTCCGGTTGCAGTGCCGTCGTACCTGAATTCCCGACCGCAACGGCCACCAACGGACCACTGCTGAACGGACCGCTGTTTCCGAAGAATACGCGGTCATCATCAGACGCCGGGGATGCACTGAACGACGAGGGAATCCCTGTCAGCTTCCAGAATTCTTCACCCGTTCTGGCGTTGTAGGACGTCACATTTCCCTCTCCGCAGACAATCAATTCCTTGCGTTGTGAATTCCGCCAGACAAGCGGGGAACTCCACGCCGTCTTGTATTCGCGATCTTTTTTCCAGACGTCTTTTCCGGTCGTTGCATCCAGTGCAAGCAGCATGGACTTTTCATCGTTGTCGTACTGCAGGAACACCAGACCTTCATCCACCATGAGAGATGAACCTGTCCCGAAGTCATTGCCGGTCTTGAACGTGCCCACATCCCGCCGCCATAACTCGTTCCCTTCGAGATCCAGTCCAGCGACCAGTCCGATCGCGCCGAAGTAGACGAAAAGTCTCTCTCCGTCGGTTGCCGGAGACTCTGTGGCAAAGCTGTTCGAGGGATGGATGGCATGCGGAGGAATCTTTTGCTCAAGAGACTTCTGCCAGACAAGCGAGCCGTCATTCAGATTCAGACAGGCGACCGCAAATTGAAGGGTTTCAGTGGGTTTCTTGCCTCCCAGTCCCATTGACTGCATGTTCCGAACACCTTCCGTCATGCCCAACGGTTTTGTGCCCGCTTCTGAAATTGCCATCGTGACGAACACTCGATCACGCACCACGATTGGCGATGACCAGCCAGACCCGGCGAGTTCTACGGCCCATGCCACATTCTCTGTATCACTCCATGAATCCGGATGGCTCAATTCTGGCACCTGGCCATTTCCCTGGGGCCCTCGAAACTGCGTCCAGTCAGATGCATTCAAGACTGTTGTAATCCCGCAAATTGCGGCGACAGCCATGACACTGATTCTCGCACTACTCATCACTGTTGATCCTTTGTCGATGCATTGAAACCGAGCGGGGCAAACCGCTTTGATGCGTTCTAGACAAACACGGCAAAACGTCCATTGAACACTGGATTCAAATCCTGCAAAACGGCAGGAGAATTCAGGAGTTGTGCTAATTGTGGGGCACATCAGTGGTTTGGGTAGAATTAAAGGATTGTACGGAAAATGCCGATAATTCAGGATAGCAGGATGCGCGAGTTTTGCCTCATGGCTCTTGTTTCTTGAAAGCCAGGCACCGTCGATCATGAAGCTGCTGCTGTCTCACAATTTCATGATCCTGATCGCTCTCCTGGGCAGTTCAGGCTGCCAGCACATCGGTCCCAGAACCATCATGGACGATCGGATTCCGTACAACGAGGCCATTTCAGCGACCTGGAAGCAGCAGACCCTCCTCAATCTGGTGCGTCTGCGTTACGGCGACTTGCCCGAGTTCGTGGAAGTTTCCTCCGTCGTGAATGGCTATGAGCACGGCTACGCGGGCAATGGCACTATCGGTGCAGACATTTTCCCAAACAATACTCTCCTGAATGTTCTGAATTTTGGTGTCGGGGGAAGTAGATCGATGATCGATCGGCCCACGATCTCTTACAAGCCGCAGGGCAGTTCCGAGTTCACTCGCAACATGACCAATCCGATTCCGCCAGTGTCGATTCTGAATCTGATCGAGAGTGGTGCTCCTGCGGATGTCCTTCTGGCATTGACGGTCGAATCCATCAACGGTGTCCGGAATCGGGGGTTTTCTGGTGAGGTCCAAAAGGGAGACCCCGAGTTTCAGGAGGCGATTCAGTCGCTCCGGAAAGCCCAGGATTCGGGATACGCCAGTTTTCGCGTCCTGCAGGGCGCTGATCCGAAAACCCCCGATGTGTTGATGGGGATTCGGGACAAAGACATTCCGCCGATACTGGCAGAGGAACTCGATCAGATCCGCACTCTGCTTCGACTGGACCCCGACGTGCATGAGTTCCGGATCGTGTTTGGAATGCTACCGCAGAAGAATGACGAGATTGCCTTCCGAACGCGGAATGTGATTCGCATTATGAACTACCTGTCCCTCAACGTTCAGATCCCCCCGTGCCACCTCGCGGACGGCCGAGCACCGGACTTTGGAGACCTCAGCTCATCGACGGCCCCGCCACTTACGGTCTACAGCGGCTGTGAACCGCCCTGCGATCCCTATTCGGCAATTCAGTATCAGGACCACTGGTTCTGGATTGATCAGCGGGATTTCAATTCCAAACGGTCGATGGGCTATTTGAAAATCCTGCTGGCGTTGGCCGATACCAGCCAGAACGACCCTACACCAGCGCTGACGATCCGGGCCAACTGATCCGTAGTTTCGACAAAAGTCTGACTGAGACACTGCGGCACAGATACAGATGAGGACATATCCGGATCAGAATGATTCGGTCCGTTACCGCTCTTCGATAAAGACTTCCAGCTTGCCTGCCCGCACGGCCTTCATAAGCACTTCGTGATCGCGCTCGTTCTGGTCCGCATACGCGATGGAGAAGTCCGCAATCGCCTCGTCGAACCTGTCGCTTTTTCCGAGGTAACCACTGATTTTTGTGGGCTCGCCAGACCGTGCGTGAGCATGAGCCAATGTCCAACCGCAGATTTCAGCATATTGAATCATGACGCTCTTGCTGAACACATCGACGATCGGTTTGATCTTCATATCCTTTAGTTGTCGGATGTAGAACTGCCGACCCAGTTGACCTTCGGTCCAGCCCAGGAAGATATCGCTGGCCGATTGCATCATCCGGCAGCCATGCACAATTCGCTGGCCGTGATTCTTGTGCAGGCTCTTGCCCGCATAGGCTTCGAGGACCGATGGCCGCGCCTGCTTGAACTGAAGGAACAAAGGATCGTGCTCACTCGCCATCAGAAGTATGATGCCGCAGAAAGTTCCCACGCTGCCGACACCCACGACCTTGACTGCCATGTCCATGACCTTAAAACGGTCCAGAAGCAGACGCCGGTCTTCCTGCATCGATTCCCGATATTGTGCGAAGGCCCGCTTGAGATTCGCGGTCTGCTCCTCGTGACCCTGATCACGAGGATGATAAATGAGGGGCAGGTTGTCTTTGATTAATGGACTCAGGCCCGCCGTAGTCACCAGCTCCGGAAACTCATATTCCAATACGTTGCGTTCACGAGCCTTCTCCAGTCGTTTCTGCACTCGTTCGGAGGCCTCAGAGTCCTGAATCTTCGGGATCAGCTCTTCCACGTCGATGCTGGCGTACCAGACATCCATGATCCGCATCTCGCTGTATTCCGCCATGCGTTCGCGATAAGACCGTACGCAACTCAACACGGAATCGCGAGCACAGTCTTCACTGAAGCCATTGCTGCGGCAGGCCAGTACAAAGCTCGCGGCCAGGCGTTTTACATCCCATTCCCACGGCGCTGGGAGAGTCTCGTCCAGGTCGTTAATATCAAAGATCACGCGCCGTTCGGGCGTCGCGTATGCTCCGAAATTCAGCAGATGACAGTCACCACATGCCTGCACTCGGATCCCGGTTGCCGGTGTGCAGGCGAGGTCTGCAGCCATGTTGAGCGCTGCACCCCGGTAGAACGTGAACGGTGACTGCATCATGCGACCGTGGCGAATGGGAACGAGATGTTCAATACGTCCCTTATTCGATTTCTTCATCAAAGCCAGCGGACTTAGACGTTTCTGGGGCACTTGCCAGACGGCGTGGTCCTCGCGTGGGTATTTGTCACGCAGGCTCTTCCCGATTGCGTAGAGTTCCGCATGTGTCGGATGTGACTGAAGCGACGGGCTGGTCTCAAGGTCAGATCGCTTCTTTGACGACGTTCGAGTCTTTCCCATACGGAAACATGCCTTGCAATTGCTCGCCTGGTTGATGATCAGTCCAGCCTGTCACCATGACTTGTGGGCAACATCTGTTTAGGCGAGCGGCAGGATAGAACTTACCATCCGCAATTTGTACGACGGACTTCCAGTCCGTCGAGTAGCACCATTCGACGGACTGGAAGTCCGTCGTACCGGTAAATTCATTTCTGCCGCTCGCCTTGGAGAATGCACTGCGTCCGACTGAGTTGGAAGTCTGTGTAAAGAATATACGTGCTCACGAGAAGCACCCACAACGAAAAAGACAGGGTAATCCAGGTAGAATCGGCAATTACCAGCAGCAATGCCAGTGCAGGCAATCCCGTCGATGCGGCGATCATGGCTGTGCAGCCTGCATCGAGTGATACAGATTGATCAGGGGCTGCTGGTTGACATGGAGCAGTCCTTCGTGGGCGCGATCCAGATCGAGATTTAAGCATAGCACACTGGCAAATGCCAGCGTCAGGATCAGCATCTCTGGCGAACGCCGTGTCGCAGAAAGTCCCGCCTGATAGCCAACGGAGGCCATGCCAAGCACGTTGAGGCTGAACAGCGCCAGCCAGATGGTGACAGGAATCCGGCTCATGAGGCCAGCAAACACTCGGGTGGAATGCAGATCGATGGTTTCATTCAAGGATTGCAGAAACAGACCGGTCATGATTGAACCCGGATCTTGCTCAGCAGCCGTGACGGCTCGAGACCAGAGCTGTTCATGCAATTTCTCTGACTCGGCAATCAACTCCTTGATGCTGTCCATATCAATTTTTTGCGAGCGAAGTTCCGTGTAGCGACGAAGCAGTTCCCTGATTTCCGAGCGCTGTGGCTCAGGCAGGAGTCGAGCTCGCAGCCATGTCGTGCTGATCGCATTGGCTTCCTGAAGGACAGCCTGACGTCGTGCTTCAAAACGAGTTCCTGCCATGCTGAACGTGAATGCCAGCATGAACGCCAGGAGACCAAGGATCGAGGCTACCATGGCAGCCACCGGCGCGTCTTTCTCGTCCGGCGAACGCACGTGTCGGCTTTTCCCGAGACGATACCCAACCTCCACGGAAAGCATCCCAAGCCCAAGGACGATCAGAAAAAAACACCAAAACGGAATCAAATCCAGCGGCTCAGGGTTCATCAGGACTCCTGCTGTCTCGTTAAATGTACGCTCAGGGAAAGCGGTAGCGGGCAACGGCCACGGTCACGTTGTCATGGCCACCAGCCTCAAGAGCTTGCTCGACCAGCCTTCGGCAGATCGTCTTTGAATCCTCGTCACTGTCGAGGGTTGCCTGAATCAGATCCTCGTCAACCATGTCGGTGAGACCGTCCGTGCAGAGCAGCAGGGTATCCCTAGGCAGCAGCAAAGTTGGGGTTGCGTAGGGATATTGATCAGGTGCGATTTGTTTACGGTATTTGAGGGGAAAAGGCAAGTCTTCGTTGAGCCTGGACGGAGACTGGCAGATGTTCTTTGCACCATGCTTCCACGAGTTTCACAGG
>CAMAVB010000255.1 GCA_945861465.1 Candidatus Kuenenia stuttgartensis
ACTCGACTCAGGACTCACGGCGATATTCGCCCGCATCTGACAGGAACCGCATGAACCATGAAATGCTCGACAGCCGGACGCGCTTTTCCTTCAAGCCGCTTGCGTCGTTGCGAATCGAGTTCAGTTCAAACTCCGTCGGTTCGGTCAGACGGCCATCTTTCGTCTTGCGAGCAGGACACAACTGCCACCACTTCCGAGCCACGTCCTCATCCGACCATGTCTCCACCACATCATGCCGACTGCGTAAAATACAGTGGAATTGGTTACTCATCACCGAATATCCAAGTACTTCAATTCCCATGATTCCCGCTAGAAATTCCAGCCGCTGTCGGATGAGTTCCCGCCGGTGTTCGTAGTCAGTCCCGGTCAACGGATCCTGCCCGCACAGATACGCCCGCCGCACGCATCGATTGATGCAATGCACCACCTGAATCTCGCCCGCCGCCAACACATCCCGCCGATTTGTACGTGCCATTTGCCTGCCTTCAACAAAACGTGAATCAAATGAGTTCGAACAAGCAGCCCAGGAAAAACTCAGATCATCGTCGCAAAGTTGGTAATAAGATAAAGAAAGCTTTGTTCGAAGAGGCAGGGCATAAGTGTGCAAATCCCGGGTGTCCGAACAGCTGGAACAGCTTGCGGAACGCATCGAACTTGCCTCACGCGGAATGATCGGCGGCGGCCAGTTGCCGCTCCTTCGGCGTCAGGATCTTCCATTCGCCGGCTGGCAGTTCGCCCAGAGTGAGACGGCCGATCCGCGTGCGCAACAGGCGAAGTGTCGGATGACCGATGGCTGCGGTCATGCGCCGCACCTGGCGATTTTTGCCTTCGATCAACTCCATGAAAATCCAGCAGTCGGGCACATTCTTGCGGAAGCGGATCGGCGGATCGCGAGGTGGTACGAGCGGTTGAGTTTCCGGCAACCAAGCACGGCAGGGCAAGGTCAGGCGTCCCTGGACCAGCACGCCAGCCGCAAGTTGCTCCAGATCGTCGGCGTCAGGGATTCGCTCGACCTGCACCCAATACTCTCGCTCGTGGGCGTGACGGGGTTCGAGGAGTCGCGCGTTCCACGCCGGTTCATCGCTCAGAAGCAACAGACCTTCTGAGTCCGCATCGAGGCGTCCGATCGGGTAAACGCTCTTCGGAAATCCAAACTCGGCGAGCGGACGATTCGGCGAGCCGTCCGGTGTGAACTGCGAAAGCACGCCGTAAGGTTTGTGAAATGCTATCAGCATAGGCGGAGAGAAAAATGGAACTAGTCTGTCCAAGGGATTGGAAATCCTGCGGCCGAACAGACACGTACTTCCTGCCGCCCGAGTTCCGCGAAGTCTGTGAGTTCTTTTTCGGTGATTCTAATCGCTGCCTCCAGATTTCTCCTCATCTTTGATTTCGTCAGCGGTCAATGGTAGCTGGCCAGAGCCTCGAATTCGAAGAATCCGGACTTCATTCCCTTTGATCAGGAAAATTGCCCGATAGGTGTTACCTTTGCGAGTCCGAAAAAAGGCTTGCCGAATCTTGTAACCAATGTCGTCAAATTCTGCGGCACGCGCATATGACTCGGCCGACGTCGGTAAAATACTCAGCAGCTTATGAAATTCTGTTAACAGCCGAGCTGCACCGTCGGGCGATCGTTCAGCGATCCAGCCGATAATCTGATCAAGGTCATCTGCTGCCGTTGCCAGCAGGCGGACGACGTACACGGGCATTATTCTTTCGCCAATTTGTATTTCGTCCGAATTTCACGAACGACTTCCTCCGCAGGCCGCCCCGTATCGCCGCTCTCCATCGCTCGCAACGCCGCCTTGACTGCCAGGACATCTTCCTGCAGTTGCTTCGGATCTGGATTCTGATGTTTCCATTCGTCCAAAAGATCGTCCAACTCCAGCATCGCTCCTCCGTTCTGAATACGGGCAGCAGCAAACTGTTGAAAACTCTGAAGTTCCTGCGTTGATGTTGGCATACCGATAACTCCTTCGTGTTCCTTCAGTGTACCACTGCGCAGAGTCGATCGTCAACGATTTTCGAATGTCACTCGAAGTGCCGGGTTTTGAATCTTCCAAAACGGTTTGTGAAATGCAATCAGCATATTCGGTGAGAAATCCTGAAGTACACGAGTGCAGGCGCGTCTGACGGCAAACCACACCTTCAATGTTCATTATGGCAGTTCGACGTCGATTTGCAAAACGTCGTACGTTTGTTAAGTTGCCAGGATGATTGCGGAGTTGAACAAGTTATTCTGTTTGTGCCGCACGCATCTCAGACTAGATTGAGTGACTATGCTCCATTTGCTTCGTTTGCTGTTCAATGTCTTCGGATTGAACGGCAGTGTGAAACGGAGCACATATTTCTACTTGGGTTGTGGCCTGGCGTCTCTGAAGTATGTGATTGAAGCGGCGGTGATTGGCGGGCTCACGGGTCAAATGTACTCACCGCTGGACTTTCTGTCGCCACTCTTGAGCAATCGCGCCAGATTTACCGAAGGAGCTCCGCCGTGGCTGGGTATGACTTTGGTCTTGTGGACATTGCCGTTCGTCTGGATCGCAGTTGCCGTGAGTCTTCGCCGCTGCCGGGATGCCGGGATTTCTCCGTGGTTCGGGATGGTGATGTTGATTCCGATTCTGAACTACATTGGCATGTTTGTGCTGAGTCTTTTGCCGACCGATGAACCGGAAACTCAGGAATCGCTGGAACAGCAACACCGATTGACGGAGCTCTGGAAACCCTCCGAGCTGGGCTCAACTCCAATCCATAACCCGACCGATGCGACGGCAAGTTCCGGATTCGCCGCTGCCATCATCGGCGCGGCAGCCGGTTGTGCTTACGCCATGGCGTCCACCGTGCTGACGATCTATGTCCTTGACAGTTACGGTGCCGCGTTGTTCTTCGGAACTCCACTTGTCGCCGGCGCGGTGAGTGCCTACCTTCTCAATCGCACAGTTCCGCGATCGGTGGGTGCGACGATGATCCAATCAACCTTGATGATGGTTTTCTGCTGCTGTGCGTTTCTTTTGGTAGGGCTGGAAGGCGCGATTTGCATCATAATGGCCATGCCGATTCTGTTTCCTCTGGGCTGGATGGGTGCCGTGGTGGGCAGGTCGATTGCCGTGCAGACGCAGCAGCCTCGACGAGAATCTCGCGGGATGATGTGGTGTTTGGGTGGCCTGCCGATCCTGGCAGCAGTCGAAGGCATGCTCGCTCCGAATCCGACATTTGCTGTGAAAACATCGATTGACATTCAGGCGTCACCGGCCATCGTCTGGCAGCAGGTGATCGCGTTTCCAGAGATCAGCGAAGAACCTGCATGGTTCTTCCGCTCCGGAATTGCGTCGCCGCTGCGAGCCCGCATTGATGGATCAGGTGTGGGCGCGACGCGTTACTGCGAATTCACAACCGGGACGTTTGTGGAGCCGGTTACGGTCTGGGAAGAAAATCGCCGACTGGCCTTCGACGTTTCTGAGCAACCTGAACCGATGTTCGAACTGACACCATACCGTCACATTCATCCGCCACATCTGAACGGCACGTTCAGTTCAACGCATGGCGAATTTCTGCTGGAACCACTTCCGAATGGAGCCACGCGGCTCACTGGCACAACGTGGTACGTTCTGGAAATGTACCCGCAGACGTACTGGACTTTGTGGAGCGATGAACTCGTTCATCAGATTCATCTGCGTGTTCTCAAACACATCCGCAATGAGGCAGAATCATCGGGCGAGTTGCCGTGAGATGGACACCAGCCACTCAGATATCGAGCTGCTTCACATCGAGGGCGTGTTTTTCAATAAATTCGCGGCGAGGTTCGACGGCGTCTCCCATGAGGACTCGAAAAATCTCATCGGCAGCGGCGGCGTCTTCCATGCGGATCTGAAGCAGCGTACGCTTTTCCGGATCCATGCTGGTGTCCCAGAGTTCTTCAGAATTCATTTCGCCCAGTCCCTTGAACCGCGTCAGTGTGAGGCCTTTCTCGCCCATTTGACGCAGCTCAACCAGCAGATCGCGCAGGTTGGTGAGCGGGACTCGTTCGTCATCGCGTTCCAGCACGAATGGATAAATCGGTTCCGCATTCCGCAGCCCGGCAGGCGTGTAGTCAGCGACGAAGAAACCGTAATCTTTCAGTTGTGCGAAAACGTCATTGAGGGTTTTGATTTCATGCAGATCGACGAGCTGGGCCAGCTTTTCACGTGGTGCAGCAGGCTCGTCCGTGGCCACGCGCTTCTCCGTGACAGCGGGATCTTCGCCTTCCGTTGCTAAAGAGGCGGCTGGTGATTCCGGTGGAACTGGCTGCAGCGACTTCAGAAAGGCGTCTGCGTCGTCGCGCTCCATGAACCACTTTTCCGAATCGCCATACAGAACTCGATAACGCGGCAGGCGGGATTTCTCACCGCCGCAGAACCGGATCAGGTATCGAATATCGATACCACGCCGTTCCAGCAGTTCGAGCGGCTGTTCCATCTGCACAGCCAGGTCGCAGATCTTCTGCAGGTTCTCATCTGCGAAGACGGTACTGTCGGCCTTGACCGTTAGCCGCGTGCCGCTCATCCCCAGGCTGATCAGTTCTGACATCATTGCCTGATGCGTCTGCACGTACCTCACCTGTTTGCGCTGGATCACGCGGTACAGTGGTGGTTGGGCGATATAAATGTGGCCTCCCTGCACCAGGTCACGCATGTGGCGGAACAGGAAGGTCAGCAGCAGCGTGCGAATATGGCTGCCGTCCACGTCGGCGTCCGTCATCACGATGATTTTGCCGTAACGCCGTTTGCTGATATCCATTTCTTCATCGACGCCGGCAGGAGATAACCCGATGCCGCGGAAGAGATTGCTGATTTCTGCGTTGTCCAGCACCTTGACCAGTTGTGCTTTTTCGACGTTCAGGATTTTTCCTCGCAGCGGCAGGATGGCCTGAATGTTGGAATCCCGACCGGTGTCGGCGGAACCACCGGCAGAATCACCTTCCACGAGATACAGTTCGGTTGACTCCAGATCGCGGCTGCGGCAGTCTCGGAGTTTCTCTGGCAGACCACCGGTGGTCAGCGCGCCTTTGCGGCGGACCATGTCGCGGGATTTACGGGCGGCTTCGCGAGCTTCTGCGGCCATGACGGCTTTGGCAATCAGCTTCTTCGCAATCGGCGGATTCTCTTCCAGATACTTTGTGAACCCTTCGTTCACCACCGTCTGCACAGCGGCTTCGACTTCGCCGTTGGTCAGCTTGACTTTGTTTTGTGAGGTAAATTTCGGATCCGGTACGCGGACCGACACAATTGCGGTCAATCCTTCACGGAAATCTTCGCCAACCGGTGTGACATCTTTGAACAGATTGCCGCCCTTGGCGTAATTGTTCATCGTACGTGTGAGTGCTGACCGAAAGCCACTCAGGTGAGTCCCGCCGTCCGGATTGTAGATGTTATTGGCGTAAGCCATCACGTTTTCTGTGTAGCCGTCGTTGTACTGGAAGGCGACTTCCACGACGACGTCGTCCGACTCCGCCATCACGCGAAACACATCGGAGGTGAGTGGCGTCTGCGTCCGGTTGAGGTATTTGACAAACTCAACCAAACCGTCTTCAAAATGAAACGATTCCGTCCGGTCGGCGCGTTCGTCACGCAGGGTAATGCGAATTCCGGGCGTCAGAAACGCAAGTTCCCGCATGCGGCGAGTGAGCGTGTCGAGTGAGAACTTTGTCTCAGAGAAGATCGTCGGATCCGCGAGAAACGTGAGTCGGGTGCCGGTCGAATCCGCTCGTCCCAGTTGTCGCAGTTCCGAGGTGCGGCGACCTTTTTCAAAGTCCATCACCCAGGTAGAACCACCGCGCCGAATCTCGGCCGTCAGCCATGCACTCAGCGCATTGACGGCGGTGATTCCGACGCCGTGCAGACCGCCAGTGCCGATTTTATAACCACTCTCCCGATTGAACTTACCGCCCGCATGGATTTCCGTGAGCACGACTTCGAGCGCGCAGCGACCGTCACCCTTGACGGCATCGACCGGAATGCCTCGACCGTTGTCCACGATCGAAATGCTTTCATCGAGATTGATCTGCACGTGAATCTCAGAGGCGTACCCGTTGACGGCCTCATCGATACTGTTATCGACGACTTCGTACACCAGATGATGCAGTCCCGGCGCACCAGTGTCGCCGATGTACATCGCAGGCCGTGTCCGAATGCCCTCGATCCCTTTCAGATGCTGGATATCGGAGCCATCGTACGTCTGATCCGGGGCGGCAGCGGCATTCACCTTTTCAGGATCGTGGCCATCATCGGGGGTTCCAGGGTTCACTACAGACACGTTTTGCACTTCCTTCAGTTCAACAACGAACATCACTCATAAGGATCTCAAATTTGAAATTCGAAATTTGAAATTTGAAATTGGTTTTACTCACCGTCCGCGCACATAACGGATCGCTCGAATGTTGGATTCGGGCAGACTGGTTTGCATTTGCTGGAGCACCGTTTCATGCAGGTAACCGCGAAGCTCTTCCATCGCTGCACTGTTGGTGACAACGACTTCCACGACGCCATCGCGAATTCGCCGCGCGCTGCTGCGTCGTCCGATTTCGGGTCCCACGATGCGGTTCCATTCCACGTTCAGAGCTTCCGCCGCAGAACGATTCACCAGTCCTTTGCGGCGAATCAGCCGCGTCAGGGCATTTTTCAGCGATGACGGTGATGGAAGTACTTCGTCAGACAAAGCTGAAATCCCTTTCACAGTTATATCGTTTAACGGCGAGCCGCAGGGGCAGGCGGAAGAACCATTGGATATTCAAATTCGCCTACGCCTGCGGCTCGCCGTTAAACGAATTTCATGACACAACAACACCTGTCGTTTTACCGATCCTGAGCCAGCGGCATAATGACATACGTGTACGAATCTTCGACGCGAAAAACGGCGGCCGTATCGGAATCCGTCAGTTGCAGATCGACCAGTGTCTCCGGCCCCAGCACCTTCAGGAAATCGGCGACGTATTTTGGATCGAATGTGATTTTGACTTCATCGTGATCGTATTCGATCGGCAGTTCAATTTTGGATTCACCTATTGCGCTGGCCTGGCTGCTGAGCGTCAACATGGATCCGCTAAATTGAAAATCGACTCCGCGGCTTTCTTCATCGGTGATAATCTGCGACTGGCGCACCGCAGCGAAGAACGGTCCGACGGGAAGCGGCACGTTGACATTGCCACTGCGAGGAATCACGTCGCGATAGCGCGGGAAGCGACCTTCCACCAGGCGGCTGTAAACCACGCACGATCCGGATCGCATCATCACGTCGTTTTCATGCACGGCGATGTCTACAAATTCGGCCTGTGGATCAATCGATCGCTCAAGCAATGACATCGCCTTTGTTGGCACGACCGTTGCTTTGGCTGGCGATTCCGGCGTGCCATGTTTTTCACAAGCGGCAGTTGCCACGGCCAAGCGTCGACTGTCGGTCGCGGCCAGCGTGACCATCCCTTCGTTGAATTCCAGCAGCAGACCGCCGAGAGCGTAACGAGTACTTTCCGTATCGGTGGCAAATGTCGTGCGGCGAATCATCTGCCGAAACACGGGGGCCGGAATGCGAAAATAGTTCTCGTCGCTGAATTGGGGGACCGGCGGATACTCACGAGGATCTTCGGACGTGAGTCGAAACTTGGCGGACGCCGCTTTCAGCGTAATGTTCTGCTCGTCGATGTTGAGTTCCAGTTGCTCGTCCTGCAGCTCACGCAGAATGGAAGACATCCGCTGAGTCGGCAGCAGCGCATCGCCAGTGGAACTTGTCGTGATGCCGCTGACTGCGTAGCGAATCGCCATTTCCTGATCCGTACCGACGAGTTCCACACCGGAACTGCTGACCGACATGAAGACATTGCGCAGAATGTCTTTTGGCGTTCTGGAAGGAACGGCTGAGGCCGCGATGGAAAATGCAGAAGAAAACAACGCTCGATTGCATGACAGCTGCATGTGTGACCCTGATTCCGGAATTCAAATTCATTCGAGTCCGCGACCCGTTACCCATCCGTCGCAACTGGCGAATCCCTGGTCGCGACTTGACCAACCGAACTCACGCGGGCTCGGTCAAACGTTTTTTTTGACTTCATCTTTTGCGGATGGGGAATGCTAACAGATTTCGGCTCGTTGCGGTATGGTTCAGACTGGCAGTTTGCCACCTTCAGCAAAGGTTCCTTTACGCATGCGGTTGGAAGTGACATCAACCCGAAGCGTCAGCGAGGGCTTCAAATTCCAATCCCTCGCTGATGCTTCGGGTTACGATCTCGTGCCCGCAAAAGTGTCATTTTGGGCCGCGCGGAGTAAAGTAGGCGGCAATCCTGAACGAAACTGGGGAAATCTCCGGCTTTGGAGGCGACAATTTCCTGATGGCGGGTCTATCTGGCAGCCGGATTTGTGAGGAACGCCGCAAGGCCCTAGAATTCGGCCTGCTTTGGCGAAAATCGTTGAAGCGATCAATCTCAGATCCCAATTCTTCCGAAACGAAGGCTGACGCCGCGATGACGCGCCGCATTTGGAATTTCTCTGCTGGTCCGGCTGTCCTGCCTGAAACTGTGCTCGCAGAAGCCCGCGAAAACCTGCTGTCGCTCGGGAACACGGGGATCGGCATCTGCGAGCACTCGCATCGCGGTAAGCCATTCATGGCGGTGGCCGCTGAGGCCGAAGCACTCTGCCGCGAACTTGCCGGCATCCCGGACGACTACGCCGTCCTGTTCCTGCAGGGAGGTGCGTCGCTACAGTTTTCGATGGTGCCGATGAATTTTCTGGCCCCTGAGCGCACGGCCGATTATCTGGTAACCGGTGCATGGTCCGAAAAGGCATTGAAAGAAGCGAAGTCCTGTGGCAAGACACACGTCGCCTGCACCAGCAAGGACGCCAACTTCAACTACATTCCCGATGCCTGCACATACAGCGAGGATCCGACCTATGTTCACTTCACTTCGAACAACACGATCTTCGGCACTCAGTTCAGCAAGGAACCCGGCGGCATCCCGGACTCCGCGTTTCTGGTGTGCGATGCCAGCAGTGATATCTTCAGTCGCCCGATCGATGTACGCAGGTACGGTCTGATCTATGCAGGTGCCCAGAAGAATCTTGGCCCCAGCGGCGTCACGCTGGTCATCGTCCGAAAGGACCTTGTCGAAGCGGGCAACAAGAATCTGGCGACAATGCTGCAGTACAGGACTCACGCCGAAAATGAATCCATGTACAACACGCCGCCGACATTCGGCATCTACCTGATGATGCTGGTCTTCCGCTGGATCAAGTCCAATGGCGGACTGGTGGGGATGGACATGCGCAATAAAGCCAAAGCCGCGAAGCTGTACGAGTATCTGAAGCAAAGCTCATTGTTCAAATCGACAGCACGCCCCGGCAGTGGTTCGATGATGAACGTGACGTTCGTCACCGGCAACGAAGACAAGGACAATGCGTTCGTCAAAGCCGCCGAGGCGCAGGGCTTCAGCGGGCTCAAAGGTCACCGGAGCGTGGGCGGGATGCGGGCCAGCATTTACAACGCATTTCCGCTCGAGGGCGTCGAGGCACTGGTGCAGTTCATGCAGGATTTTGAGGCGTCAGCGTGAGTAACTCCGGCAAAGGCACGACACAGAAACCATCCACGGAAGAACCGGCTCCGGATCGTTCGTCCGCCGACATCGGAATCGTGTGTACTCACAAAGGCGAAGTGAAGCCGTTCCTGAAACGTCTCGATCGCACACGGAGTTATTCCGAAAAGAAAATGACCGTGCGCGGTGGCTTTCTGGGTGAAACCACGCGCATCGTACTCGTTGAAGCCGATGAAGGATTCGCGTCGCATCGAGCCGCGACGGAACTTCTTATCGCTGAACATCGTCCGTCGTGGATTCTGTCGGTAGGATTCAGCTCATCGCTTTCCGAAGACGTCAGGCCCGGTGACATCGTGCTCGCGAACGAGATCAGCGACACGCATGTCAACAGTCTGCCGGTGAAATGCAGAATTCCGGCCCGCAAGCGCATCCATGTGGGCAAGCTGATCGTGGCGGACGACCATCCCGTGACGCCAGCGGAAAAGCAGGCACTGCGTGAGCGATTTCCTGGACTCGCCGCTGACACGGGCAGTCTGGCGGTTGCTCAGGTCTGTGATGAACGCACGATCCGTTTCATGGCCATTCGCGTCGCAGTGGATTCGATCGACGAAGAAATCCCCGAGCAAGCCGCCTCGATGATTTTCCACCCGACCAGCCGCGCGCTCGGTTCCGCACTGGGAACGCTCTTCAAGGGCCTGCGAAAAATCGCCGTCATGAACCAATGGCGCGAACGCACCAACAACGCCGCCAGCAACCTGGATCGCTTCGTGACAGGTATCGTGGAACAACTCGCCGAGTCGATCGAGCGGCAGCGGTTGGGATAGAAATTGAGTCGTCGGGTGCTGTCGCGAATGATTGTTAAAGTAGGTCCTTTCTGCCGGAAAGGACTGTGTTTGGTAGGTCCTTTCTGCCGGAAAGGACTTTCGCCGCAAGGCGAACCGCCATGGGGCGCACATCCGCTCCACATCGCCGCATCGCCGTCCTTTCGACCTCGAATCGGCGTGGCCGCGAAGTCCTGCTCGGCAAGCAGGACCTACCGAAATCGGCGACTGCACCCTGAGTCGTCCACCACAAAAACACTCGACAGAGAGCGGCGAGAATGCAAGAATGATCGTGGGCTGCCGCAGATTGTCGTTAAATAAGGGTAGAGGCTGATGATTTCAAGAGAAGATGTACTGGCACAGGCGTTGTCGTTGCCCGCTGCTGATCAGGAGTACGTGGCCGACATGCTGGAACGGCGAATAGCCACAACACACTTTTCTTCCCCAGAGATTGGCGAGCATTGGACACATGAGATCGATCGACGGATCGCTTCGTATGATGGCGGCGACACGACAGCAGTGGAGTTTGAAAGGTCTCTGGAACATATGCAGCAGGCTCTGGCAGAACATCGCCGCCGCAAGGAATCGCAATGAATTTCATTGTCCTGCCCGAAGCGGAGGGCGACGCCATCGTTGCTGCGGTCTGGTATGACGATCAGAAGCCAGGGCTGGCCGACGAGTTTCTCGCTCAGCTGCGGGCAACATTTCAAATCATTCGGCAGAACCCACTTGGTGGGCCCCTGCTTGAATACTATTCTGGCCACCACGAAATTCGACGTCAATTGCTGCATCGGTTCCCATACGCGGTTGTCTACCTTTGCCGTGCTGAAGACATCATCGTGGTCGCGATCACCCATACTCGCCGCCGACCGCTGCACTGGCTTGCTCGACTTCGCAACTGAGCATCACAGAATGGTCCTCACCCACCTCTTCACGTCGCTCAGGCGAGCCGCGTATTGCAGACACGCCCAAATGTCGTCAACGTCCAGATCGGCGTAATCAGCAAGAATTTCCGAGTGCGACATTCCGGATGCCAGCAGTTCCAGAATCATGGTCACAGGATTTCGCAATCCTCGCACGCATGGCAGATTCTCGCGAGTCGGACAGGAATGTCCAACCTACAGTCCTTTCCAACGAACTTCGATGCGTGGTAGGATTCACGTCAGTGAGCGTCAACACAACGTGAATCCCAATCGAATTGAGTCAACTCATGCAAATTCACGACTGGAC
>CAMAVB010000256.1 GCA_945861465.1 Candidatus Kuenenia stuttgartensis
GCACCACTGGATTGAGCACCAATGGCGTAACTTAAGGCGAGCGGGGGATGTCAATCCCCTGATGTTTTTGCAAACGACTGGAAAATCAGGGCACTTACGTACCCCGCTCGCCATTCAAATCCTTAAGTCCACGCCATTCGGATTGAATCCGGTAAATCATGCGAATTTGGCATTCCGTTGCCAGTCTGTCGTTTACTTAGGTCGGCTCGACTTTCATCATGTGCCTGGAAAATGGGTCAGGAACCAATCGTGCGGAGCACCCTTTGGGCCATCTGGCTATTGGTTCCTGACCCCTTTTCCAAGCCTCCCTGGACGCTCAAGCTGGACAAACTACGATGCTGCGGATTCTGATCACTTTGCAATTTCTGGCCTGCATCTCGGTCTGTGCGCTGGCCGACCAGACTTCAACGCCGCAGGAAGCATTGCGCTCGAATCCTCCGGCTGTGTTTGCCATCACGGGTGCCATGATCGTAGGGCATCCGGATGCGATGGCCGAACCCGCGACGATGATCGTGCGACACGGCAGGATCGAAGCAATCGGAGCCGATGTCCAGGTTCCCGCAGACGCCAGAGAAATCAATCTCACCGGAAAAACGATCTATCCGGGCTTCATTGACGCATATTCTGAACAGACAATCTCCACTGAGCAACTCACCGGTTCCGCGCGTTATTGGAACGGTCAGGTCACACCGCAGCTGTCTGTCGCCGATCAGCTTCCCGCCAACGCCGATATCGCCGCGCTTCGCAAGCAGGGATTCGTGGCGCAGCTTGTCGCTCCGACTGACGGCGTCATCAAAGGCCGCAGTGCGCTGGTGGCCCTGACCGGGACCGATGCCAATACCGCGCTGCTTGCCGGCAATGTCGCTCAGCACCTGCAGTTGACGGTTTCGCGACGTGGTCGTGACGGATACCCCGGTAGTCCAATGGGTGCCGTCGCGCTGGCTCGGCAGGCCATGTACGACGCACAATGGTATCGTGATGCACAAGCCGCTTTCGCTGCGGACACTTCACTTCAGCGTCCAGAGCACAACGACGCACTCGCAGCGTTGCTGCCCGTCATGGCCGGTTCCATCCCGATGATCGTGTCGGCCTCGAATGAGCAGTTCGTCCTGCGAGCTGATCGCTTCGCGGCTGAGTTCGGTCTGGCGATGATGATCAAAGGGAGTGGCCATGAATACCGTCGGTTGCCGGAAATCGCCGCGACGAAACGATCGCTCATTTTGCCACTCGCGTTTCCGAAACCACCCTACGTTGCCACTCCCGAGGCCGCACAGGATGCGACGCTGGAATCGCTGCTGCACTGGGATATCGCACCCGAAAATCCTGCACGAGTTGACGCTGCAGGAATTCGCTTTGCGCTGACGACCGATGGACTGCCTTCCAAAAGCGACTTTCTGAAAAGTCTGCGAAAGGCCGTCGAACGTGGCTTGTCACAATCATCCGCCTTGCGAGCCTTGACTGTGAATCCGGCGCAGATGCTGGGGGTCGATCATCAGCTTGGCACACTGGAAACTGGCCGACTAGCCAGTTTCGTAGTGACCGACGGTGATCTCTTCGCCAAGGACTCGAAGATCGTCGAAACCTGGGTGGATGGTCTGCGGTTTGAGCATTCTCCCGAGGCCGCTCGTAAGGCCGACGGACACTTTGAACTGCAAATCGCCAGGGTCGCCGAGTTTCCGGATCAGCTCTTTATCGAAATCACCGACACGGACGGCAAGCTCAAGGGCCGTATTTCCCGACAGCCAGTGCCCCAGACTGAAGACCGAAAATCACAGCGTGAAACTGCGAAGGACGGAACTGCTGCTGTAGAGAACGACGCAATCGCCGGTGAAGGCAAACCGTCGCTGGCAGATAGTCCCAGCCCTGATGCCGAAGACAAATCGAAAGCGGAATCAAAAGACGACGCGAAGACTAAGCCGAAAGAGATCCTCACCCTCGACAGCGTCCAGCTTCAAGACACAGCATTGGCGGCGACCTTCAACGGTAAAGACTGGGGCATCGATGGCGTCATTCGGATATCACTCACACTGACGGAAAAAGATGCCGGGCAAAAAGACCGCGCTGCGGCAATCGGCAGCATTATCTGGCCCGATGGCAGCTCGGCCATCACCAGCGCGGTGCGTGTGGATGCTCTGGCTGAGCCGGAGAAACCGGAAGAGGCGAAACCCGAAGCGATTGCTGAAAAGAAGGGCGACGAAAAAAAGTCTGCAATTGCATCGTTCGAGATCAATTATCCGCTCGGGGCGTTCGGTCGAACTGAACCACCGGCTGTCTCAGGACCAGTGGCATTCGTACATGCTACGATCTGGACGTGTGGCCCGGACGGCATCATCGAAGACGGCACTCTTTTGATCGACAACGCTGGTATTGTGGCGGTCGGCAAGGATGTGGTAATCCCCGAAGGAACTCAGATCATTGACGTCCAGGGCATGCATATTTCTCCCGGAATAATCGACTGCCATTCCCACATGGCGACGGATGGAGGAGTCAATGAAGGCTCTCAGGCCATTACCTGTGAAGTCCGCATCGGTGACTTCGTCGATGCCAATGACATCACAATTTATCGTCAACTGGCAGGCGGCGTCACAGCAGCCAATATTCTGCACGGGTCGGCGAATCCGATCGGCGGCCAGAATCAGGTCATCAAACTTCGCTGGGGCATGACAGGCGAAGACATGAAGTTCGCCGAAGCACCACAGGGAGTGAAGTTCGCTCTTGGCGAAAACGTTAAACAGAGCAATTCTCAAAGAACCGCATCACGTTATCCTCAGACACGCATGGGCGTCGAACAGCTGTTCCGCGACTCTTTCGAAGCCGCGCGTGATTACGCAAAGAAAATGGATGCGTGGCAGACGGATCGCCGTGGGCTGCCTCCACGACGTGACCTGGAACTGGATGCACTGCGTGAGATCGTGGAAGGGCACCGCTGGATTCATTGTCACAGTTACCGACAGGATGAGATCCTCGCCCTGCTCCGCATTCTGGAAGAGTACGATGTCACGATCGGAACCTTCCAGCACATTCTGGAAGGCTACAAAGTCGCCGACGAGATGGCGAAACACGGTGCCATGGCGTCGGCATTCTCAGACTGGTGGGCCTACAAATTTGAAGTCTACGACGCGATCCCGCAAGCAGGTGCCCTGATGCACAACCAGGGAGTCGTCGTGTCATTCAACTCCGACGACGGAGAACTTGCACGGCATCTGAACCAGGAAGCCGCGAAGGCAATCAAATACGGCGGCGTCCCGCGCGAAGAAGCACTGAAATTTGTCACGCTCAATCCCGCCCGACAGTTGCGAATTGAACATCTGGTAGGATCACTGGAACCGGGCAAGCACGCGGATTTCGTCGTCTGGAACGGCGACCCGCTGTCCAACTTCACCCGCTGTGAACAAACATGGATCGATGGCCGCCGTTACTTTCATCGCGATGAGGATGCACAAATGCAGGCACAGTCGCTGCAGAAGCGCAACACGTTGATCCAGAAGATTCTGTCCTCCCGGGAAGAAATGAAAAAAATCGGCGAACGCGATTTCGATCCCGCCGGGCTCTGGCCCCGGTATGACGAATTCTGCCACCACTTCAACCATCAGAATGACGCAAAATAAAACGTGCAGACTGCGGCTGAGGCTGGGCTGTGCGACACATAGCAAAAGGGACATTAGTTGTTTATGTGAGTTTTGTACTGCTTCCGTCCGGTTTATCCGGCCGGGGCAAACAACTGGAGGCTACAAAAAATCGCGACTCAACAAACCTGGATCTCCGCTTCGGGCTTGCCCCGGCGGAATCAGCGAATCGAGTCGTTGCGTCCGCCGGGACAAGCGACGTCGCCTACGTAGCTCAGTCGCTCCTCCGACTGTGATTCATTGGACCAACTGAGATATTTCCTATCACACACGACACATCAACATCGCACCACATTTTTCAACACATTCGCTATCCCGATGCAACCGGATCTCTCATCATGACTCCCTCGCTGCAATTCAAACCGCTCACAGTCTGCCTCTTCGCCGCATTCATATCTGCCACCGCACTTGCTTCCGACCAGATCCCCGGTGCACCGCAGAAAAAGCCGATCGCGTTAATCAATGGCGTGCTGCATCCGATCAGCAGTCCGGCGATTGAAGACGGCACATTGATTTTCGACAACGGTAAAATCATCGACATGGGACGTCGCATGAAGCCGCCGGAAGATGCGGTGGTGATTGACCTCGAAGGTCAACACGTCTACCCCAGCATGATTGAATCCCACTCGCACATGGGGCTGACCGAAATCTCATCGACTCGCGCAACCCTCGATATGACGGAGACTGGATCGATCAATCCAAACGTCCGTGCGCATGTGAGTGTGAATCCCGACAGTGAACTGATTCCCGTCACCCGAGCGAATGGTGTGCTGATCGCGGTCAGCGCGCCCTCGGGCGGTCTTGTCAGCGGCAAGGCGAGCGTACTGCAACTCGACGGCTGGACATACGAAGACATGACACTGAAACCGGATTGTGCGCTGGTCATTAACTGGCCTCGAACGGCACCCGTGATGACACCCGGCCCGGATACTGATCCGGAAGCGAATCCTGTGGACAGGGATCGAGATCGCAACCAGGCTCTCAAGGATCTGCGTGTACTTTTTGAAAACACGAGGACGTACATCAGAGCCCGAGTCGCCAATCCGGCGGATCAACCGTTCGACAGTCGCCTTGATTCCATGATCCCGGTTGTCGAAGGTCAGATTCCGCTGATGATTGCCGCGGATCGCGCCAACCAGATTCAGGCAGCTGTGGCGTTTGGTGTTGAACAGAAGGTGAAAATCATTCTGCTGGGTGGCCATGATGCGGAGATGTGTGCCGAGCTGCTGCGACGTTACGACGTGCCCGTGATTGTTGATGCCGTCCACAAGGATCCGCGCCGCAGCCATGAAGAATACGATTCGTCCTACACACTTCCCGAGCGTCTGCGTCGGGCCGAAATCCGCTTCTGCATTTCCGGAACAGGTCGATCCGAAACATGGAACACGCGCAACCTGCCGTATCACGCCGCAACAGCAGCGGCGTATGGTTTGCCGCACGAAGACGCTCTGCGATCCGTCACGCAATACCCGGCTGAAATCCTGGGCATCGCAGATCGTGTCGGGACACTCGAACGCGGCAAGGACGCCACGCTGTTTGTGAGCGACGGCGATCCCCTGGAAACCGAAACGCTGGTCACCGCCGCATGGATTCAGGGAAGAAAGGTCGACCTCACCAGCCGCCACACTCAGCTCTATGAAAAGTACCGCACGAAGTACCTTCAGTTGAAGGATCAACGATGATTTGGCGAAGTCGCCGATTTCGGTAGGTCCTGCTTGCCGAGCAGGACTTCGCGGCCACGCCGCGACCAGCGACGGGTGGCGGTCGAAAGAACGGCCACGCGGCGACGTGGAGCGGATGTGCGACCCATGGCGGTTCGCCTTACGGCGAAAGTCCTTTCCGGCAGAAAGGACCTACTTTAACAATCATCCGCGACTGGTCTCCGATGATCTGATCTTTGGTCATTTTGTCAGGAAACTTAATCCAGACGTGTTCAGCATCTGCGTCCCATGCATTCCTAGAGCCTGCATTGCACACGGCACTGTAGGCCGGACCGAGCAAACCCGGCAAAAGCCGTAACGGCGACCTCCAGATGATACAAGTCGTGCCGACAAGGTGCCACAGCACGAATTTCGGGTTTGCGCTGTTCCGGCACACAGCGGCCCTGGTCCGGCATACTGTGTATGCATTGCGGGGTATCCTGGAAATCTGAGTTTGTTGCCTGACCACTGAGACCGTATAATCCTGTCACCGAGACGTCCGGTAGGTCTGTGAAGAAGGACTAAGAATGTCAATTGCCGAAAGAGCCAAAGAAGTTTACGAACTTGAACTGAGAAGTCAGCTTGAGGCAACGCACTGCGGTCAATTTGTCGCAATTGAACCTGTGTCAAGAGCATTTTTTCCCGGAGCAACGTTTATCGAGGCAGCATTGGCTGCAAAGAAAGCGTACCCGGACAGAAAGTCATTTGTGTTGAGAGTCGGGCATGATGCAGCGTTTCATATTGGAGCAGCAACATCATGAATGGGGTTGTTGACGAAGGCGGCAGGGCCTTATTGGACGTTCGCATCAGCAACAAACTGCAAGGCGAATATTCCGCAGTCACTACATGGAAGACGCCCGTGACAGGCACCTTGGCAACTTCTTGAATTGCAGTCACTGCCAGCCGACGGTAATTACCGGGCGCGGCAGTCACGCGCCCATCCAAAGTTACTTGACTGGATCGAGGCCGACAGATGATTTTCGAAACGTGAAGGGTTAAATGTTTGCGTTCATGCGAAGGAGAGCTGTGATGGCACGAGTGAGAACGAAAGTCGATGGCGTCTAATCGCAGAAAGTGGCTGGAAGGCAACTGTCCCGCCGTTTCCTTTTACGATCCAACTCGCGTTCGCGGACCAACTTCCGTATGTGCTTTGAGAGGTGAGGTGTGTCGGTGACTGGCACCGTGACACGTCCTCACCTGTCGTCTTCCGCTTGTGCTTGTAGCGACCGGACGCCAGTGACAGGCACTTGGACACATGAGCGCCGCAATCCTGCGATCTCTCAGGCGAGTCTGCAGATCTGCGTTGTGCAGATCACGCAGTGACCGCCACGGTCCCCACTTCGATCGTCGGCTGAGGGATTGGTTCGCCGTGGAGTCGAAGTCCCTCAATATGAAACTCGATCGCTTCTCGAATCTGTATTTCCAGTTTCTTTCGTGTTTTCGCAGTGGCGACGCAACCTGGCAAGTCAGGTACGTATGCCGACCAGTTTCGCTCACCCGGTTCGTAAATCACCGTATATTCAGTCATGACTATTTCTCCAGATCTGCTTGCCGAAGCACACTCTTCAATGTCTTGGGATGTACGTCGTCGCCCGGATGTCCTGAAACGGTGACACGTTCGATTTAGTGGGATGCCGGAACTGTCGGTGGCTACCTCGCGAACGATCAATGATCCATCCGTCGCGACTCAGTAGTTTCAAAAGCTCTCTCACCTTCATGATAACAATGATAACACACCACCGCAGCCTGAGTCCAAGATCAACGAAAAGGGCCTCGACTCAAAAGACCTTGTTCCGCGTTGTTGCGGGCGTTTTGGGCAGAGATCTTACCGCAGCCAAGGCTGGCGGGAAGGAGGTCCGGATGGATTTGACAGTTGGAGCGATTGAGTCGTGAACTTCGAGTTATGAACCAACCCGCGCCCGCGGACGAACTCTCGTAAGTGCTTTGAGATGTTTCTACGCAGACAGCCGACCTGCCGGAACGGCGCTCCGCTTGGTCCGGCCTACAGACTCAACCCCAATTCGTTGGCTTGACAAAGCGCTAGACTCGTTCTGTCGAAGCACTGAGATCGTATGGAACGGCACCGTGTGGCAAGTTCACGTTCCAGAAACGAGACTTTCCATCCACAATCAGTTCAATGCGGCCAGAACACTCATCCAGAGACTGCGGTGTCTGAAAATAGATTTCCCCAGGGCCAATCTTCGCCAGTGGGATGCGTCGCTGTCCAACGATCAACACGGCGCTGACGTCTGCGGAATAGGATTGTTGGGAGCACTGAGAAACACTCATGGAAACGCAATACCAGGATGAATTCAGGCAGTTGCAGAATTATGCCGAACGGCACGGCACACAACTTACGGAGTGCTTTGGCTTTGGTTAAGAAGGTCTGGTTTCGGCTTCGTTCATGGAAAGGGTGCCCAAACATTGGAATCGCGCGTTACCAGACCCATAAGTCTCGGATGGATAAACAGCTTTTCACGGCCGAAAGCCCGCTCATTCAGCACACCAATCTTTACCAGTCCCTTGAGATAACTGGATGCCGTTTGTCGTCCAGCGATCTCTCGTGCCGTCAGGTGCTGAATGCGGCAATATGGCATTTCGAAAATGAGGTTGACCAGTTCGTGGCTGTAGATTTTAGGGGCAGCTTTCCGAACATAATCCGCAGTTTGCACCTGCAGCGTCCGAATCGCAGCGATCTTGGAGACCGTCCATAGCGACGTTTCCCGAACTCCGTTCAACATGAACAGAATCCAATCCTCCCAGGCAGCGTTCCTGGTCACGTCCCGCAACAGCCGATAATAATCCGCTTTGTGTTGAATGATGTAGCGGCTCAGATAGAGAATCGGAAGTGTCAGCAATTCCTGACTGATGAAATACAAACTGTTCAGCACACGTCCTGTGCGCCCGTTGCCGTCTGTGAACGGATGGATCGCCTCAAACTGATAATGGGCCACTGCCATGCGAATCAGTGGGTCGATGTCATTCGCTTCGTGGAGAAATCGTTCCCAGTTTGCCAACAACGAACGCAGCAGGTCTTCTCCGACAGGTGGCGTGTAGACAATCTCTCCCGACTGTTGAGCCAGTGCCGTTCCAGGCACACGGCGGACCTGCATTTCCAAGCCCTTAATCTGAGTACAGATTTCTTCCGCTGTCCGAGTTGTCAGGGGGCGATGCTGCAGCGATCGAAATCCTTCCAGCAGAGCCCTGCTGTATCGCAGGGCCTCTTTTGTTGCAGCGTCAGCGTTGTCGTCGTCTTCGCGGAACTGAAAGAGTTGGTCTGTTGTGGTGACAATGTTTTCAATTTCTGAGCTCGCCTGAGCTTCCAGAAGCGGTAACGTATTGATCAGCACTCCTTGATTGGGAATCAGCTCTGCAGCCTGTTTCAATTCTGCAACAGCAGCGCGAGCACCGATGCACTGTTTGAGCACCGCCTTCGTTTCCAGTTCCACCCCAGGTGGCAACGGTGGCAATTCGTTGTAGGGGAACTCAGGCCGCCAGAATTGAGCGGTTTTTATTGTTTTTTGGGCTTTGGACATGGTTTGTCAGCCTATATCCAGGCAATCGACACGTCAACCGGACGTGTCGATTGTTTTGCATTTATTCGACACGTTTTATCGACATGTTTAACACATCGACATGACAAAACGGCTCACAAGTTGCGATTCTGGATGGCAATCGGCACCGCTGACGGCGACTGATCAAAGGGAGAGCCGAACGGGCAGTTGTCGCTCCGCGCTCAATGCAAAAACAACGATTCTGAATTTCTTCCCGGAAACTCAAAACATGGTTATTTGATTATGAAAGGGTGTTACCGGTGCCTGATGCAGAGATCTTTTCGTGTCGGTAACCACGCCCCTCGCTTCACCCTCCAGACGGGCCTGAATTCATCGAGCCTCTCCGTCACGCTGATATTTCTGGCGGGCGATGTCACGCGCAAGTTGCTTGAGGTGCTCGGATGTCATTTCAAAAACTCCGGCGATTTTTTCGTCAGGCAAAATACGGCAGACTTCTTCCGGCGTCACGCTGTCGGCATTCTGCAGGAAGTACGCCCAACGTTCAGCGGGCAACGCATGGTACACATTCTCCCTCGTCACGCGAAGACTACTCAACTGCAACGACGGGCGCCTGTCACCAGTCGGACGCCAGTGACGTCGGACGCCAGTGACAGGCACCTTAACACTTGTGTTTAGGTCTTCGGCGACTGCATCGTACCGATCGCGGTACTCCATGACAATCACTCCGGCACGGAAGCAATTCACCGATCGATCTGATCCACGGCCATTGCCGCACGGTAGTCGGCGCGGGATTCGAAGTAGAGTTTCAGGGCTTCGACGTTCTTCTCTGCTGATTCATAGGCGTATTGTTCACGCAGAGACACCTTAAGCATGTCGGACACTCCGGCTTCCTCGTTGGTTCGTTCACGCGCGGCAAGGTCTTCAGCATACTCCACGGCTTCACTCGTCCGTTCGACCTGTTCCCAGGCAGAGCGCAGCGCTGCGTGGGCCATCTGAACATCGATCGCGATTTTATCGGCCGTGATGCGGCGTTTGGCCGACAACTGTGCAATCTTGCCCTGCGTCTCCGTCATCTTGCCACGCGCTTTGCGGCGTTGCATCGGAACGTCCAGGAAAACCGACGCTTCACTTTCAAAGGGTGACTTGTTGCGTTTAGAGCTTGTCGGTTCGCCGACGTCCTGAGAGCCCCACACGACGGCATTGAGTTCCGGCTGGAGCTGATTGGTGGCTTCAGAGTAATCGACCTGCACCTGCTGTCGCATCAGGTCGAGCATCCGGAGTTCGGGCCGCTGGGAGAGGGCCAGTTGAATGTTGGCCTCCTCATCGTCTGCGACAGGTGTCACCTCCGGAAAGCCGGGCAATTGCTCTTCCGTGGCGACGATTGGGTTGTCCTGAGAATCGCGCCAGTACACAGAAAGTTTGGACGCCGTCTGTTCCATCTTGCGCCGTGTGTCGGAAACCTTTGCCTCGCGAATGGCCACGAGTCGCAGGTTGTCGGTGAGTTCAGGCGGATCAAGAAAACCGGCCTTCACCTGCTCCGCGATCCGATCTGTGCGTTCATCCGCCAATGCGAAAATTCGTGTTGCAATGTGATGGTTTTCTCCGGCGGCAACCCAATCCCAATAAGCATACGATGCATCCTGAACAAAAGTGATCAGTTGAGCCTGAATGTCGGGTTCCGCAAGATTGCGACCATACCCGGCTTTCCAGAGTTCGGCACGCCGGGTATCGATCTCGCGATTCCGAGCCAGCGGGACCAGTACGCCCGCTTTGAATTCACCGCCATCGTTTGTCTGACGTTCCAGAAACCATGGCTGAAACTCACCGCGTCCAATGCGATATCCCGCGAACACTTCGCCGCCCCCGTAGGTTGGCTGCACGACGCCGATGCTCTGGCGGTACGTCTGATAAAATCCCTGCGGCCCGTTTTCACTCGCTCCCTTGAGCTTCAGGTCAAACGCGCCTCTTGCTCCGACCTGTTGCCCCAGAGCAATGTTGCGGTTCAGGAGTGCCGCCTCCAGCATCGGATAGCTGCGGTAGACAGAGCTGACAACTTCCTCAAACTGCACAGCGTGTGGTTCTGCATCAATCGCTTTACCCGGCGCGGCACTTTGTAAATCGCCTGTGTCCAAAGACGGCTCATCGATTTTCACATCAAGCTGGTCGGAACTCTGGAATCCCGTGAGCTGAATGGATCCGTCCGGTGATGAAGAACTGGTGTCGTTGTCTTCGGATAGGGCATCGCCGTCAGAAACCTGGGCCGCTTGTCGGGCATCGACGACTTGCAGTTCCGACCGCTCTGCAACAACAACCGCCTCGGGCTTGCGCACGCTCGCGCAGCCGGTCAGCAGGATTGCTGTCATCATGATGCGGCAGATTCTGCGCATGCTCAAAGGTCTTCCGTGACGAATTCGTTGCACTGGTAACGTTCATGCCTTTCATCGGCGACCGGAGTGAGTCACTGCAGTATCGGATCGACCGGCATAACCGCATTTCACAGAAGTTCAGGCACAAATCGTGATTGTCGGAATAATCGTTACAATCAGCTTTGTTCGCGTCGCATCCGGAAAAGGACCGCTCGAGAAATAACTGTCTCTTTTACACCCCTCACCCAACGCCGTTAAGTATCTGATAGTGTCAGATCCAGCGAATAACCCCCTCATCCGGCCTCCGGCCACCTTCTCCCCCTTACCAGGGGGAGAAGGGACTTCGAGAAACCGTGTGAAAACACGACGATAAATCCTTAACGGCGTT
>CAMAVB010000257.1 GCA_945861465.1 Candidatus Kuenenia stuttgartensis
TTCGCCGCTTCCAGGCGGGTCAGCCACCAATGGGCGCGGATCTGTTCAGGGTTCTGTTCCACATCGGCCAGTTTGAGAATCGCGATCGCGTCGGAGATATTGGCGTGTGCGATCAGTGCATCGGCCTCATTCATTATCGACGAAAACACCGACGGACCGTCCGGATACTGAAGTCGATAGTTACGTAATGTGGCAATCGCGACACCGTAGTCATCTCGAGACAATTGCAGCATGGAGGTCCAATAGAGCGTGTCGCCCAGCGCGCTCTGCTGCACTGTCCTGATCATATTCGGAAGTGGGATTGGGCGGCGACTGACTTGCTTGCCATTGACAGGTACTTCCACTTCAATCACGGTCTGCATACTCGCCTGGCGAATTTGCTGCAAATCCTGAATCATGTCGATATCAAGTAACCCGGAAATCTGATCTACACGGGTTTGCAACAAACGTTTTGAAGGTTTGCCGAACAGTTCATCACTGGATGCCCCAATGCGTGACCACCGTTCTTCCAGAGCCAGAATGCGCAGTTGCAGGCGCTGTTCGTCGGTCAGTTCTTCCTGATTGATGCTGGGATCATCCAGCGCATCCCCCACGTTGATGGATTCCCGCTCGAAAGGGCTGTCGAGCGGCCTCATCAGCAACGTGTATTCCTCCTTCTGTTGTTCAGTCCAGGCTGCTGTTGCTGCGATTCGCTGTTCCGGCATGTCCCAGACTTTGAAATTTTCGGCTGGCCATGTGGTTCCAAGTGCCGCCGAGAGCCGCTGCACCAGCGGACGAATTTCACTCGTGCCACCCGCCAGTTCTTCGTACATCGTGGTGGCGTTCTGAGCTTCCATTCGCTGCTGCAGGAGAAACATGCGAGGAGCGAACGCAGATGGATTGGCAACGACGAACGGTGTCGCTGTCTTCCAGCGTTCCATTTTCGCAATCAGAGTCACGTCTGCAGGACCCGTCACGATGATCGAGGTATCACCGTCCTGAGGGACGGCCGTGCATCGCACCGGATCAAACAGCAACGCTTTCTCTTCAATAATCACCAGCAGCAGCAGATCGGCTGCATCGACGATACTCGTTGCCATTGGGTCGCCTGGTGTCGTCGCCTGCAACAGCACTGAGTCAATTTGCCGCTGTCGCAAGGCTTCGGCCAGAATCCAGATGCGGTCTTCCACAGAACCGCGTCCGGTGAGCATGACTTCATACAGCGCCAACGGAAGTCGAGTTTCACCGAGCTGCAACGGCGACACGTTTCTGATCACATGCTGGAACAGACGCTGCACTCGATCAAGATCGGAACTGACCCGCCCGCCGCTTTCTTCATCTGCCTGTTTCCAGAGTGATTCTGTGAGCTGACTGAGCAACAGACAGTCGCGAATATAATTGACGTCGCTTTCGGTGAAGCGATTTTGACTGGCAGCACGCTGGACACCGGGATTCAGCATGGCAGCGTTGACTTCGCTGAGTGTCAGTTTGCGATCCACTTCTGAGACACATGAGGACAGCCACGAATTTAGACCACTCGCAATTGACGCTTTGCGTGTTTGCATGGCCATCGATTTCGGCTGCAAACGGTCGATCACGGAATTCAGCTTATTGCGACATTCATCGGCGAAACTCTCCTGCGGCTCTTTGCTGGTGTCACTGACCGGAGCTGGAGAACCGTTGCAGCCAGCCAGTGCCCCGCTGACCAGACAAAGAGTCAGGAACGAGACAATCCAGCGACCGGATTCGGGACTTGATGGCGTACGGTACGACGGTGGCATGCGGAACTACTTGTGTCTGGAAGGAAAACTGCAGAGAATGGCTGTGATTTTCGCTGCGAAAGCGTCTCTCCGCCTGACGACGGACCTGAATGTCCATCTTACGAAGAAGTACGAACAGTGGCAAAATTCGTTTGACGAATCAATGCATGCCGCAGGACAACTCTCGCAAATTTCCGACAAGAACCTGTTGTGGGGCATGACCAGACCAGAAAAAACATGCTTTCGCTCAATGTGCGAACCAGTGTTTGAAATGCGTCGCTCGAAACGATCAGTGACACGGATACCCCCATTCCTCAAAGCACCGCTGCCAGTCTTTGGCAATGCGTTTTCGCCGTTCTTCCGGAAGTACGGGAAACGAATTCCTGCGATAGTCGGCAATCGAACTCACGTACGACTGCAATTCACCACTCACGAGATTGAAATCCGGCAGTTGAAGTGCTTCGTAGATCCCACGAATCTGGCCGAGGGGATCCTGTTCCAGTTGTTCAAATCGCACGTCACAAAACTGCCCCGCCGGAATCAGACTGCGTTCTTCAAAGTAAGCGTCATACATTTTGCGGTACATTCGCAAAATCCAGTCATCCAGATCTTCCGCCACTGGCGCGCGTTGAAGCCGATGAAATTCCGCAACCGCCTTCAGCGTCTTGCGAGTGGAATGAAACACGTCATACGGATTGCGGTGGATATGTACAAATTTGGCATCTGGAAACATCTCAAGCAAAAGTCGAATGCGGGCGGTATGGGGTGGCGACTTCAGAATCAGCGGTCGTCCGGAGAGCAGGGCCAGCTTCTTGATGAATAGCAGCAGTGCGTCTTTCCATTCTTTGACTTCGCCTTCTGAAACGTCCCGCATGGTGAGGTACTTGTCGTAGTGGTCTCGCTGCCGAGGAAAGACCCAGCCCATGCACGGTGATTTGAAGCTGGTCACGCACAAAGCGAACTCATCTTCCTGTGGTGAGGCCATTCGCCACTCGACGTTGTCCATCGGCCGTTGTCGGGGCAGAAAGAAATCAATCGCCTTCGAATGCAGCTTCTCCGCGGTAAGAAACAAATTTGGATAAAGGCATTGGTAGTTGTTGGGGAAAGCGAATCGTTGGTCGATCGTCATGAGATTGTGCAGATGAGTCGTGCCATGCCTCCAGTGTCCCAGCAGAAATAATGGCGGCGGCACAGTCAAATCGCGGAACTGCCTGCCAAATCGTATCTCATCCGCCCAATGCAACAGGCTGTTCGGAACGCTCTGGAGTGAAATTGTGAGGGCTCGCGGCCAGTACGATGGCGATACGGGAAAGCGATTCTCGATGAGCAATTGCACCCATTTCCCGAACGTGATCCCACCCAGCAGTCCGGGGCCAAAGGATCGCAGGAGCATTTCACGCCAGGCCATTTTGTGAATCCAATTGGGCGACTTGTTTTCCGCTCATTCCCGTGTGATGTCTGCCTGGGAGTCTGTCCCGATACGCTAGAATTGTGAGCCATCAGGGGCTCGCCGCAGGTATTTCGCCTGCAGAAACCGGCGGCCAGCAGTCTGTTGACTTAATACCAACCAGAAGCGCCAGCGAGGCTGAAATCCTCGCTGGCGTTTCGGGTTGGTATGATCATGAGCCGTAAAAACCATTAAATCAACAGACCGCTAGCGCCTTGCCGCTCACAAGAACAGCGGGATTCCTACAAACTCCCGCGATGACCTTTACTGAATCAGCTTCTGAATCGCTGCAAAGTCCGTCTTGAGAGATCGATACAACTGCTGGTAGACCGGATACGCCGCGTTATAGGTCTTCGTCGCGGCAGCTTTGTTCGGCGTTCGTGTCACGACAGAAATCGTGGCCTCACAGGCTTCGACGACATTTTTATATGCACCAGTGCCGGAGGCTGCGAGCAGCGCGACACCATAGGCTGGCCCTTCGGACGCATTGATCGTGACTACCTGCTGACCATAAATGTCGGCCTGCAATTGTCGCCAGAACGGACTGCGAGCACCTCCGCCGGACAGGCGAATCTCTTTGACCGGGATACTCATCGACTTGATAATTTCCAGTGTGTCGCGCATCGCATAGGTTGCACCTTCGATCACAGAACGTGCCATGTGGCTTTTGCCATGTCGCAGACTCAAGCCTATCCACGACGCACGAGCGTTCGGGTCGGCATGTGGCGTTCGTTCTCCCGTGAGGTAAGGCAGGAAGAATAGTCCCTCGCTGCCTGCCGGTGCCGTTGCGGCTTCAGCAGTGATCAGTTCGTACGGATCAATCTTCTGCTTTTTGGCCGCAGCGATTTCTGCCTGACACAATTGATTCCGAAACCACTGCAGACTGCCGCCGGCAGATAATACACATCCCATGACATGCCACTTGCCGCGGACGGCATGACAGAACGTGTGTAACCGGCCTTCCGGATCCACCTGAACGTCGTCGCTGTGCGCAAATACAACTCCGCTGGTTCCCATGGTGGCAGAAACCACGCCACGACCGACAATCCCGTTTCCAATCGCGCTGGCTGCCTGATCACCACCACCACCCACGACCGGCGTGCCTGCCTTGAGTCCCATTTCCATGGCGGCGATGTCAGAGAGGACTCCCGTGATGTCTTCGGATTCGTAAACTTGTGGAAACAACTTCGCATCCAGATCCAGTTTCTGCAGCAGCGTCTTTGACCACCGACGATTCACCACATCCAGCAATAATGTCCCGGAAGCGTCACTGACTTCCGTCGCAAAGTCGCCGGTCAGACGATATCGAACATAGTCTTTTGGCAATAAAACCTGTACGGTCTTGTCGAAGTTCTTCTTTTCCTTGTTCCGCAGCCACAAAATCTTCGGCACCGTGAAACCCGTGAGAGCAGGATTGGCGACCATCTGAATCAGCTTACGGCGACCTCCGGCCAGCTGTTCAATCTCTTCGCATTCTGCGGCCGTGCGTTGATCATTCCAGAGTAACGCGGGGCGGATCACACCGCCGACTTTATCCAGAAAAACGCTTCCGTGCATCTGCCCGCTGAGGCCGATGCCTCCGATATCGGCGGGCTTCAGCTTGGCGGCTTTCATCACACGCTTGACGGAATTCACTGACGCTGTCCACCAATCGGCCGGCTCCTGTTCCGACCAACCCGGTTTTGGACTGCTCAACGGGTATTCTTCAGTTGCCGAGGCGAGGATTTCGCCGTCCTCGCGCATTGCCAACGTCTTCGTGCCACTGGTTCCGATATCGATGCCAAGGAAGACGGGCATTTGAGGGTGTTCCGGGGGATTTGGGGTAAAGGCGTTGTTCTCGAGAATTCAGTGATCTGTCAAGGCAACGAATTGGCAGTGAATCTGTAGGCCGGACCAAGCGCAGCGCAGTTCCGGCAGGTGTCTGGCAATTGCCGGAACGGCGCTGCGCTTGGTCCGGCCTACAATAAATCAAGTTTTGACAAGGCGCTAAAATCTGGCGATGCACGAGTCGAATGTCGCAATACTAGCGGATTTCGCCGATTTCGCGAACGACAGCCCAATGTTCCTGTCTCCGATTCACAAACACCGCAACATCGCCCTATTTAGTGCAACTTACCGAGTTTCGAATAATGAACTGAGTGCTTGAGTTTGTGAGCGACTGCGGGTAAAGTTCTGGTCGTGTTCGTTGATGTTTCAAAACGTCTCTCTCCATCAACGATCCGAACTTCGGTCAAGCATCGCACAAAAAACATTGTGCATGTTATTTGCTGCGTCTATTTCAACAAGGAACGTTGAAGCGGCGGACCAGTGTTGTCTTTCTGCCCTTAAATCTTGTGTTTCATGGAGGAACCACGATGAACAGCTTTCGCCTGCGTTTGTTTTCGCCAAACGAAGATCTTCCAGGGAATGCCGAAACGTCCCGCAAGGATTTTCCGCAGAACCGTCTCCCCGAAGGCGCATTTGAAGACATCATTCCGATTGATCGCGCTCGTCGATCCGTGGTGATCAGCGGTCGGTTCATGGAACCCGCCGACCGGGCGCGCATCATTCAGCAGAACAACTGCTGTCCTGCATGCGCGCTCCAGGATATCGAACCACTTGAACTTTCGGATGCCCTTATCAGCCCTAAGAATCGACTTCCGGTCCCCGGCACGGCAACCATCGTGGGTTTCCATTGCAACGATTGTGGAACTGAATGGCCAGTGTATGAACTGTCCCGCCGCAAAGTCTGATTAGGACTGAGACAGGAATAAGTGGGGCACGATTCCATCGTGCCGGGCACGTTAAAAACGTGCCCCACATCCGGAAGACGACAGTTATTTCTCCGCCGGTCCTTACTTGTTGTATTCAACGGCGACTACATTGGACATGCGCTGAATCACGCTTTGGCTTTTTTCGTATGGCTGCGTCGTCAAAATCACGCACCATCGCGAAGTCTCCGGTTCGATCCACATCATCGTCCCGGTCGCTCCCCAGTGTCCGATGGCGTCGGCAGGCAGGAAGTCACTGAACGTGGCGGAGTGACCCAGCCAGTTTTGGCGCCACCCGAGTCCCCACGCGCGCTGGACGCGGTCGGCTTCGGAGAGTCCAGCGATGTGATGAGTCTGATTCGAAAGGCAGGCGCGCACGACGGCGCTGTTCCAGATGATATTTGTCGCCAGACCAGGAGACTCGGATTCACCATCGTTCAGCAGACAAGTTGCCAGTCGCCCCAGATCTTCGGCAGTTGAGATCATGCCTCCCCAGGCAGCGCCCAAAGTCCGCCAGTATCGACTGTTCCAGCTCCACGCGGACTTTGCTGTCTGCCAGATCGGCAAGTCACACGGAAGCACGGTTGGCAGGAGTTCATGGGCTGCTTCGGATGGCAAGCCAAGCCATGTGCTGTTCATTGCGGCAGGCTGTAACACTTTGCGAAGCAGATGGTCGGCACACGTTGATTGCGTGATCGATTCAATGATCGCGGCAAGCACAGCAAATCCCATGCTGGAATATCGGCAATCCGTGCCTGCCACAAAGTCCGGCGTCACTTCGGCTGTGGCGTTCACAAAATCCCGAGTCGCTGCAGAGGCAGCTCGCAGTTCCGTATTTTGCGGCAGCATGTCTGGCAGGCCGGACGTATGGGTCAGCAGATTCCGGATCGTGATCTGACGCAGCGGTGCGCGATGAAATTCCGGAAGATGATCGCGGACAGCATCGTTGAGTGCGAGATGTCCGTCGGCCGCAAGTTGGACGGCCGTCATGGCCACGATTGGCTTTGTGATGGAAGCAATCAGATACCGTCTGTCCGGAAGATGGGCAGCGGGCAAGGCTGAACCGCTTTCAACGGTCATTCCTGAATCGGGTGCTGTGTACTTCATTCGCAGCTTCAAGCCGCTGGCATCACCTGCTGCCACGTCAGCGTACTTTAAGCTGGATTTCGCCGCGATATCGCGAATTGTCTGTTCGATTTTCATGGCTTCGTTGTCGTCTCTGCGATTCCTGCAGCTTGGACATTCATGTCCGAGATATTGGCCAAGCGACGGAAATAAATGTCCATCCTACATGCAGTGTGTAGGGTGGGACAAGCGACAGCGCCGGCCCACCATTCATGCGATCTGGTGGGCCGGCGCTTCGCTTGTCCCACCCTACAAATTGACAAACCCGCCAGCCATGCCAGGGGAACCGCATTCCTTCCGCGCCGGTCGCAGGCCGGTTATACTCAGTGACGGTTCAATCAGATCACTGCAGCGAGAATCCACGATGAGCAGTTCAAACGGCATTAGGACTGAGACAGGAATAAGTGGGGCACGATTCCATCGTGCCAGGCACGTTATAAACGTGCCCCACGTCCAGAATACGACAGTTATTTCTGCGCCAGTCCTTAGGGCATTGGCAGTCGCACTGGGTTACATGATTGGTGTGCATGTAACGGTCGTCGCGGATGACTGGCCGCAGTTGCAGGGCAATGCGCAGCATTCGGGCGATGCGTCACATGCGTTGCTGCCAGCGTCACTCGGCCTTGTCGCAGCCATTCCGCTGACTGACGCCGTTCTGGCCGCGCCGGTTGTGAGCGCCGGAAAGGCGTTTGTGGTGGATGCTTCCGGAGTCGTGTTTGCGATCGACACGCAAACGCTGAAGGTTGTCTGGAAGTTTGCCACGCCCGGAGGTGCCGGGAACTGTAACAACGTCGCCGCTCCGGCAGTGATCGGTAAGTACGTGCATCTCGGCACAATGGCCGGGCACTACTATGTTCTGGACCGTGACACCGGTGCCGTGGTGAAGGAAATCGACTGTGCCGAGCCGGTGTTTACTTCACCGGTGGTGGGAGAAGATCGTGTCTACTTTGCAACGCTGGGTGCGCGTGTGTACGCGGTCAAACCGGATGGCGAACTTGTCTGGACATGGGATTTCGTGAAGGAGGTTGTCGGCTTTCACGGTGATCGCTGGAAGGGCGAAGAATGGCTGGCCTTTCGCGGTGATCGTGTCACATGGCGAGATCATTTTGTCTGCTCGCGGGATCTCTGTCTGGTGGGAAAAACGGTGGTCATGCCTGCGGGCGGACGAACAATCTTTCTGGATGATGCCGGGGACAGCCCAAAACTGCGAGCCATCGGGGAGATCCCTGCGTATGCCGGCGACGAGTTCCCCGCGACGTTTGGCCAAAGTGCCGATGCGGCTGGAAATGTCTACGTGCAATGGCACCGCCGCGACAACGCGGGCCGTGTAGAGATTCTGCGGCTCGCAGGAGACACGGTCGAAACAAGCTTCCTGCCGGGAACCGAAACATCCATCGACCTGCATGGGCTGCTGAGTTTTGCTTCGGTCAGCATTCGCGGCAGCGATGTTTACCGAGTTCGTCCGGAACACGGAGTCGGTCTCTGCCGCCACAGTCCCGGACAGAAAGAACCAGAAGTGCTCTGCCCGGCCGGTTCGATCTGCCCGCCCTTGCTGACCCATGATCATGCTGTTTATGGAGGGCTCGATGGCAAGTTGTACATTGTGCCGCTGCACGCAGGCGAAACAACTTCATTCGCAACCGCGTTTGGTGCGCCGATCACAGCTCCTGTGGCAGTCGCCGACGGACGCATCTACGTTCCCTGTGAAGACGGATATTTGTACGTTCTGGGTCCTGACGGTACAGCGCCGCTGCCGGAAAGGGACCTGGCAGTGTGGGAAATCCGCAGCCCGCTCAAGGGGCCGCTGGCAGACTCAAAATTCGACTGGTACACCAACTACGGCGACTTCAGTGGTACCAATGCCAACGATCAGGGACTGAAGCCGCCCCTGCGAATGCGCTGGGCCCGGCGGCTGGAAGGCACTGTCAAGCATCTGCCAGTCTGCGGCGGCGGACGATTGTATATGCACACGGCCGAAGGACAGATTATGGCCCTCGAACAGGACACTGGTCGATTGTTGTGGCGACGGTACTGGCCCGGCGTTTATCTGTCGTTCACTTCGCCGCTCTACATCGACGGCAAGCTGATTGTGCCTCAGGGCGGACTCAGCCAATCCCAGATGCGCTGTCTTGACGCTGCGACTGGCAAGTTGTTGTGGGAAGCCCCGTTCACCGGCTCGCCAAGCTGGAGTCGTCAATTTCCGCCCGTCGTCCAGGGCAATTTGGCCATCTATGCGTCCGGTTCGGGCGAGTATGCCGCGCAGGGAACTGAAAAACCGTTCATCTTCCGCGGCGACCCGGTCGAACGCGATGGCCGCGAGGTCATGAGCTGGATTTACTCAAACGACAATCCGTACTACCCGAAAGACCATCATCCGCGAGTCTGGGCCTGGGACATGGACACGGGCAAGGTCGTCTGGGAAAAAGACTTCTCCGAGTATGGGCGAGGCGGCAACGATTGTGGCATCTGTCTGCTTGACGGCAAACTCTATTATTCGTCGTTCTTCGGCTACGCCGCCAGTCAGCGCAAACGGCGCGGATTGCCCGAGAAGAACAACGGGCTGACCGCCTGTCTGGACCCCAAAACCGGCGACGTCGTCTGGCTCACGACCGATTATTATGTCACTTCGAAGTGTACGCTCAGCGCCCGCGACGGACGCCTTTACATTGGCGGTTTCAACCGCGCTAAGGAAGGTACGGATGATCGCTTTGTCTGGTGCCTCAATGCCAAAGACGGCTCACTCGTTTGGCAATCGGATCCGGTGACATCGGCTTTGAACGTCGTGACCGTCGGAGAGAAGTTCATCTTTTCGAACGCACTTCGGGGCAAAGGCAATGTCTTTGACCGACAGACTGGAAAAGTCGTTGACAGCATCGGACACAACTATGCATGCTGCCGTTTCACACTTTCAGAACCGTATGTTCTGGGCGCGAACATGGACATGATCGATCTGTCCGACGGTGGCAAACTGGTCTCAACCGGTCCGGCGATTGATTCGCGCGAATGCCTTGGAGCGGTGGTCTCCAACGGTCGTATCTTTTACATGTCGCAGGCCAGTGGCTTTGTGGTTTCGCAGACTTACGGCCCGGCGTCGGATACGTTGCCAGCGGTTTGGGAACGTGAGTAGTCTCCGTCAAAACGCCGCGTCGTATGTCGTTTTATGATCCACAAATGAGGAGATTCGCCAATGGATCGATTGAAGCAATATGCCCGCACGGTACAGGAACTGGTGGAGCAGTACGCCGCCGAGTGGAAGCCACACGACGGGACATCTATCGAAGCCGTCACCGATTCGGAACACGGGCATTACCAAATTGTTCGCTCCGGCTGGAAAGACGGGCGATTCATCCATTCGTGTCTCGTCCACTTCATCGTCCGTGACCAGCAAGTGCAGCTCCTCAGGAACGACACGGATGTCGAATGGGACCGCGAATTGATCGATCGTGGTGTAGCCCCTGATGACATCGTGCTGGCCTTTCGCCAAACCGTCGGTCAACGGGCCGCTTCAGCGACGGTGTTACCCGAACCGAAGAATCCGGCGGCAGTTCAGGACTCACAGACTTCCCTCTGAGTTCTCTTCGCTGATTGCGTTTGTGATTTTATCCGTGTCATCCGTGAAATCCGCGGTTTGAATGCGTTGTTTTTGACCGCGGATTTCACGGATAGCACGGATGAAGCATCGGTTGGAATTGAGGTGATTGAAAATGATCATCGATTTTGGTGCCTCGTTGTCCATTGTCACTTCTCCTTTGTCAATTGGCCACTGCATTCCTTGTCGAGCAGAGGTATTTTCGCGACAGTTGAACTTACGGCGTGCGGCGAACCTGAATTGACTTGTGGTGTTACGAGTATTATTCAGAAGTCGCACAAACCATCGATTGCAGCATAATTCGAGGTTTGTTAAATCTCACTTCGAACTTTGATGATCCTGATTCCCAGAGGCGATTTACCTCAAACTGAGTTAGGATGACTGGAATGTTCGTTTTGCAGGCGCGCCGACCAGTGCGTCGAATCGAATCGCACTCTTTGTCGTGGCTTCATTCGGTGGCGGCCGGGTTTGGTTGATCGACTGCTGGACTCGGTGATTGAATCGCACTTGGGCAACAACGAAATACACTAAACACCCAGCACGGGCTTCGCCCGCAACTCATTGTCAGAGTCGGGACGCAGGTAGCAGAAACATTCATTGCAGAAAAATGAATGGCACAAAAGACATCAACTCCTGTTCTGTATTTTTCTGCAATCAATTTTTCTGCCACACCTGAGCTGATTTCTGCAAACGGACGACGGAAAATCGTCCCGAGAAAACAAGTCGTCACTCAGTTGAACGCGGCAGATCGGGATTCATCAACGAACTCTGCTTCGGATCATGGAACCTCAATCGAGAATTCATTTTCGAATGCTGATCCAGAATCGCGATGAAAATAAACTTGCCATGTGAATCGCTCCGTCGTAACCTGACACCTTCAGTGCGCTTCACCCAGCAATGTTTGATCGACAGAATCG
>CAMAVB010000258.1 GCA_945861465.1 Candidatus Kuenenia stuttgartensis
CAGACCATTCGTATCACTCCGCTGCAGGTCTTGCTTCCAGTCGATGGTTTGGCAGTTGAAGGCAAGACGGTTGCCAAAGCCAGCCTGGGTGCGACAACTGAATTTGTAGTCCATTGGAATCCGCGAGCAGGCTCAAAGCCGGTGATGGATCTGTTGAGCAGTGTGACCAATCAAACCACTGTGCGGATTGAACAAGGATTGCTGCAGTCCCGTACTGTGCTGAATTATGAGATTCTCCGTGGTGAACTTCGCGATGTCACCGTGCTGGTCCCGAAAGATGCACGCATCATTGATGTCGTTTCCGCCGCTGGTCGTATCCGATCGTGGACCGCAGAAGCTGCCGGTGAAACGCATCAGATCGTGAAGGCCGAGCTGCTGGTTCCGGCGACAGAGAAATTCCAGATCGAAATCCAGACGGAGCGTCCCATCGAAGGCGATACGCTGCAATTGATCGGTAAGTCAGCTGACGGCAAGCTGCTTGGAGTTCACGCAGACGCGGTCGTTCGCGAAGCCGGACAATTGACGATCGTGACAGATCCGTCTTTGACCACGGTTGTCAAGACTCAGTCAGGAGTGAAGCAGATCGATGCCGGTGAAGCTTCAAAAGGCGACCAGGCTGCGGCAGCAGCAAATACATGGGAATTCAGCGGCACGAGCGGGCAGCTTGTGGTGCAGATCAAACCGGTTGAACCACGACTGCTGGTGACGCACAACGTGCAGTATGTGTTCCGGGATGATGAATTGCGTTTGCGATCAGTGCTCAAATACGAAGTCGAACGTGCGGGTGTGTTTCAATTGTCGCTCAAAGTTCCGGAATCGCTGACGATCGACAGTGTTTCAGCAGATGGCATGAGCGAATTTAATATCGATAAGGGCAGCGGCAAAGTCACGCTTTCGCTGACTCAGAAACGCATGGGGCCAATCGAAGTCACCGTGCAGGCTCATCAGGCTTTCGATGCTGCTGCGGATAACGTGGAGATGGAATTGCCGACGTTGACGCCGGAGGGTGTTGAGCGCGAAACCGGCGTCGTGACAGCGTACGCTCCCGAATTTCTGGATGTGATCACAGTCGATGAGAAGCTTGTGGGTCTGTTTCCGTCCCGGGAAGCTGTCGTCGAGCAACTTCCTCGTTTGCGACACATCGCGTCGTGGAATTTCACTCGTCGCCCGATCGCCCTGTTTGTGCGCACGGCACCGCGACCTGCCCAAATTGCAGCGACAGTCGGCACGACAGTCCATGTCGAACCGGAGATTGTCAAACAGAATGCCGTGGTCACTTTTGACATTCTGAACGCGGGGATTGATACGCTGCGAGTCGCTGTGCCGGAAGGTGTTTCCAATGACGTTCGCTTCCGCATGCTTTCGCCGGGTCATACAATTCAACAGCGTGACAAAGCAGCTCAGGCCGAAGACGGTTGGGTGACATGGACACTGGTTCTGCAGGACGAAACAACTGGCACCGTGCAGCTCGGCGTTGATTGGGACGTCACGCTGGCCAAGGACACAGTCGCCCCGGTAACGCCCGCTCCGGCTGCCGGGACTCCGGAAGCCGCGCTCGCCGCCGAATCCGCAACGAAAGGCCTGCCGGAACAAACAATGGTGGTCGAACCGCCGCGCGTGCTCGTACCGTTTACGAACGATCAGGCGAAACGGCGACGAGTTGTCCTCACGCAGGTTCGCGGTGAAATTCGCCTGCTGCGACATGAATCATTATCGATCACGGCGGATTCTCAGGGTGAAACCACAGAAACCATTGATGTGCGTGAACTTGAATTCATGGAACAGGATGGATATTTGGCCTATCGCTATTTTGCCCAGCCAGCCTCCGCGACGATTCGCATCCGAAAACACGAAATTCACGAAGTTGCAGCAACCGTGGTGTCGCGCGGGGCGATCGAAGTCGTCACGGAACGCCAGCCTTTGGCTGCATGGCGATGTCGATTCCGAATCACAACCAGCGAACGTCAGCGTTTGCGAATCGATCTGCCGCTTGGCTGTGATTTGCAGGCTCCGTTGCTGAATGATCAAAGCACGACGATTGAGAAAGCGACCGATGTGAAGGCTGCTGTTCAATGGGAAGCGTACTACGTGAATATCAGTCGCAGCACAACGTCCGATCAGGAATTCCTGCTCACATTGCTGTTCCGCTGCCAGATCGTGGAAGAAAAGGCTCGCCCGTATTTCGGTCGTGGCGGCGTACAGAAATTTCATCTTCCTTTGATTGGCGATAGTGGCGGTTCGACCGTAGTTCAACAACTAAAAGTCGTACTTTGGGCTCCCGAGGAGATAGCGCTTCTCGGAGATCCGGATTTGTGGACTCAGGAGGGCGCAGTACCCTCCTCGGTGATGAGTCCGCTGAGATCACCTTCAGCCACAAGTGCTGCGGAAGCCGTGAATGACTGGATCGATCCGCAGCACGTCGCCTCCCAGGACTTTCCGACTCAGGGCAGCGTTTCTGTGTACCGCGCTGTCGGCCATCAGTCTGTGATTCAAGTCACCTGGTGGAGCCGTTCGTTCTTGTTCTGGATGATCAGTGGCACGCTCGTTGTGATCGGCCTGATTCTGCGTCGCACGTCGTGGGAGAATCGCATTACGCTGGCCCTGCTCGCCACGTTCGCAGTTGCTTTGTTTTCACTCAATGGCAGTAATGCGACGCCTCAATACGTCGCGATGGCTTGGCCGGGCATTCTCGTCGTCGGGGGAATCTGGCTGACGGGGTTGCTCATCGGCCAGCAAAATGGGAACGGCGGGAATCACGGGTCGCCGCCGAGCGTGACTGCACCTGCAAAGCCGCCAGCGTCTCCCCCGTCGCCGACGAACACCGGAAACCCACCAGTCCCGCCCGGAACCGTGGTGCCCGCTCCTGAGTTCACAAAGATGACGGATGACCTGACGGGAGGTGGCAAATGATCTCAAATCTCAAATCTCAAATTTCAAATCCCGCATCCGTTGCACTTCTCACCCTACTCACATTCTTCACATCCCTCCCATTGGCTTCAGCGCAGGATCCGACTCAGCCCAACGAACAATTCATTCCCACCGATCAGCTTGACACAGTGTTCGATCGTGACCGGCGTGGTGTGATGATGAAACGGGAAGAATTCCTCTCGCTGCTGCAGAAGGCTCGCGCGAATGCGGGGAACGAAAATATCCCGATTCCCATCATCACGCAACAGGCAAACATGCTCGTGACACCTGGAGATCAGCAGGCCACCGTGCAGCTGGAACTCAAGATCCGCCAGTTTGCCGATGGCTGGCAGATGCTGCACTTGCCAGCGGGAAATCTGCTGGTGGAGAAATTCGAAATCGACGGTCAACCTGCCCTCATTGGGCGGGATCCCGCTGATCCAACGGCCCTGTTTTTTGCGCACGAAAAGGTCGGCGAATTCACGGCGATTGTGACCATGTCGACTCAGCTGGCGACGCTGGGGAGCGACCGCACAGCGGCTTTTCAGTTGCCAGTGGTGCCTGCGGTGCAACTCACGGTCAATTGTCCGGCGGGACGACATCTGTTGGTAAACGATCTGAAACTTGATCGACCGACCGCAGACGATGCAGTCGCCAACTACGCGGTTCCGGTCGGCAATGCCCCCGAAGTGCGCCTCCGCTGGGTGGTGCAGCGGAAAGACATGGAAGCTCAGACTCTGGTTTTCGTACGCACGGACGGACAACTTCAAGTCCAGAAAGAAACGCTCCGCTGGGACAGCGATTCCCGCGTCAGCGTCTTTGGCGGCACGATCAACAAAGTGGTTGCGCGGGTTCCTGCGCGACTGGAAGTGACGAGTGTCGAATCGACGGGCCTGGAATCATGGACGCTGGAAGACGATCCGGACAACGCGGGAGACACAAGAGTCACATTGACTTACCGACAGCCGTTTACCAATGATCGCCTGATCAAAATCAAAGGGGTTTCGGCAACTGGCGAAGATGTTATCCAGAAGATTCCGACTGTGCAGTTTTCCGAAGTCACGGCGCATACCGGGCGACTCGTAGTGAAACATGAAGACGGCCTCCGACTGGTGTCGGAAACCGGTGGCGGCGTCCGACGAGTTTCCGCAGCGGAACTGGGACTTTCGACGGATGCGTCCGTGTTTGATTTTTGGTTGCAGGAGTTTGTGCTACAGGTCGCCGCGAAACCGCGCGATCGGGAATTATTTGTCGAAACCAGCGTCTTGCTGGCGATCGACGATACAACGGCTACGTTCAATGCATCGCTCGTTGTCGAAACGCTCAACGCGCCGTTGTTTGAGTTGCTCGTGACGGTTCCTGCCGACTGGCAGTTGACGAGTGTCGAAACATCTGAAATCTCAAATCTCAAATCTCAAATTGCGATCCCATGGACAGCGACCAGCGAACCCAATCAAATCCTTGTTCGTCCTGCTCAGCCAATCACACCTGGTCAGTTAATGACACTTGTGCTCAGGATGACGCGCACGATCGCCGATCCTGATACGGAACAGAAACTGACCTTGCCGGTTGTCACAGCGGCCGACACAACCACCGTCGGCGGATCGTACATCGTGCGATTTGCGGATGACCTCACCGTTGCTCCGCTGTCGTTGACAGGGTTGACTCCAATTGCCGGTAGCGGCACGGAGCAGGTTTTTCAGAATCTCGGAACGACGGTCTCGGGCGAACTCTCGATTGTCCGAAAGCCGTCTCGGTTGGCGGGTCGATCGGTTCTGAAGACATGGGCCGACAGTCGCCAGCAGTCACTGGATGCCGAGATTATCACGGACGTGCTGAGCGGCACGATTCGCACGCTGACAATTCGGCTGTCGGAATCTCTGGGTCCCGACGTGCGATTTACCGTTCGCAGTGTCGGGCCTGTCCCCGGAATCCAGCAGACTCGCGCCATTCGGCCAGTGACCATCATTGAACAATCGGCTGGAACACCGGCGGACGGCTTGCGTCCGTTTACGCTGAAGCTGGATCATCGTTTTGCTGGCTCGCTGTCACTGCATGCTTTCGTGCAGCAGCCGCGGAACGATGCGGCTCCGATTGAGGCACCGATCGTGCAGGTGCAGGACGCCGTTCGTCAGCATGGCGTGCTGGTGTTTGAAGCGTCGCCCGAGCAGCAATTGTCGGTCGGTCCGGAAGTCAGCTCGATCCCTGGGTTGTTCGTGGCGGACGCGGGATTGGTCGATGCTCCTGAAGTATCAACCGGTCGCCGAGTCGCATTGATTTATCGCTTTGTGCAGCCGGGTTACGCATTCCAGGTGAATGAGACTCGCTTCGTGACAAACACAGTTCCGTCAGCTGTGTGCGAACAATTGGCGAATGTCTGTACGCTGAATGATTCGGGCAGCATTCAACGCTCGTGCGAGGCAAAGATCAGATCAAGCGGCGTGCAGACGCTGCGATTCACGTTGCCAGATGCTGATCGGTCGTTTCTGTGGTCGACGATGCTGAATGGCGAGCCTGTGGAAGTGCGTCGCGATGGCGGCGACTATCTGGTTGCTGTTCCGACGAACTCCGAAAGTCAGGAACATGTGCTGAAAGTGCTGTTTGAATCCGATTCCCGCCAGAGCGGACCATTTGGACGGACAGAACATGGCCCGATTCAGTTTTCGATTGACGCCGGTAAGTTGCAAGCGATTCCGATCGACGTGCTGCAGCAAACATGGCGCGTCCACTACCCACAGTCATCGTTGCTGGTGGATAGTTACGGTCAGTTCCGACCAACATCCGGCATTGATCAACCAGGCTGGCTGGTCTCTCTGGTTGAGATTGCATGGCCCGAAACATCCGATCTGCCAAGACGACTCATTCCGCTGGCAATTTTCTTTGTCGTGTTGTTTGTATTGACCGTTTCCGTAATTCGGCGGTGGGCGTTGTTTGTACTGACCGTTTCCAAAATCCGGAGGCAATGGGTTGGTGTGGCAGCATTGTGCCTGATTCTGTGTCTCGGCTTCTTGCTCGTCCTGAAGATGAACGCGGCTTTTCGAGGCGCTTCCGGGTTATTTACAGCCACAAATGGGCGTCTTTCTCCAGGATCTTCTACACGTTTATCTTCAAGTATGGCTCCATCTCAACCAAAGAGTTCTCGGGCTGTCGATGAAGTGGCTGACATACCGAAGTTCAGTTTCGAGGGAGATGCGGCCGGTGGATCTGCCGTACCAGGGGGACTTGGCGTCAAAATGGATGGAGAACAACTGGCTCTCCCTGGAATGGCAGGGGGCGAAAACGCAGGAGGGTTCAGCAAATTTGCGCAGACCGACGATATTGCACGTCAGTCGATTGCAGTCGATCCATCCAACGTACCCCAGGCTCCCGCTGCAGCAGAGTCTGAAGCAGAGCCTGCGGCGGCGGCACCTGCTCCCGGTCCGCAAGACAGCGAGGGTTTGTTCGTTGACGAATTCGCCCGTCTTCAGGGTCAACCTGCAAAGCCCAGGAAAGGCAACGCTCGCCTGTCGGTCAACGTGAATCTTGACGTGCCGGCTGATTATCAGACTCGTGAATTTGTTTCTGTCGCCGACTCTGTGCATCAACCTTCAGTGTTGCGACTGGTCGTACAGCGGCGTGGACAAATTACCGCCATTCGACTCGTGGCGGCATTGGTTGTGATTCTGCTCGCATGGAGAATGAGATCGACTTCCCTGCTGTGGAAGCTGACTCTGGCGATCACCATGCTGCTCGTTGCTGTGGGCTTGCCGCCGCTGTTGCCCAATGCATGGCAAAGTGTTGGCGATGGATTGGCATTGGGAGCACTCGGCAGCGTAGCCATGGCGCTGGCGACTTCGTGCTGCAACAGTTGCAGTTGTCCGTGGACATGGTTCAACAGAAGAATAGTTTCAGTGGGTTGATTGGCACAAACTGTAGAAACAAGCGAAAAGTGGCGCAATCTGATGTTTCAATATAAAATCGACCAATGTGATTCCTGGGAACGTGATTCAGTCCCGGAGGGACGACAAGATGTAGCCACGGGCGAGAGCCCGTGGTACGCGATGATGGAGCGTCGGAAGTCCCGAAGGGTCGACAGGGATTGCGACGGGGTCATCTCATGTCGTCCTTTCAGGACTGAAAATCACCTGTGTTTCTCCAACCACGGGCTCACGCCCGTGGCTACAACCTGCCGCCACATTCGTGGCTCAAACGCAGGATCGATTCGCCCCGCAATGCCTTGCATAAATCCCTTGTTTTGGCGGAAAAAATCCTTCACGGCGTTGGCCGGCAGGCAGGAACTACAGACGGGGGCCCTACGCATGGCTTCGTGCGTTGTACACGCATTCGTATTTCTGGTGTTGGTCGCGCAAATGCCTGTTTCCGTGGGTCAGGAAGCGAAGAAGGAAACCATTCCGCGACCGGACGTGGTCGTTCCGTATTCACCGGACGAACCAGTTCTGCGAGCCGAACGAGTTTTCATCCGCCACGATGATTTTCTGGAGCTGTATCAGCAGGCGTATCCGGATGCATTGAAGTCTCCGACTGTGAGCCCCCTGGGATCGACGGTGATTTCGTCATTTTTCAAAGCAGAGAAACTGACGCAGGTCGATGGCACAAAATATGTCCTCAGCCTGGACGGTCGTTTTGTTGTCTGGAGCGATTCAGAACAGTCCGTCAATGTGCCGCTTCCCATCGGTCCAGTCGCGATTCGCACCGTAAAGGTCGATGGCAACGCGGGCTCCGTGCAGCCGCTCGTGGTCGGAATTCAGGCGGGCGAAATTCAGAATTTTGCAGGCCAGCAGATCCCAAGGCAGCAACAGCAGATCGAAAACCTTAACAAAATCATGCCAGCCACGGAAGGACCGGCCTACGCCGTGCAGGTCACCGGCAAAGGCGCGCATGTTGTCGATGTCTCGTTTGATATTACCGCACTTCTCGAAGGCGAACTTGGTCGAGCCGACCTGCCGCTGCGGGATGCTGCTGCGGGGACGCTGGAGTGGATCCTGCCAGCTGACGGACTCGATGCCAAAGTCAACGGCCGCACGAATGTGTATCGTCGCGAAGGCCGCACAATTATTCTGCCGATCGCGCAGTTATCATCCGTTCGACTGCAATGGCTGCCCACGATTCAAAAAGTTGCTGGCGACGTGGTGTTTCATGCCACGGTGAGTTCCGCGATGTCCGTTCAGGATTCCGGAATCGTGCTCCGCACCACAGTTGTCGTGAACTGCCGCCAGGGCGAAATCTCCGAACTGGACATCACTATTCCAGAAGGATACTCCGTGCAGTCCGTCATCGGCGAAGACGTTGCTGGCTGGACCGCGCAGAGCACCGATGCGACGCATTCCGTCAACCTGCAGCTGCGACGCGCCGTCAACGATGCGACGAAACTGACGCTGCAGTTGTACGCAGCGGCTCCCACGCCAGAGGCAATGGCATCTCTTCCCGTGCCGATCTCGATGGTCAAAGGGGCTAGTCGCGACCTCGGCACTGTGATTCTGAAGACTGGTTCGCAGTTTCAGGTGCGTTCCGATTCGCTCTCAGCCGTGACGCAGATCAACGCCAACGAAGCGCCAGCTCCGGAAGGCGATGATTTGGCCGGTCGGCCGATGCTGGCATGGCGTTACACGCGTCATCCGGCCTCCGTCACGGTCAAGGTGACGCCAACCGCCGATGAACTGACCGTCGAGGCCATGCACGCCGTGCGTCTGGAAGAACAACGTCAGCTCTGGAGCAGCCGGATGACGCTGCGCGTCAGTGGAGCACCGCGTTCGCGCATCGACATTGCTGTGCCGAAGGGATTTCTGGCGCTGGATGTCACTGCGACAGGACTCAAGGACTGGTATCTTTCAGATGCAGTGGATGGTGACAACGCAAACGCTGACATCCGTACGCTCAGCATCCAGCTGATGGATGCGAGCGCCGGACAGATGCAGGTCGCTGTTCAGGGTCAGATGAATCGCGATGCGGATCGAACATTGCTGAATCTGCGGCCGCCAGCCGTGATGAACGCGACGAAGGCAAACTCCGAATTGGCTGTGTGGCTCGATGCCGCTTCAGAAAGCGCCGGGCTGGAGAATGGCAGCGACTGGACTGCGAAGTCCGCAGCAGCCGTGAATCCAACCTACCGCGAAATCGCTCCGACCTCGCCATCACTGGCATTTCAGAGCGACGCCGTTCGACCAGGCTCATTGTCCGCCAAACTTCGTGAAGCCATTTCAACGCTGATCGGTGAATCCGTGACGGTGACAAACGTGACGGAAACAGCGGTTGAGATCACGCTGGCACTGAATTGGCAGATCGCCCGAGCTGCCGCAGATCACTTTGCCGTCGAATTGCCCACCAGTGTTGCGTCCGTCATGACGTTTGATGTGCCCGGCCAGCGCCGGGTGACGCGCGAAGATCTCGGGGACGGGCGAACACGAGTCATCATGCAGCTTCAGCAGCCTGTGACCGAACGTCTGTTTGTGCTCGGCACGGCCAGTCTGCCGTTGCCGGCAGATCGGGTCATCCGCAGTGAAGTGCCGAGCATTGTCGTTCCTTCGGGATCGCCATCGACATTGTCGGGACAGGCAAATTTCTGGGTTCTGGTGAATCAATCCAACGGTCTGCTGCAGCCGAGTGCCGAACAACCAGAAGACAAAGTCAGCCCGGAACAGATTACGACTCAGATTCCGCCACAGTTGCTGCAACAGGCGGTGGCTATCGTGAAGCTGCGTCCGGAAACAGCCGTGTGGAATCTGGTCTATCCGGAACAATTCGAAGTGGCCCCGGCCGTTGTCACGCTGGCGACACACACGACAGTGATTGCCGACGATGGCAGCTGGAGAAGCCGACATCAGTTGCAGGTGACCAACGAGTCTCGACAGTTCCTGCCCGTGGTTCTGCCACAGGGCAGCCGACTGTTGTACTGCCTTGTGCAAGGCCGACCAAGTCGGGTTGTCATTCGCGGCGAAGGCGACGCTGCACGGCATCTGATTCCGATTCCCCAGTCCGGTGCGTTGGCGTCCGGGTTCGAGGTCGATTTCGCCCTTGCAGGTCGCTTTGACGATGCTGCCGCGTCGATTCGGGATGAGTGGAAAAGCAGCCGACTGACGATTCCCGTGCCGACATTTCCTGAATTCCGTGATGATCCGGAATTCGGTATTTCTGTATCTCGTAATTGCTGGACCGTCTATGTGCCGAAATCCTGGCGGGCGACTCTGGTGGACGATCCGGAAGTAACGAACGTAATCCGCGCCGCATCGACGGAATTACAGGATGCCTACCTGTTGTCCTTGATGGAGCAGATTGCGACTTTCACGAAGAACGTGAAATCGGCAAAAGGAACTTACGCTCGCAGCAAAGCCAAGTCGGAATTGCAGTCGGTGACAAGCAAACTGCAAAGCAATTTCGGCTATGAATATGGCGATGGCGTCGAACGGCAGCGAGGAGAAGTGCTGAGCAGGCTGCACGAGATCACCAATGAATTCAAGACCAATCTGTTACCGCAGGAACTGCCGGTGCAAGTCATCACAGGCAACGGCTATTTGTATGAGCAGGATCTTGGACAGAACCGGGATAACTACAGTAACAGTGCTTTGTTCTTTGAGAACAATGGCCCTATTCGGTCAGGCTCCGGTGGTCAGCAAGGCGGTGTTCAGCAGGCATCACCGGTCGCCGAGTTCCGTTTGGGGATCACGATTCAGGATTTGGAGGAGTCGGATGAAGCCAAATCAATGAAGGAGGCGGGTAAGAAGTCCGGCGACGACAAGTCCGGCGGGGAGAAGTCCGGCGGAGAGAAGTCCGGCGGAGAGAAGGCAGGATCTGAAAAACCGCAAGCCGCTTCCACACCTACGCAACGCGACATGCAACGTAAGACAGCGGAAGAGAAACCTGATGGCAAGGACGGAATTGCATTTGAAGGAGAATCCGTTCGGTCGCAACTGATGCAGCGTCGGGCAGGGCAGTTGGAGCTTGGGAACCACTTAGCGCCGCAGGATCAAACCATGTCGTTTAATGCAATCGACGAATCTACAACGATGCAGCAAGCCATGCCGCAGCCGATGTTTGACACGCTCAGTCTCGACATTGCGCAGTCAGCGACAATCGAAGGACGCCAGGCAACGCCTACCGGGCTGCTTTCGCTCAAATTCGACATTCCTACCGACGGCCAGCAAATCGACTTCCTGCGAGTCGGCGGCAACCCCACGCTGTCCCTCGATGTCCGATCTTCCGACTCAGTCACGAAAGCCACAGGTCTGATCTGGCTGGTCCTGTGTGTCATCGGCATCCTGCTGCTCATTGGCCCTGGCCGCGCTGGCAAGCCGCTGATCTTCTGCCAGCGTCTGTTCCTGATCCTTGCCATCGCCGGCCTCGCCGGGTGGATCTTGACGATCGGCGACCTGAGAACATTCAGTCTGATAAACTGCATCGCCGGAGCAATCGGACTCGCAGTGACAACCGCAATTGGCCAGTTCCGAAATCAAAGTCGCGGAGCGACGTCGCCTACGTAGCTCAATCGCTCCGCCGTCTGAGACTCTCTGTCTACGAGCCACCGGTGCCAAAGCCGCCGATGCCAGACACCCTGTTTGCCACTAGGCGCTGGTGCCACGAGTCACCGGTACCATGCCACGAGTCGCCGGTGCCAGACACCCTGTTTGC
>CAMAVB010000259.1 GCA_945861465.1 Candidatus Kuenenia stuttgartensis
TTCGAAATTGAAAGCCGAGAGGTCTTTGCGAAGCGGAAGGAGATTCTTGAGGCCATCAAGCTGAAACCGACAGACGTTGTCGCCGACGTTGGGGCCGGGACAGGCTTGTTTACTCGTCTGTTCGCGAGCAATCTTGGTCCGGAAGGCCGAGTCATCGCCGTCGATATCGCTCAGAAGTTCCTCGACCACATCGAAGTCACCTGCCGCGAACAGGGGCTGCGGAATGTGGAAACGCTGTTGTGTAAGGACGATTCGACGGAGCTGCACCCGGAATCGGTCGATGTGGCGTTTATCTGTGACACGTATCATCACTTTGAGTTTCCACAGAAGACGATGACGTCTCTCCTGAAGGCACTGAGGCCCGGCGGGCGAGTGATCGTGATCGACTTCAAACGCATCGAGGGCGAAAGCTCCGATTGGACCATGGATCATGTACGAGCCGGTCAGGAAGTTTTCGAAGCGGAGATTCTTCAGGCTGGATTTCACAAGGCTGACGAAGTGAAGGATCTGCTGAAGGAGAACTACATGGTCGTGTTCGAAAGAGCCAAACAGGAACAGGCGGTCGTGAAAGATTCCGATCGTGTTGGCACAGGTCGCGGACGAGGAATGGGAGCTGGCCGAGGTCAGGGTGGCGGTCGCGGCCCTGGTGCTGGTCGAGGCATGGGGCCTGATGCGGCGATGCGAGTCGATCAGGATGTCTTCCACTATCTGCTGGAACGGCACGAACTCATTCGCCGCGAAGTCAAGAACCTCGACAATGGAGTGGAGACAATTACGGAGTCAGACGACGAAGCGGTCACGTCGATGATTCAGGAACATGTGGCGGCGATGCACGAACGAGTCAAATCTGATCGCGGTCTGCGATTCTGGGACGAGCTGTTTGTGGCGGTCTTCAAGAATCACGACAAGATCGAGATGGTTGTGGAGAATACTGAGCACGGAGTGAAGGTCACTGAAACTTCCGACGATGCGTATACGGTTAAGTTGATTCAGGCCCATGCTGTCGTCGTCAGCAAGTTTGTGAAACGCGGCTTCGATGAGGCTCATGAGAATCATGCGGTTCCCGCCGATGGGGCCGCGCCGGTAACCACTCCTTCGTCAACAGATGCCAAACTGTTGTTCCCGATCATCGAAGGCTACGGCGGAATCTTCGCTGTGGCCAATGCCGTCGAGCCGCCTCGTGCGGGAATGAAAGTGGTTCTGGATGTGACATCAGAAGCAAAGAAACCTGAAGAAGTCAACAAGGGCCTGGATCGTGCGGCGAGGCTGTTGAACCTGTATGGCACAGCGGGGCTCAAGGCGTCCGACATCAAGCTGACGGTCGTTCTGCATGGTGAGGCCACAAAGTCCGTGCTGTCAGACGAAGCCTGGGAATCTCGATTGCAGACAAAGCACAATCCCAACTTGCCGCTGATTCGCCTACTGCAAAAAGCAGGCGTTGAAGTGATCGTCTGCGGCCAGGCTCTCAGCTACAAGAACATCGAGCGAAGCGAAGTCGCGTCTGACATCCCAGTGGCTGCGGCTGCGTTAACCGTGCTCCTGAATCGACAGGCTGATGGATTCGCTTACGTGCCGGTGCCGTAGTTGATCGCAATTTTCGTTGTCAGTTTGAAGAAGTTAATTCTCACGACCATCACTCCGACCATTTTTGCTCGGCCAACTCTTCGGAGAACTCAGAATGTCCCAACCACCAAAGGCGGCCGCAGCATCGATTCTTATGAAATGGCTGCTGGCCATCGTGATGACGGTCGTCGTAACGCTGATGCTGCTTTTTCTGGCGGGCGTGTTTCATAGCAAAGTGCCTTCAGAAGTTACCGAAGGTGATACCCGCTCTGTTGAAGGACTCCAAAGCGTGCCTGCTCGGTTGTTGAAACGGCCCAGGTACGAAACCGCCACTGGCACAGTCAAACCGGTCCATGAATCTGCTGTCGCCCCCAAACTGCTGGCGAAAGTCCTTGAGATGAATGTCACGGCAGGCCAGGGTGTCTTAAAGGATCAGGTATTGGTGAAACTGGATGATGCCGATTTGCAGGCTCGATTGAAACAAGCAGAAGCGGGGTTGACCAGTGCGCAGGTGCGAAGTGAGCAAACAAAGACAGAATTCGGACGAGCTGAGCAGCTCAAGGCGAAGAAGGCCATTTCGCAGAGCGAATTTGATGCAGCTCAAGCGGCAATGAAGAGTGCGGCAGCGGATCTTGAACGGGCAACCCAGGCAGTGAAGGAATCTCAGGTGATGCTCGACTACGCGACGATCCGCTCTCCGATGTCAGGGACTGTCATCGACAAGCGAGTCGAAGTGGGCGATACCGTCAGCCCCGGTCAGATTCTGCTGACGCTGTTTGATCCCACCCATATGCAGATGGTCGCGTCGGTGCGTGAATCACTCGCCCTGAAACTCAAGCCGGGGCAACTGCTACCCACACGACTTGACGCTCTGGACTTTGATTGCGAAGCCACCATCAGTGAAGTGGTTCCTGAATCGGACGTCGCCAGTCGGTCCTTTACGGTCAAGGTTACGGGCCCGTGTCCTCCAGGAGTCTACAGCGGCATGTTTGGACGTCTGATGATTCCATTGGAAGATGAAGAAGTGCTCGTGATCCCTGCGAACGCGGTGCGGAAAGTCGGTCAGCTGACAATGGTGAATGTTGTAGAAGACAACTCTATGACTCGCCGAAACGTTCGCCTGGGACGCACTCTGGACGACGACGTCGAAGTGCTGGCGGGGCTTGTCGAAGGTGAACTGGTTGTGGTTGAGTGAGGCAAGCGGCTGAGTCCGCTTTCCGAACATTTCATCATCTGAATGATCTGCGTAGGTCCATGAAAGATGGACCACGTCGATGAACGTGAGCGTCTACCATCGATAGCTGTGTGGTTCGCTCGGAGGGCTGACGCCCTGCCGCTCGCCAGGCTGAAAAAAGGAAATCCGTCATGACGACATCCGAAGAAGCAGATCTGAATCAGGGCCCGTCCGATCCGCTGTCACGCATTGTGCGAATCTTTCTGGAATCGAATCTCTCGATCATTCTGATTGTGTTCTCCATCATCGTTGGTGTCGCCGCGCTGCTGATCACACCGCGGGAGGAAGATCCGCAGATTGTTGTGCCGCTGGCTGACATCTACGTCAATTTTCCCGGACATTCCGCCTCGGAAGTCGAGCAGCTTGTTTCGTCGCCGCTCGAACGAGTGCTGTATCAGATCGACGGAGTTGAATATGTCTACAGCATGTCACGGGAAAATCAGGCGATCATCACAGTTCGGTTTTACGTTGGTCAGGATCGCGAACGCAGCCTCGTCAAACTCTTAAAAAAAATGGATGAGAACCGTGACCAGGTTCCTCCCGGCGTCACTGGCTGGGTGATGAAGCCCGTCGAAATTGATGATGTGCCGGTGACGACTTTGACACTCAAAGGGACCGATCAGGACACTCATTCCCTGCGACGCATTGGCGAAGAAATGGTTGAACGTCTGGCAGAAGTGCCGCAGGTCTCTCGAGCCGAAGTGATTGGCGGCGAGCCTCGAACAATCCGGCTCAACATTGATCCCGAACGCATGCGTGGTTACGGACTCAGCGTGCTTGAGATTCAGCGAGCCATTCAGGGAGCGAATGTTTCACTGCCGGCAGGTGAGCTAACTTTGAACGATCAGCTTGTTCAAGTCGAGACCGCCGCTGCAATCGGTCGTCCCGAACAACTGAACGAACTGGTTGTCGGTGTTGTCGACGGCCGTCCGGTATTCCTGAAAGATGTGGCGACGATTGAGGATGCCTCTGCGGAAATCTCCAGCTATGTGCGACACGGCTGGGGAGCAGCTCGCAACTTTGCGAAAGAGGAAGACGTACTCGATCTCGGAGCCAGCGAAATTCCTGAGAAGTCCGACGCTGCTGCTTCCCGAATTATGACGAATCCGGCTACGAACACATCGACAGGAGAAAGCATGCCTGCTGTCACCATCGCCATCTCCAAGCAGAAAGGTGCCAACGCAGTTACGGTTGCCGACAATGTGATTGAGGCCGCAAATCAGCTCGAACGGGATGTTCTTCCGAGCGGCGTCGAGATGATCGTCACTCGCAACTACGGCCACACGGCCAATGAAAAAGTGAACGAACTGGTGGAAGGGCTTGGCATCGCGATTGTTATTGTCATCGCGTTGCTGACACTCAGTCTCGGCTGGCGAGAAGCGTTTATCGTGGCCGTGGCAGTACCAGTCGTGTTCGGATTGACTCTCGCTGTTAATCTTCTTTTCGGCTACACGATCAATCGCGTGACTCTGTTTGCACTGATCCTTGCTCTGGGACTTCTGGTTGATGACCCGATTGTGGACGTAGAGAATATCGCTCGGCACTTTGAGGAAAAGAAGAAGGCCTCGCGCCGAATTGTCCTGGAAGCCGTGGCCGAGATTCGACCACCGTTGATCAGTGCAACTCTCGCGGTGATCGTCAGCTTTCTGCCGATGTTCTTCATCACCGGGATGATGGGCCCTTATATGTCGCCCATGGCGCTCAATGTCCCAATCTCCATGGCGATGTCGATGCTGGTGGCGTTTACGATCACGCCATGGCTGTGCTTTCACATGCTGAAAGGGAAAGCTACGTCTCATCATGCTGCGAACACATCCCACAGCGTAAGCCAATCTGGGCCTGGCAATTCCGTCGAACCCGCGAAATCTGCTGTCCACGAAATCTACGACCCAGAACTCGTCAAGAAATCCTTCCTCTACCGTTTCTTCCGCCCCATCATGGTGCCGATGCTGAAGACCAGACTTCGAGCAGTCGGGTTTCTGATCCTCATGGCCGGGCTGACACTGGCGACCGCCGGGATGGCAGCGACTCGTTCGGTCCCGCTCAAGATGCTTCCGTTCGATAACAAGAACGAGTTCCTGCTGGTGCTCGATATGAATGAAGGCACATCGCTGGAACGCACGAGTGCTGTCGTCGCAGAATTTGAACAGCTTCTTGCCACTGTCCCTGAAGTCACGGATTTCACGAGCTATGTCGGCACGCCGGGCCCCATCGACTTCAACGGATTGGTGCGACACTACTACCTGCGACAGGGATCACATCTCGCTGAAATCCGAGTCAACTTCGTCGGCAAGAAGAACCGCCGCCAGCAGAGTCACGCAATCACTCTCAGACTTCGCGATCACGTGACGGCACTGGCGACGAAGCACAACGCACTGGCACGACTCGTGGAACTACCACCGGGACCTCCCGTTTTGGCGTCCGTTGTCGCCGAAGTTTATGGGCAGCCTGATCACAGTTATGAAGACCTGCTTTCGTCAGCCGCCACAGTTGCCAATCGCCTGACGGCCGAACCCGGTCTTGTGGAAGTCGATGACATCAGCGAAGCCGCGTCCCAGAAACTGGTGTTCGTTACAGATCAGGAAAAAGCCGCACTCGCGGGTGTATCAGTGGCCGAGATTGCGTCAACGCTTCGAATTGCACTTGGCGGCACAGACGATGACTTTGTGCGACTTGAAGGCGAACGACATCCACTGCATATCAATCTTCGACTACCGGAAGCCATTCGTTCCAGCAGGCATGATCTGATCCAACTGCACGTTAAAGGAGCAACCGGCGCTCTTATTGCGCTGGCCGAACTGGGAACCTGGGAAAATCAGCCAGTGGATCAGACCATCTATCACAAAAACCTGAAACCTGTCGTCTATGTCTTCGCAGAATGCGCGGGCCGTCCACCAGCCGAGTGCATCGTCGATGTGCAGGCAGATCAGGTGTTCGAGCCCATTCAACCTTCCGCAGGAGCAACAAGCACGCCGCGACCTGTGCATTCTCGTACATATTTCACTAACGGCAGCGGCCTTGCCTGGAGCGTCCCGAAAGGGATCGATGTCATCTTCTCCGGTGAAGGTGAGTGGAAAATCACTCTGGATGTTTTCCGCGATCTGGGCCTGGCATTTGCCGCCGCGATGCTGATGATCTACGTCATTCTGGTCGCACAAACTGGTTCCTTTGCGTTGCCGATTGTGGTGATGATGGCCATTCCATTGACGGTCATCGGCGTGATGCCCGGCTTCTGGCTGCTTAATGCCATCAACGGCAGCGTCGTGGGTAGCTACGCAGATCCGGTCTATTTCACGGCCACCGCGATGATCGGCATGATTGCACTCGCCGGAATCGTGACGCGAGATTCGATCATTCTCGTCGACTTCATTGAATTGGCAATTCGCCACGGACGCCCATTGTTCGATGCAATCCTGGAAAGCCGAGTCGTTCGCCTGCGTCCGATCCTTCTCACCGCAGGTGCCGCGTTGCTCTCAAGCCTTCCCATCACACTTGATCCGATCTTTTCCGGACTCGGGTGGTCACTGATCTTCGGACTGATAGCATCCACAGCCTTCACGCTGTTCGTGATTCCGGTCAGCTACTGGTTGCTGAAGGCTGGGAAAGAACACGCGACTTAGACTGTCTCCAAAGGCTGTGCAGGAATGGCCCATGCCGATTGCGTTGACGCGAAGCGAGACGAATTCCGCAGCACAGTCCGTCGCCGAAATGGCTCAGTCTGATGAATCTACTGCGCCAGCATTTGGATGGTAATCATCGCCGTCCCGACAGTGAATGCACCGATCAGCAGTAGACCGATGAGTAGACCCACTCCGTGAATCTTCTGAACTCCGTCATCAGGAAATTCAGTCTGCTTCACGGGCCTTCGAGCGACAATCGTAAAAACCCATGACCCGTGCAGCATGACATGATTCGCAGTGGCAAACCCGAAAGCGCAGGTGAGTCCATACTGCAGGGAAGACCACTGATGGAAGTCCATCCCTCATAACGCCATTCCTTTGCTCCTGTTCCATGAGGAAAAACGAACTGCACAATCGTGGCTACAATTGCCAGTGAAACAAAGAGCAACAACAATCCAGCATCAAGCCAGAAATTCAGCGTCGCTCTGGAAACGTGATGATCCTGATTTAGTCGAGTTGACGCTGCGGCAACTGACAGATGGGCGACATCCGGTGGAGATCGGCATTAGCTCGATCCTTAAACTGCGACTTTTCGTCATTCATTCTTACATCACCCCACTTGGATCTGCGGATACGCATTCCAAAAACACAAAGTGCGTTTCCGCCCGTCCATTTGACTGCGTACACCACGTTTACTTGCCGCGAGTATCCTCGACACGCCAGATTGAGAACTATGCCGATCTCCGTTTTCTGCATACATGTGCCCTATCGTTTTCCAGGTTTCAGGTTTCGACAACGATTCATGTCGTGGTATCGACCACTCAACCATACATTCGCTGTCTCTCAGGAATGCACGGATCAGATTGACGGGGCCTGCAACTCGAATTTCTTGACTGCTCCGTTGACGACCGACGCAGAAAACCAGAGTTTTCTTGCGAGCGTCGGTCCAACACGCTGACGCGACATCGATTTGATTCGCCAAGTCGGCGATAATCCATCAAGTAGCGCAGTCAATCCGAATACAGATGGAAACCCGTTGAACGCGGAAGTGATCGCATCCGGAACGTAGAACGGTTCCAGCCCAACTAACTCAGGAGGGCGTGTCATGAGTCAGATTCGTCGGGACGATCGACGGTCGGTCCGATACACTGGATCCTCCGAATTCACCTGCGATCTCGCTCCGGCGAGACCGTCCGACATGACTTCGCGTCCAGTGGTTCGCTGCTCCGGTCACATCGACCGGAGCATCGAATGACCTTCGACAAGTCCAGCAGGTGTCATCGAATTGACGGCAATCAAGATGCGTTTCCGACCGTGCCCGCGATCGACAGAATCCGGTTGATTTGGCAAATCTGCCGACAGATATTTCGATCGCCGTTCCTCACTCAGAACTAACCGTCCTGAGTGAGTAACTGCCTGTGAGAAAGTGAGCGAGTTGATTGTGACTTTCGCGTTGAACGACAATTGCTGACTGCTGTGGTCGCTTTCTTTCGCCGGTGCCGGCGATCGGTCGGCGGTCGCGCGGCGGAACCTTTCTTCCTACCGCCTCGCGTCGAATTCGATAGATCCTGCGGCTTCTTCTCCTGAGTGGAATTGTCTTCGGGACCGCTCCGCCGGTCCCGCCTGAGTCGTCAACTATTCTTGTCAAAGATGTCGCTCCAGAAGCCAGACTCCGAAGTCCGGATACTGAAAATGTTCTCGCTCAACCTTGCCTGATGCTGCTTCGCGGAAGCGATCCGGTTCCACCGTCCGGTAGAACTCCCGAAACGTCGGCTCGTAGATCGAAAATTTCGATCGTCCCTGCGGCGTATTGAGTCAGCCGATTGCCGGAACTGCGCTCCGCTTGGTCCGGCCTACCACGACACTTGTATCCGCGCGGAGTACAGCCAGCAGACTGACCACCGTTCCGGTCACAGCCAAAAGAACGATCGCAAGAACTGCTCCAAATGAAGGGATTTATTTAACTGCCGGTTTTTGAGTGTCTGGCTGCGTACTTAATGGCACAGCGGCATGGAATTCGCCAGTCGCGTGTTCTACGATTGTCTTTTCCTCGACCACCTCCAGAAACAGAACAGACAAGCCTTGCTGCTTCGCGAACTGTAAACCCTGCTCAATTCCCATCACCATCAATCCTGTGGCCAGACCATCGGTCGTCATGCATGAATCGCTCAGGACCGACACTGAAGCCGGAGGATTCAACACTGGCCGACCCGTCGCAGGGTCGATCGTATGAGAATACCGGACGCCTTTGTACTCGAAGTAGTTCCGATAGTTTCCGGATGTGGATACGGACTTTTCCGTGAGTTCAATCACCCGCTGAATCTCGCCGAACGGAGATTCAACACCCAATCGCCACTTTTCGCCGCTGGCTTTGATTGTCCCGGCCCGCACTTCACCGCTAATGTCAACGACATGCGACGGATAACCCAGCTTTGTCAATTGCTCAGACAATCGGTCGGAGCCATGACCCGGCGCAAGCGCGGAAAGATTCAGCGTGAGATCCGGGCGTGTTTTGCGAATCGACGGCGGCTCCAGCTGCGCTTCGATGAATTGCATGCCGGTCTTGCTTCGAGCCAGATCAATTGCTTCCTGAGTCGGAAAAGACTTTGGTCGCTTCGCGCCGAAACCCCACAGATCAATCAATGGTGCGACCGTTGGATCGAAAGCTCCACGAGTGACTTTGTGAAGTCGGATCGACTCCAATACCACTGCGGCGAAGCCGGGACTCACGAGAAACCAGTCGGTGCTCTGGGACTGATTGAACCTGGAAATCTCTGATTCCGGATCCCACGTTGACATTTGCCGATTGACGTCTGCCAGAACCGCTTCAATCTCTGTCAGGATCTCTACAGAATTGGATTCGGACGCCCCGTCAATGGTGATCGCATAGTACGAACCCATCGTTTTGCCGTTCAGCTTCAGCAGGTCGGCGTTTATTTGGGCAGAGAGAGTGACGGCGAAGATCGTGACGAACAGAATGATCTTCGAAAGGAGGTGAACAAGAGACTTCATTGTGGCCTGCAAATTCGTTAGGACCGCTCGATAAATAGCTGTCTCTTTTTATACCCCTCACCCTGCCGGAACTGCGCTGCGCTTGGTCCGGCCTACATCGCTATATTCCATTCGCGCCGATTGGCGACATTCGCGCGTAAAACTTACACGGAGGGCTGACGCCCACCCGCTCGCCGGAACGACTCTTCAGCTGCCGGCCCGTGTAATCACCGGGAAATTATGCCGTTCGCCGCGTCCTTTCAGCGGATAATCCTTCCGCAGTGGAAACGCAGCGAACTCTTCCGGCATCAGGATGCGCCGCAGGTCCGGATGGCCTTCGAACACGATTCCAAACATGTCGAACACTTCACGTTCCATCCAGTCCGCCCCGCGCCAGAGCGAATAGACCGATGGCAATTTCGGATCCGGGAGGTTCACGGTCGTTCGCACAATCAGGCGCTCGCCGCCAAACACATCCAGCAGCATGTAAACGACGCCAAATCGGTCCGTGGCACCTTCGTACTCCAGATAATCCACGGCTGTCATATCGATCAGCGTGTTAAAACCGTGATCAGATTTCAGACAGCTCAGGAGATCAAACAATTTGGCGGCGGGCACGTCAATCCGGCGATTGTCGCGAAAAGTGCTCTCCACCAATTCCGTCCCGAACCTTTGCTGCAATGCGGAGAGTTCAACCATGATTCCCGGCTCCTCGCTTCATTCCAGCCGACGTCATTGCTGCTGAAAAATTCCCGAGCTGCACGAGATTGGCTTCCTGAATGCGATATCGTTCTTCGGCTTCGAATGGTTCGGGCCCCATCGGCGTGTCACGAGCCAGAAATTCTTTTCCCATGACTGTACCTGTGCGGCGAACCTTAGCTTGCATGTCGATGACCGCAGCCAGCAATTGTTCGGGACGCGGCGGACAACCGGGAACGTACATATCAACCGGAATAAATCGGTCCACACCCTGCACGACGGCGTAAGTATCGAAGACACCGCCTGAACATGCGCAGGCTCCCATGGAGATGCACCACTTGGGTTCGGGCATTTGCAACCAGATGCGCTGCAGCACGGGCAGCATTTTCATCACCACCCGACCGGCTACGATCAAGAGATCGCACTGACGTGGGCTGAAACGCATGACTTCCGCACCGAATCGAGCGAGATCATGTCGTGACGCCGCAGTTGCCATCAGCTCGATACCGCAGCAGGCTGTGGCAAATGGCATGGGCCACAAACTGTTGGAGCGAGCCCAGCTGGCCGCCGCATCCAGTTTGGTCATAAAGATATTTTCGGGGAGACCTACCGCCATCGAAACACTCCCTTTCGCCATGCATAAACCCAAGCCAGTGATAGAGTTGCCATGAAAACAATCATGACTCCAAATACTGTATCGCGAAGCTCTGGCGGAACGCCCAGTTCACTATAGGCGCTCACGGCCCACGGGTACAAAAACAGCAGTTCCACGTCGAAGACGAGAAACAGAATTGCCACAAGATAGAACCGCACGTCAAAAGGCTGTCGCGCGTCGCCGACCGGGTCCATGCCGGATTCGTACGGCATATCCTTGACGGGCGTGTGTTTGCGGGGACCCAACATGTGAGCCAGCAGCAGGTTGGTAATCACAAACCCAACCAGAATTGCCCCGTAGACGAACAACGGTGGAAGATTTGGAAGATCCACGTCAGGCCCTCTCAGAGCGCGAATATTGACCGGCCCCACAATGTGCACTGAATCAAGAGCCCGTGGAATATGTCCAATTCAGGACTGAATCAAGTCCAGCGCTCACTCTACGTGGAATCATCTCGCTTTCGGAAATCGCGTTGATTTCGTGCCATTCCGTTCGTAGTCCCGGCTTCAGCCGGAATTGGCGGGCGGTTCCGGCCAAAAAACCGCCTGAAGGCGGAACTACAAA
>CAMAVB010000260.1 GCA_945861465.1 Candidatus Kuenenia stuttgartensis
CGTGGTCATGCATGTGGTCGTGGTCGTGGTCATGCATGTGGTCGTGGTCGTGGTCGTGCATGTGGTCGTGGTCATGCATGTGGTCGTGGTCGTGCATGTGGTCGTGGTCGTGCATGTGGTCATGCTCGCGGCGCGGCGGCGCGGAAACGGTATTGCGGGGATCGGGGGCGAATGCGGACTCGGCGGCGCGGTAGATGTCGCGGAGTGGTATACCGGTATCGCGGGAGAGACGTGCACAATCTTCGAACTCGGGCGAGAACGTCGGTTGCAGGCCGGTGCGCCAGGCGCGTTTGCCACGGACCTTGCCCCAGGGCGTCGTGACTTCCACAATGTCGCGCTGCTGAACGCTGCGCTGGATCTGCAGGCGGCGGATGCCGAGCGTGCCCGTTTCGGCGAACACAATGTCTTCGCAGCGTGCGACGAGTTCGGGACGGCAGAGAACGCTCAGCACAATTCCCGGACGATCTTTCTTCATCTGCACTGGGGTGACGAAAACATCCACTGCGCCTGCGGATTGCAAACGTTCGCGGACGTGACCGATGGTCTCCCCCGGCACGTCGTCGAGATTCGTTTCCAGCAAAACAACGTGTTCCGTGTCTGCCGCAACGGTGGCCGCGCCGATGAAGATTCTCAGCACGTTGGCCCGTTCCGGAAACGTCTTCGTTCCACAGCCGCAGCCGATGGCTTCGATCGTCATCGCGGGCATCGGGCCGAAACTGTCTGCCAGAGTCTTCGCGATCGCGGCACCTGTCGGCGTCGTCAGTTCAGACTCGATCGGAATGTCGGCAAGCGGAATACCCTTGAGAATCTCCGCCGTGCCGGGTGCCGGAATCGGACAAATCCCGTGATCAATTTTGACGAACCCACGCCCTGTTGGAATCGCGTTGCAGACGACTCGATCAATTCCCAGCAAGTCAAATGCGACGGCCACGCCGACGATATCGACGATCGAATCAATCGCCCCGACTTCGTGAAAGTGGATTTTCTCAACCGTCGATCCATGCACGCGGGCTTCGGCTTCGGCCACAGCCAGAAACATCTGCAGCGCCAGATGCTTCTGAGGCGCGGTCAGGCCAGTGGCCTGTTCGACGATGCGACGGATGTCGGTGAAGTGCCGATGAGCGTGTTGTTCGGGATGATCGACCAGTGCCTGCAGCGATCGAAAACCGCCCTTGATAACAGTTTCAACGCGAAGGACGACATCTGGCAGATTGAGTGACGCAATCGCTTTCCGCACAATGGCCGCGTCCGCACCCGCATCAATCAATGCGGCGAGCGTCATGTCGCCGCTCAGTCCGGTGGCACATTCGAACCAGGCAATTCGCATTTTGGACCTCAGCTCCGGCACAATGGTGGGCCGGCGCTCGCGTTGCTCGCTGGTCCCACCCTACGACTTGTTTTGTTGCCCGTTTAACCCGACGCCAACGGCGAGGCGGATTGCACGGAAAGCTTCCTCGCCGTTGGCGTCGGGTTAAACGAGGTTATTCCTTCTTTGCCGCGCCCATTGCGCGAATGCGATCCATGGGAGAACCACTCATCGGGGCTGCGGGTTTCGGCGCAGCAGGTTTGGGCGCTTCTTCCGGAGCTGTCGGTGCGGCAGTGGCTTCGGCGGCTGGTGCAGCTGCAGCCGGCTTTGCGGCCGCACGAATTTTGTCGAGCGGCGAACCACCACCTGTTGCGGGCTTCTCGGCAGGAGCAGCCGCAGGCTTTGAGCCTGCAGCGCGAATCTTGTCGAGCGGTGAACCACCGGCTGCCGGGGCGGGAGCGGTCGCGGCAGCGGGCTTGGCACTGGCGGAGCGGATCTTGTCGAGCGGAGAACCGCCACCGGTTGCGGGTGCTGCTTTGGCAGCAGGAGCGGCCTTGGCGGACGGCTTGGCTTCTGTGTGCGCGGCGGCCTTCTTTGGCTGGGGGGCATCGACAACTGTCAGATAGCTGGTGTCGATGTCATACCAGCCGATGTCAACGGGACCATCGAATTCTACCAGCGCGCGACAACTCATATTGACGGTTTTCACTTTCCCCGTCAGGTTCGCGAACCTCTTCAGTTCCGGCGCGTTGGCGGCGACGACCACCCACTTGTCGGTCAGTTCTTTTTTCAGCCGCTCAGCTTTTTCGATGGTGGACACGTTTCGATGTTCCTGAGTTTGTGACTTGTATAGTTTCAGCATTTCACCCTAATCTGAGTATTCTGTGACAACTGCAGCACTCTTTCAAGCGGTGTTTGGGCCGTTGTTCAGGACTCTCGACCGTAGGATACATTTAATCGCGGCGGAATACTGCACTTCCAGTACGGTAATTCAAGGCTTCGAGTTACAAAGCGCGGTCTGCGGTGGTGCGATGAACGGTATGCGAGTCCCGGAGCGACGTCGCCTACGTAGCACAGGCGCTCCGCGACTGTGATTCATTGGGAAGCGTCGGGCACATTTTCACTGAGACTTTTTCTTCAATCGTTCCCGGTAGGCAGTCAGTGTGCCTTCGGGGTCGGCTTCGAATGCCTGTTTGCAGCCTTCGCAGCAGACGTACCAGGTCTTTCCGTCGTGGGTGACGGAAATGGTGCCGAGGCCGCCGGTGACGATACATTGCCGTTCGCCCGTGTTGCCGTTCGCCAGGCGTTCTCCCGCGCGGGTCATGCCGATTTCATACTGCCGCCGAAAAGCCGCCTCGGGGCTCAGACTTTCTTCGAACAGCATTGTCATCCGTATGTCGTTGATCTTCCGCACGGTGAACCGCAGGCGAGGTTTGCCAGGTTCCAGGACGGTTTCAAAGACCCAGTGATCCGGCGCTGACTTCTCGGTCTGAACGGTTGAATCCGGGGCCGATGACTTTTCCGGTTCGGTCATTTCCAGCGCGACCACAGGTTTTTCCGGCTGATGAAGTTCGATGATCGGTCGCCCCGTTTCGGTCGTGGCTGCGAAAAAGATCCGGGTGGATTTTTCACCCGGTTCAAGTTTTAGCATCAGGCACGGGATTTTTTCATCGAAGTGCCAGACGGCATGCGCTTTTTCAGACCATGCTCCGGAATTCGAACCACGTTTTGGCTGCGCCACGCCTCTCCAGTCGCCGACCAGAAACGACAACGGTGAAAGTCCGGCGACAACTTTTTCCCGGTTCGTCTCGGCCTTCGACAGAATCACAGACGGTGCGTGCGGCGATGAATCCTTTGGGTTGTCAGGACTTCGGGCTGATGCGGCGATGATGAGCGGTGTGATGAGAATCAGAATGATCAGAGTTCTCATGGTTTCGACCTGATTGATTTAATCAAAAACTGTGTTTCCATTTGCGATCTTTGCGCTCTCTTGCGGCCATTCACGAGTTAGAAAACGCATCACGGATCGCAGGTTTTAGCCGCAAAAGAACGCAGAGATCGCAAAACTGTCGCCGGGAATTTACTGAGGAATTTCAATCGCAGTATATCGTCCGGACCCGGCTGCGTCGATTGACTGGTGTTTTCGCATCGAAGTCATTGCTTCAGACCGGCTCGCGTTATGGTTTCGTCGGACAATCGGTATTGCCTGCCACGACGAATTACCGGACGATTCCGGCTGAACCATTCCGCCGTGCGCGGTAATATTGAGTTTGTTTTGACAGTCTGAGGTCCGCCATGCTGCCCGCGTCGTTGATTGCTGCCAAGCGCGACCGTCAGGAATTGAGCGACGCAGAAATTGCGTACTTCATTCAGGGCTTTGCTGAGGGAAGTATTCCTGACTACCAGATGTCCGCCATGGCGATGGCCATTTACCTCAACGGCATGACGCCGCGGGAGGTTGCCACGTTGACGTCCGAAATGCTGCGTTCGGGGACGCAGCTGACGTGGCCGCGCGACGGCATCGCACGGGTCGATAAGCACTCAACCGGCGGCATTGGCGACAAAACTTCGCTGATCCTCGCACCGCTGCTGGCGGAATGTGGCGTGCAGGTTCCCATGCTTTCCGGTCGAGGTCTCGGAGCGACCGGCGGCACGCTCGACAAGCTGGAAGCCATCCCGGGATTTCGCACTGACTTGTCGCTCGAAGAGATTACGCGTCTGACGCAGTCTGTCGGTTGCGTCATCACCGGTGCCTCAGTCGAACTCGCGCCTGCTGATCGCAAATTATACGCCTTGCGAGACGTGACCGCGACGGTCCCGTCCATCCCGCTGATCACCGGCAGCATCATGAGCAAGAAGCTGGCCGAATCGCTCGACGCCCTGGTACTCGACGTCAAATTCGGCAGCGGCGCGTTCATGAAGACTCGAGAGCTGGCAACGGAACTTGCACACTCGCTGGTCGATACCGGCAATCGCATGGGTGTCCGCACAACCGCGCTGCTCACGGACATGAATCAACCGCTCGGCCGCATGTGCGGCAATGCCGTGGAAGTCATGGAGTCCATCGACGTCCTCAAAGGCGGCGGACCAGACGACGTGCGGCTGCTGACGATCGAACTCTGTGCTGTGCTGTTGATTTCTGTCGGCATCGATCAGGACATGGAAGCCGCTCGTCATCGCTGTGCAAAGCTGCTGGACAACGGTGCCGCGTATGATCGCTGGTGTCGCATGGTAAAGGGCCAGGGCGGCAATCCGGATGCCATCCTCCCGGTCGCACCGGCCTCTGAACGGAAATCCGATCGCGAGGGCGTGGTGACTACGATCGACACAGAAGCACTTGGACTTGCGATCATTACCCTCGGCGGAGGCCGTCGCAAAATGCGTGACCCGATCGATCATTCCGTTGGCCTCGAAATGCTTGTGCGGCTCGGAGATGTCGTCAGCGTCGGGATGCCACTGGTGCGTATTTTTTCGCGGTATCCCGACGTGATCGCATCAACCATACACCATGCGATTATTATCAGTGATGACGGCCATGCACCAGGCCTGATTGTGGAACGACTTTAAGAAGGGTTCTAAGTGAAGCCTGTTCGGCTCGCCAGCGAGCAAGGATGCGACGGCCTCCGGAAAATTCGATTGCCTGGCACGGTACGAAACACAACTCGACTCGGAGAGTCAAGCTACGTGGCTGCAGCATGTTCAATGATGGTGATGTCTTCAGCCGGGATCTGGCCGATCGCCTGACGCGGGATGCGGCACAGCATCCGGACGCGTGTCGATGATTCGTCGGTGTAGGTGCGGCTGAGTTCTTCTGCGTGTTGAGTCAGCCAGGCCAAAAGTCGTCCGTTTCCGACACTGGCTTCAATTTCGATTTCCGCAAATCCGCCCGATAATCGCTCAGCCACGATGTCTGCCAGTTTATCGAGTCCCATGCCGGTCGCCGCACTGATCGTCACTGTATCTTCGTAATGCCGCCGCAGGACATCGACCATCGACTGATCTTCGACTCGATCAACCTTGTTCAATACCAACAACACGTTTTTGACCTGAATACCGATCTCGTCCAGGACTCTGTACACGGTCTGAATCTGACGTTCGGCTTCAGGACTGCTGGCATCGACAACATGCAGCAACAAGTCGGCGCGGCGCGCTTCTTCCAGAGTCGATCGGAAGGACGCAACCAGATGGTGCGGCAGATTCCGCACAAACCCCACCGTGTCACTCAATAACACATCGCCGAAATTCGGCAGCTTCCAGCGGCGAGTACGCGTGTCCAGAGTGGCAAAAAGCTTGTCTTCCACCAGTACATTCGCGCCAGTCAGCGAGCGCATCAACGTACTCTTGCCGGCGTTTGTATAGCCCACGATGGACACCGTGGGTTGTTCGCGTCTCAATGAAACCGTCCGAACTCGCCGGGATTCAACTTCGTGCAGCTTGCTCTTCAACTCCGAGATACGTTTGTCAATCAATCGCCGGTCGGTTTCCAACTGCTTTTCACCGGGACCACGACCTGCACCCAGACCACCGAGGCCACCGCCACCCATGCGCTCCAAGTGCGTCCACATGCGCTTCAATCGCGTGCGGAAATACAGCAACTGAGCCAGCTCAACCTGCAACATGGCTTCGTGCGTTCGGGCATGCGTCGCGAATATATCCAGAATCACTTCGCTGCGATCCACGATCGGCTTTTCAAGCGACTGTTCGAGCGCGCGGCCCTGCGACGGCGTGAGGTTGTTGTCAAAAATTACAACCTGAGCGTCGGTCTGCAGCACCAACTCCTTGAGTTCTTCCAGTTTTCCACGACCGATGCACACGGACGGATGCGGCGTCTCACGAAGCTGAGTCATTTCGCCGACAACTTCGACTCCCGCCGTTCTCACAAGGCCCTTAAGTTCATCGAGCGCGCCGGTCCTCGCAAAAGCATCATCCGGATGAAACACGCCCACTAAAACGGCCCGTTGACTGCCGACTTTCAGCGAATCTCGTTTTGGATCACCCAAGTTCAAATATCCTTTAAAAATATAGTGTCTTGTTAAGCCAACGAATTGGGGTTGAAACTGTAGGCCGGACCAAGCGGAGCGCCGTTCCGGCAGATCGGCCAATTGCCGGAACTGCGCTTCGCTTGGTCCGGCCTACCTCAAAATCAAGTCTTGACGACGCACTACCAGGTAGTTTCAGCCGACCGATTCGTCTGGCACGAAGGCCCGCGATTTCTGCATTGTATACCGCCGACGTGGCAGAGTGAATCGTTTAACGGCAAGCCGCAGGCGTCGGTGCCAAGTTTCGCCTGCGCCTACGGCTCGCCGTTAAACTAAAATGCCGGTCCAGTTGATTAAGCCGCCAGTCCCCCCCGAAGCCGCCAGTCCAACTCACTCCGAGGAACCTGCTCTGTGACACAGAGTTTAGCGGAGCGTTCGCGGAATTTGGCGAAAAACGGTGTCCGATCGCTCCGAAATCCGTCGAGTTCGGCTACGATTCAGTCCCCGTTTGCTCCCTCCAGCCTGGTCCCGCCACATGACACGCCAACAGGATCCTATCGTCAATTCTTCGTTTCGTGAAGCCATCGTTGTCGTCAGCATCTGGTTGATTGCCATGACATGGACGATCACCGTCTGCTATCGCATGGGCTATAACCGGCCCGTGGAAGAACTGAAATTCGTGTATGGATTTCCAGACTGGATTTTCTGGGGAATCGTTGTTCCGTGGTGTGTGTGCACAGTCGTCTCATGCCTTTTCAGTGCGTTGCTGTTTCGCGACGGGCATCTGGGTGAGGACGTTGAAAATGCCGACGATCTTGGATTGGGAGGCTGAGCCATGCAGGAAGCCACACTCGTCCACTTCGACAACCTCGCGAACCGACTGTTGATTCTGGCCGTCGATCCACCTGCGCCCCGCGCGGGTTACGGCGCGATGTTTATGCTGGTCCTGTTCATTCTGGGATCGATCTGGATTGGCGTGATGGCCAACCGTGCGACTCAGAGCGGCGGATTCATGAAAGGCTTCTTCCTTGGCAATCGAGGACTCGGAGCCTGGGCGCTGGCGCTGACCGCAACCGTCCAGAGCGGCGGAACATTCATGGGATTTCCTTCGCTCGTCTACAAACACGGCTGGATCGTTGCTTTGTGGATCGGCAGTTACATGGTCGTCCCGCTTACAGGATTTGGCATTATCGGAAAACGACTGGCTCATTTAAGTCGCCGCACGGGAGCCGTCACTGTCCCCGATCTGTTCCGGACGCGCTTTAACAGCCCGGCTGTGGGATTGACCTGTACCATCTTCTTGCTGCTTTATATGTCGTTCCTGATGTTCGCGCAATTCAAGGCCGGGGCAATCGTCATGCAACTGGCCTGGCCGGATTCGTCCGAACTTTCGCTGTCTGAAGAAGCGACTCCCGCGTCGGGAATCACATATGATATTGCCTTGCCGGGGTACAAAATCAAGTTGACTCGATATCACATTGGACTCCTGATCTTTTCAAGTACTGTGGTCGGTTACACTTTGATTGGAGGCTTTCTCGGCGCTGTCTGGACAGACCTGTTCCAGAGCCTGTTGATGTTCGTCGGCGTCATGATTCTGCTTTACGCATCGCTGACGGCGGCGGGCGGACTGGAAAACGCAACGCTGACGTCGCTGAAGCACACGGGGCCGGGGTATGTGACTGGACCGGGCTACAATAGTCTCGAGGGTGCGCCCGATTTCCTGCCGCTGACTATGGCTATTTCTTTCTTTATCGTCTGGGTCTGGGGCGGAGTTGGAACCCCTGCCGGCCTGGTCCGACTGATGGCCAGTCAGGACACGAGCGTGATTCGCAAATCGATCTACCTGCTGAGTCTCTACAACCTGGGGATTTATTTGCCGCTGATCGTCATCTGCATTTGCGGTCGAGCGCTGATTCCGGACCTGGAACATACGGACGAGATCATCCCACGTCTGGCGTTGATCACGACGAGAGAGTGGCCAGCTGGTTCCTTCGTGGCCGGTTTGATTCTGGCCGCTCCGTTTGGTGCCGTGATGGCGACGGTCAGTTCGTATCTGGTTGTGCTGTCTTCCGCTGTGGTGCGGGATATTTATCAGCGTTTCGTCAACCCCGCTGCGGATCGCAGTCACCTGCGGATCGCGGCATGGTGTACGATGATTTTTGCAGGTTCCCTGTCAGTCGCGATTAACTGGAATCCGGTGCAGTTTCTGCAGGCATTTATTGTGTTCAGCACCTCTGGCGCGGCGGCGACTTTTCTGGTTCCCGCTGTGATGGCGTGTTACTGGCGACGAGCGAACTCAAGTGGCGTTCTGACGAGCATGCTCAGCGGAGCGCTCACCGTGCTGGTGCTGTACACGATCGGGATCACGAATCAACTGATGCAGGCTCAGACCAAAGCGCTGACATCGTTCCGCCCCGTGTTTCTCTTTGGTTACGATCCGCTGATTTGGGGATTAGTGGCATCGATTGTGCTCGGCGTGATCGTCACATTGCTGACTGATCCGCCGGATGAAGACCTTGTGTCTCGAATGTTCGATGTTCAGACGTGACGCGAATGACCGGCGCAGAAATAACTGTCGTCTTCCGAACGTGGGGCACGTTTTTAACGTGCCCGGCACGATGGAATCGTGTCCCACCTGTCCTAATCCTTGAGTCAGTCGCGATTCCCGATCTGATCGGACCAGCCCGGCTCGGTTGCGTTCATCGGTTGAGAGTGCCAACATGCGGCAGTTTACATTGACTTCACGGCACAGGAGAGATTTATGTCACCATGGCCAATCGGTGTGTTTGCGTCCATCGACGCCGGACTGGGAGTTCACCTGGATGTTGTTCGCGAATTGAACGTTCCGACCATTCAACTTCATGCACCTCATGCGGAGACGCGCAACGCAGCAGCAGCAGCAGCATTCCTGAAAAAATGCGACGAAGCCGGAATTACAGTGACAGCTGTGTTCGGTGGCTTCGAAGGCGAGAGTTACGCCGATATTGCCACGTCAGCACGGACAGTCGGGCTTGTGCCGGAAGAGACTCGTGCGGCGCGTCTGCAGGAAATGAAAGAAATCAGCGACTTCACAAAGTTGCTCAATTGCGACACTGTTGCACTGCACATCGGCTTTGTGCCGCATGACACTTCATCCGCAAGTTACCAGAACCTGATCGCCACGACGCGAGATCTGCTGGACCATGTTGCTGGGAATGGCCAGCAATTGAATCTGGAAACCGGACAGGAATCTGCCGACCATCTGCTGCATTTCATTGATGATGTGGGACGAAAAAATCTGTTCATCAATTTTGATCCGGCAAATATGATTCTGTACGGAACCGGCGAACCGATTGCCGCTCTGAAAAAAGTCGGCCACTTCGTCCGTAGTATCCACTGCAAGGATGCAAAATGGGCGGCACCGGATGTGCGCGGCAAGGCATGGGGCCAGGAAGTTCCGCTCGGCGACGGCGACGTCGGAATGGAAACCTACCTGCGAACGCTGCAGCAACTGGACTACACCGGGCCACTCACCATCGAACGCGAGATTCCGCAGGACCGCGAACGTCAGAAGGCCGACATCGGCCACGCCGTACGACTGCTGACGCAACTGCGTGCGAAGATTCTGGACAGCTAAGGTTTTCGGCGTCAGCCGATTGGTACGAGTGCGATTTCTTTTCGCTCTTAATCATAATCTTACTCTTAATCATAATCGATTCACTGCCCTCGTCGGTGACTCAGGTTGAAAAAGGAGATTAAGATTAAGAGTAAGATTATGATTAAGATTGACTATGGCACGGTGTGATCAGGGGTATCTTTGTGACGTCTGCGATGAAGAAGTGGAATCGATTCGCGAAAGCGATTTGTATCTCCGCTTTGTCACGGGAGAGCTTTCGTCCAACGAATTGCTGGGCGCGGCCGAACGCCATCTGCGATGCAATCCTGTCGTAGCTCAGTTCATCACGCATCCGGATTTTGCACCCGTCACCGTCGAAGGCGATTTCGATCGGCGATTGTTCGATCCAGGCGATATCGCTGATCGTGAAACGCTGCTGACCCGCGGTTGGCTCCGCCTGCAGGAACTGGCCGAACTGGCTCAAACAGTGCCACTGCCGCATTATCCGCTTCCGGAGTTTCAGCAGAAATAGTCCTTTAACACATTGTCTGGAGTTCCTCTCATGCCGTTGATGCTGCTGTGTTTAATGGTGGGAGTGTGGATTGGCTCGACTGATGTCGGATACGCTCAGGATCCCGTTGCCGTGATGCTGGCGACTTTTGACGTGGACGTGACGCCGCCACTTGGCAATCACATGGCCTACGATCCCGTCAAACGAGTCGATGAACTGACTCTGCGAAGCCGCGGAATCATTCTCACCGGCAGTGGCTCGCCGATTGTGCTGTGCGCGGTCGATTTCCTTGGCATTGCGAACGAAGCACATGATGAATGGCGGGAAGCGATTGCCGCAGCTGCCGACACGACTTCTGATCGAGTGACTGTGCATACGCTGCATCAGCACGATGCGCCGCATGTTGACTACACGGCAGAACAGTTACTGCGTGACGTCAATGCACCGCAACTTGGACCGTTTGACGGTGCGTTTGCACGCCAGGCGATGCACAACACGGCAGCGGCGGTCAAAGCGGCGATGCAGAAACTGCAGCCAGTGACTCACGTTGGCTTTGGATCGGCCGAAGTCATCGACGTGGCGTCGAACCGTCGTATTCTGGGAGATGATGGAAAAGTGCGTGTGACCCGCTTCACCGCGACGCGCGACGCGGCCGTACGAGCCGAGCCGGTCGGCACAATCGATCAGGTGGTCAATGTCGTGTCCTTCTGGAATGCCGACGTTTCGATCGCGGTGCTCAGTTATTATGCCGTCCATCCGCAGAGCTATTATCGCATGGCGATTCCGAGCCCCGACTTTCCCGGCATCGCCCGGTTTATTCGTCAACAAGCCGTGCCGTCCGCCGTGCATGTTCACTTCAACGGTGCGGGCGGAAATCTCGGAGCAGGAAAGTACAACGACGGCAGTTATGAAAACCGCGTTGTGCTTGC
>CAMAVB010000261.1 GCA_945861465.1 Candidatus Kuenenia stuttgartensis
GTAGCAGGTCAGAGCCTTCTCGTAGCGGCCAAGGCTATGCAGCGAGTTGCCTTTGTTGCTCCATGGGGACGCATGTTTCGGGTCGAGTTCGATCGCTTTGTCGAGGCAGGTCAGAGCTTCCTCGTCGCGGCTAAGGCTATGCAGCGAGCTGCCTTTGTTGTTCCATGCCATGGCTTTTTTCGGGTCGAGTTCGATCGCTTTGTCGCAACAGGTCAGAGCCTCCTCGTAGCGGCTAAGGTTATGCAGCGAGCTGCCTTTGTTGTTCCACGCGGTGGCACATTTCGGGTCGAGTTCGATCGCTTTTTCGTAGCAGGTCAGAGCCTTCTCGTAGCGGCCAAGGCTATGCAGCGAGTTGCCTTTGTTGCTCCATGGGGACGCATGTTTCGGGTCGAGTTCGATCGCTTTGTCGAGGCAGGTCAGAGCTTCCTCGTCGCGGCCAAGGCTATTCAGTGAGTTGCCTTTGTTGTTCCACGTATCGGCATCTTTCGGGTCGAGTTCAATCGCTTTGTCGTAGCAATCGATTGCTGTGGCATGCTCTTTGTTAATCTCGTCGAAATAGTACCCGGCCTGAAACCAGTCGAACGCCGAATTCGATGCGGCGGCTTTCTCTTCCCAGAGTGTTGCCAGTTCGTGCTTTCGGCCCTCGGCTTCAGCTTGGTCGAGTTCCTGCTGCAACAGCTTCAAGCGTGGATCAGGAGTCGTTTGCGATTGCTCCCACGCGGCGTCCATGTAAGCCTGAGTGGTTCGGCTGAGTCCTGCGGTTCTCAGCTTCTGCATTTCGTCGGGGCGATACCAGATGCGCAGGAATTCAATCAGCATCTGCAGCAGACTTTGCTCTTTGACTTCATACGCCAGTCGCATCAGGGGTTCACTCAGTTCGTAATACGTTTCGCGGCCGCGTTTGGTGGACGTCAGATAGCCGATCTCTTCCAGAATGCGAATCTGCTTGCCGATACTTCTCTGATCGACCAGCAAGCGGCGAGCGATCTCTTTCGGGTTGACGGTGCCGTGCTGGCGACACAGCAGTTCGACAATCTGCCGCTGCAGCGGAGAGATCCAGCGGAGTCGTTCCTGGTAATACGGCGTCAGGTCGTCCGCCATTTTCTGAAACGGTGCCACCAATTGATCGAGCGACTCCCGTGTTGCAAAGCCGCTCAACACGATGTACACGCGATGGTTGCCACCCGCCAGATCGTGAATCGCCCGCACGCGTCCTCGCCCGTCCGGCGTATTCAGAAACTGAACCAGGTCGGCCTGCCCCTTGGTTTCGGCAATCTTCATCAGCAGTTGCTGAGCGTCCGGAAGCGATAAGGGTTTGAGCGGAATCTGCTGAAAGAAACCGAAGAACGGCTCGCTGCGATCCGTCACCGCTTTGAACAACTGCTGACTGGTGGCGATCAGGCAGGCAAACGGATGCTCCTGCAGCAGAGTCCGCAACTGGTGCTGGCCGTTTGTGCCGAGGTTCGCGAACAACAGGTTCAGATTCTCGACCAGAATCACCAGTCTGCGATCTTCGAATCGCGCGATCAGTCGACGAGTCAGCACACTCGATATTTCTTCAGGAGTCTGATCGAGTAATTCGTCCAGCCATGCTGCTGAATACTCGTCCGGATACCATTTGCACAGCGATCGATAAATCCTCACCAGCAACTGCACCATCGACGTGGTGGTCTCGTCTTCGTTCAGCCACGCGATATACACGGACTCAGTGAGTTTTTTGTCTCTCACCAGACGGTGATGCAGCAGCGAAGTGAAATGTGACTTGCCGATTCCTCGCGGACCGTAAATCAGCACATGATGCGTGGCTCCGCTGGTGGCACTGTCGGCGATTTTCTCCAGCACGTTCTGCAGCAACGGCTCGCGACCAACGAAGATGGCTTCGAGGAGTTCCGGATCGGTCTGGTTGGGCGAAAACCGCCAAATGAATTGCTCGTCAGTGAATCGCAGCTGTTCGGACGCCGACAGTTTTTTGTTCGAATCACTCATAGTCCGCGATCCAGTTTCCACCAGCGTCCAATCAACGGGAACCGAAAGCGATAGCCGCCATCGGTGTCGCGAGACAGATAGTGATCCGCATCCATCAGTCGCAGCAGCCGCAGCAGATCGTCGCGATCCAGGACGGTTGATCCGCGAGTGGAAGCTCGTTGAAAAATTTCGTCAACCGAAAGTGAATCTGCGGAGTCGTCGGTGTGAGTGAGGACCGGCGCAGAAATAACTGTCGTCTTTTGGACGTGGGGCACGTTTATAACGTGCCCGGCACGATGGAATCGTGCCCCACCTATTTCTGTCTCAGTCCCAAGCACGTCCAGAATGATGGCAGCATTTCTGGCATCGTCGTTGTCGGGGTAGTAGGTCGAAAGACGTGTGCGATAATGAGCCAGTTGCCATGGATCGGATGCGTCCACCAGCTGCCGAGCAACAAAGTCTTTGATGTTGTTTTCGGTTGCCGACAGTTGCTCAATTCGAAGGCCGGCAACGATGTGGTGGACATAGAATGGAAAGTAGTCGACTTCTTCCGCGATGGTTGCGGCCGCCTCAGCCAAATTGTCGCACGTGATTTTCTCACCTTCCAGCAGATCCGCCGCCAGCCGTTCTGCGTCGAGTGGCGCCAACGGTGTGACTGTCACCGGGAACATATCGTTTTTCGCGGAGGTCGGGATTCCGGCGGCAGACAGTTTTCCAAGAACGTGATGCAGGCCAATCGAACCAGTGAAGATCATGCGAAACCTTTCTTGTTCGATGCGCAGGCTGCGCAGAGTGTCCAGAACCTCCGCAGCTATTTCGGGGCCATCCTTTTTTCGAATGCTCTCCAGCATGTAAGGGACTTCGTCCCAAAAGAACACGAGCTGTTCGTTTCGCTGGGCCTTCATCAGGTCCTCAACAGCAGAAATCAGCAAACGCTTCCATGTCCGACCCTTGATCTTGACGTATTCGTTCTCATTGTCTTCAAGAATTTTTTGTATGAAGTTCTTCGCCTTGGTTCCTGTGCCGAGAAACTGCTGGACATCGTCGTACACCAGCTCGGCGAATTCCTGTGCGGAATGAACACGCTCAAGGTCTCGAAAAACCGGTTTCCAGCCAGTTTTTGGCTCTGCCAGCATCTTGCGGAGGATCTGGGTCTTTCCGATTCGCCGTTCGGCATTCATCAGGATGCTCTGAAATTCCAATCGCTCCCAAAGCAGGGCGATAATCTGATCTCGCCCGTAAACTTTGTCTGGATCGAGGTTTCCACCCGGATTTGCCTTCATGCTCGTGATGCTCACTTTGGAATATTCAGTTTTTCCCTGAAAATATTGTACGTCTGTTATGACGTACGTCAACATTGAAGTTTGTTATTTCGTGACTTTTTGCTCACTCTACCGGATTCTATGTGCAGCTCCCAACTGGTTTTGAAGCGAAAATCGACTGCGGGAGAATGCTTCGTTTAACGGCGAGCCGCAGGCGTAGGCGAATTCTCTGCCGCCTACGCCTGCGGCTCGCCGTTAAACGAATGACTTTCCCGTAAACACACACGTAGAATCCGGTAGGGTCAGACTTTTTGTACGGGACAGCTATGCAAGCGACACAGCGCTTTCTTTGACAGGCCGATCTGGTTTTGTGAACTTCTGCCGTCAGTTTCATTCCGTTTTCTGTTGGAAATGAGGCGACGCCTAGCTCGGTTGGCTCGTGTCGAGGTGTTCGCGGCGGTTGAGATTGCATAGCGGCTTCACCGCGTTTTCGGTGTTCACGAAACGCAGGCGATGGGGACGAATCCTGTGTCGGAGACACGGGCAACACTGCGGCACTGATTGTAGTGTGTGACAAGCAAACGCGCTGGCATATCGAAACACAATCATGGGTGTTTCCTTCCGCTGGTCTTTCCCAGCGAATCGCGCCGAGTCCCAACCCATCAGGTGTGACAGCAAAACGCTCGATGCCTGGCAAGCCAGGTTTCCAGTCGCTATGCTGATGGCGTTCCGGTGACATTGCTCCGCTGCATAGAGCGCGTCCCGGCGAATCCGCGACCCCACGAATAATTCCGCGATCCCCACCAACAGGAGTTCAGGCATGTCAAAAAAGAGTCCACGAGTCCCTCGGCGTCGATTTCTGCAGACGGCTGTGACAGCAGCGGGTGCTGCGGTGATGGCACCAACGATTATCCCCAGTTCAGCTCTCGGTCGCGATGGATTCGTTGCTCCCAGCGAACGAGTAGTCATTGGCGGCATAGGCATCGGAAACCGCGGGACGTACGATCTCGGATGTTTTCTGGAACAGAAAGATGTGCAGTTCGCTGCGGTCTGCGACGTCAAGGAAACGCGCCGTCTGGCCGTTAAGAAAATCGCAGACGAAAAGTACGGCAACGAAGACTGCAAAATGTATCGGGACTTCCGCGAACTGCTCGACCGCAGTGATATCGATGCGGTCCTGATCGCTACTGGACCGAACTGGCACGCGACGATGGCCATGAATGCAGCTCGGGCTGGCAAGGACATGTATTGCGAAAAACCCGTCACCAAGAACATTTCGCAGAGTCTGATCCTCGCTGAAACGATGCGCCGCACTGGACGAGTCTTCCAGGCAGGCACACAGCGACGCAATCTGCCGCACTTTGCATTTGCGTGTGAACTGGCTCGCACAGGAAAACTTGGCACACTCAAGAAAGTGTTTGCTCATCCGGCAGGAATGCAGGCCATGATGAGTGGCTGGTTGGTTCCCGAGACGGAACCGGATAAAGAAGTTGTCGATTGGGACATGTATCTCGGGCCAGCCGCGTGGCGTCCTTTTAATGCAAAACTGCTCGATGGTTTCAACTTCGAAAAAGGCGGCGGGCTGGTCGGTGGAGGCGTCTTGGAGTGGGGTTCACACTGCGTGGATCTGTGCCAGTGGGCGGTCGGCGATTGTCCGCCTCCTGTTGAATACGATGCACCAAAAGATGGCCAACTGGTGGCTCGTTATGAAAACGGTACGGAGTTAATCTTTCGGGAGACCGGCTGGATTCCATTGGGTTCATGCCCCGTGCGGTTCGAAGGTGAAACAGGTTGGGTTGAAGCAGGCGACAGTGGCAAAATGGTGTTGAGTTCTCCGGAACTGCTTGCCGGAAGAACTGTGGACGAAATCGGCGGCTATCCGGCGACGTACCACGTTCGCGACTTTCTCGACTGTGTAAAAACACGCAGTCAGCCAAAAGGCAACGCCGACGCCGCATGCAATGCCCACATCGCCTGCCACGCAGCCAACATCGCGCTGCACCTTGGACGCCAGGTCAAATACGACAACGCCACGCATCAATTTGTCAACGACGAGCAAGCCAATCGGCTGCGATCAGAAGCTCTCCGCGAACCGTGGAGAGTCTGACCAGATTGATCAGACCAGAACGAAAAGTCCTCTGGTCTGCAAACGATGAAAACTAGTATTCTTGAGTCACCTGATTTCCCCACCACAATCTGGATTCAATAACCATGAACATACCGCGAAACTTCAAACACGCACTTACAATTCTGGGATTAACGCTCGCTGTCACGATCCCATCAGTTCACGGATTCGATGGACCGGAGGCATCACCTGAAAAAGAGCAGGAGCTGTTGACAGTCCTGCGATCTGACGCACCGTCCGGCGACAAAGCCATCGCGTGCAAGAATCTTGCGATTTACGGCTCCAGCGCTGCCGTGGCTGACCTGGCGAAACTCCTGCCGGACGCGCAGTTGTCTTCATGGGCCAGGACGGCGCTGGAATCGATTCCCGGCACGGAGGCTGACGAAGCACTGCGGACGGCGACGGATTCGCTGGAAGGTAAACTTCTGGTGGGCACCATCAATTCGATCGGTGTCCGCCGTGACGCCAATTCCGTTGAGACATTGGTGCCTCGATTGCAACACGCCGACGTGGAGGTCGCCGCAGCCGCAGCTGTGGCGCTGGGACGCATCGGGAATGCGGCGGCGGCCGATTCGCTCCGCAAGTCGCTGGCAGCAGCTCCTGCCAACGTGCGCACATCAATCGCCGAAGGTTGTGTGCTCTGTGCGGAACGAATGATGGCGGAAGGACAGTCTGCTGAAGCGGTCGCGATTTATGACGAAGTCCGCGCGGCTGAAGTTCCCATGCAGAGAATTGTCGAAGCAACCCGCGGCGCGATTCTCGCTCGAGGCCAGGATGGCATTCCACTGCTGTTGGAACAATTCCAGTCACCTCAAAAGCCGTTGTTCCAATTGGCGTTATCGATCGCTCGGGAATTTCCAGGCGAAGAGATTGATAAGGCCCTTGTGGCGGAACTCAATCGCCCGAATCCGGATCGAGCTGCATTGGTGGTGCAGGCCATGGCTGATCGGCCTGACACGGTGGTCCTTTCGGCAGTTCTCGAAGCGGCGGAACAAGGCCCGAAAGAAGTGCGACTCTCGGCCATTGATGCCTTGGGCCGCGTGGGAGATCTGTCGTGTCTTGATGCGCTGCTGAAGATGGCACTGGATGCTGATGCTGATCTTTCGCAGACTGCAAAAGCCACGCTGGCAGAAGTTCCGGGCGAGAAGATTGATTCTCAGGTTCTGGCGCTGTTGGAAAACGCCAAAGGAAAAATGTACCCGCTGCTGCTCCAGCTGGTCGGGCAACGACGAATCGATGCGGTGCCGGAACTGCTGAAAGCGATCGGTCACTCCGATAAGAACGTCCGAAGTGCAGCATTGATCGCACTGGGGGAAACGGTACGATTGCAAAAATTGCCCGTCCTGATCTCACAAGTTGTGTCACCGAAGTATCCTGAAGATGCACCAGTGGCGTTGCAGGCTTTGAAAGCAGCCAGTATCCGAATGCCGGATCGTGAAGCGTGTGCGACGGAACTTGCCACTGCCATTGATGGCACAAAGGCCGTGCCAACGAAGATTTCTTTGCTGGAAATTCTTGGTGCGATGGGTGGACCAAAGGCTCTGGCAGCCATTGGCGCGGCGGCAAGGAGCACTGACGCTCAGCTGCAGGACAGCAGCAGTCGATTGCTTGGCGAATGGATGACTGAAGACGCCGCACCGGTGTTGTTGGATCTCGCAAGGATTCCCACGAATCCTTACAATATCCGGGCACTTCGCGGTTACATTCGCATCGCCCGACAGTTTGTCCTGCCGGAAGAACAACGCGCGGAGATGTGCCAGAAAGCCTTCGATGCCGCAAGCCAGACGGCGGAGAAAAAGCTGGTGCTGGAAGTATTGAAGCGTTATCCGAGTGTGGATACGCTCAAGCTGGCCATCAAAGCGATGAAGGTTGCGGAATTGAAAGACGACGCGACACAGGCAACCCTTGTCATCGCTCAGAAATTGGGCGGGAAAGGCGTTGATGTCAAATCACTGCTTGTCGGAGCCGGTCTGGACAAAGTGAAACTGGAAATTGTCAAAGCAGAATACGGTTCCGGCGCGACTCAGAAGGACGTTACCGAGGTGCTCAAAAAGCAGGTCGGCGACTTGCCACTGATCACATTGGCGTCCGCAAGTTACAACACCAGCTTTGGTGGCGACCCGATGCCAGGCAGCCCTAAACAGTTGAAGATCAAATACCGGATCAACGGCAAATCCGGCGAGACAACGTTTGCTGAGGACGCCCTTATCGTGTTGCCGATGCCGAAGTAGTCGGTTTTACTCTCACAGAAAACTCGGCGAAAGCCGCGTTTTTTCGAGAAATCGATAGACATGGCGCAAAAGTGACCACTGTCGGGAGAATTCATTCAGGTTCGCTCGGTGTCCGGCAACTCTATGGCGGAACTTGCACCGACATCTGCGGGAATCTCTATCGTGACAGGGCCGAGCCCACAAGTGGTCTTTCTGACCCATGAAAGCTGGCTGCGGACAGTGGTACGCAGTCGCCTGAATGAATCGGAAGCAGTCGAAGACGTGATGCAGAACATCGCGCTGGCGATCGTGCGGCAGCGCCGCGCGCTGGCGGAAATCAATCGCATCACGTCATGGCTGTATCAGATCGCCATTCGCCAGGTCCTGATGCACAGGCGGTCTACGGGGCGTCGCCGCCGATTGCAGAATTCCATCGCGGCGCAGCGCGCCGGTCAAACATCCGTATCGAATTCGCTCGACAACATGCTGGCATGTGAGTCGCAGCAAATCGTGCAGAAAGCCCTCGACGACTTAAACGATCTGGATCGTCAAGTCCTGATGTTGAAGTACAGTGAGGGATGGAGCTATCGTGAAATGGCCAAACACCTGGGTGTCAGGGAGGACACAATTGAGTATCGTCTGTTGAGAGCAAGGAAGAACTTGCGCAGGCTGCTAAGACCGCTGGATGAAGAAAGGGAGTAGCGATGCATACAAATGAACACGATGAATTGTTGATTCAAAGGTGCGTCGATAACGAACTCACGCCCGGGGAAACTCAGCAATTGGTTCGGAGGCTTGAACTCCTGGATTACGGCTGGAAGCACCTGGCTTGTGGCTTTTTGGAAGATCGTTGTCTTCAAACTGCATTTTCTCAGCTGCGATCATCGAACGCTGACATCGAAATGGTGGCACCGCATGCTGTTCTGCGGAGCGCCCGGAAGGAGCCATTGTCGGCAGCTCGCGGTTCGCGGCGATCCAAGGTCCGACACTGGTGGTCGCATCCAATGATATCACTGGGGCTATCCACGGCCATTGCATTCATGGGCGGAATGCTCATTCGCGACAGTTTGCGTGATGCCACGTCACCAATGAGTTCATCCGGGATGCAATCCGTCGAGGCCCAATTGCCTGCGGATTTGAAGTCGGGGATGCGGGTGCCTGCTTACCGAGTTCAATGGCCGACAAACGATGAACAGTTGAACGATGAACAGTTGGAAGTTCCGGCGTTTGGTGTAAATGATGTTTGGGAAGTCGATCGAAATCATCCGCTGTTCTCCGACGATCAATCGGGCGTCGCCTGGATGATGGTGCCTGCCGGCGAAACCCGATCCATGCTCATTCCGGTCTCAGCCGATCCGGCAGGCAATTTTCAGTAGCAACTGTGAGGCATCTCGCCCGATGTTTGTTTTCTTTTCGCTATCGATGAAGGAGTATTCTGTGAAACAATTTGTGTTCCTGCTCGCCGCATGTGTTTACCCGGATGGCATTCTTTCCGCTGTGTCTGCTGACGAGTCCCAGCCGATTTCCCTGACGGCGGACGAGATCGTTCTGGAGAAAGAGGTAACAGTCAGTTCTGCGGATTCGGACGACTTGGCGGATTCGGATGACGCCTCAGTCAGGTCTGGACTATCAATCACTGCGACTGTCAACTCAGCAGGAGAGCTGGTGGAAGTGAATGACGAGGAGGCGGCTGTCGAAGGAGTTGGCGCAGCACCTGATGCGGGAGTCCCTGCAGTCCCGCCGCACAAGCAAATCGTCATCCGCCTGAGCGGCAAAGCGGACAAAGATTCTGCGTTCGCGACAATTGGTGATGATTCGCAGATGAAGATACATACGAAAGGAAAAATTGTCGTCGTAGGGCCCGACGGCAAACGTCAGGAATTCGCGATTTCCGGTAATGAAGCTGGCAAGGTATTCAAGATCGTTACAGGAGACGAAGCCACCGACAACTCAGATCAGACGGCAAGTCATATCGACTCTCTTGTGCGAGTCCTGAAACTGCAGCATGCACCCGGGACCGGGTCGGATGGAGAGCCGGTCAGCGAAACTCGCCTCGCGATCGGGGTCCAGTGTGAAGACGTCCCGGAAGCTCTGCGGAGTCATCTGGAAATGGGTGAGAAGGGCATCATGGTCGGCCATGTGCGGGAGAAAACACCAGCGTCCGAAGCGGCGCTCATGAAATTCGACATTATCCTTCAGATTGGCGACAAGGACGTCGCGACGACCGACGATCTCGTGTCTTCGGTGGCTGCGTCGGAAGGAAGAGAACTGACGCTTTCCATCATTCGTCACGGTGAGCCAATGAAGGTGGTGGTTACGCCCAGACAGCTGGAATTTCCTGTGTTGCTGGCTCCAGCGCAGGCTTTTTTGTTTCACGAGGATCTGGCACAGGACTCTGCTAATCTTGCCGATCACCCCGCTTGGCAGTCGTTGCCGGAATCGGTGAGAAAGGAACTGGAAAGTCATCCCGGCGTTCAGAATTCCGTGCGAAAGTTTCATCCCGGCATCGTGATTGAACAACGTGTGCCGTCGAATGATGAAGACATGCAGGAACTTATTGAGCAAACTCGAAAACTGGCCGAAGGCAGCAGAAAAATCGCTCAGCGGAAAGCTCAGGATGCTCTCGAGGCAGCCGAATCCGCCGTATCTGGCAAACTTGCCGGGAGCATGGAAACACTGCGTGACCAGGTACGCGCGTTGGAGCAGAAGTTGGAACAACTGGAGAAACGGTTGGCGACGGAGCCAGAAGACGAAAAATGATGACAGCCACATCCGGAATCTCTGTTCACGGGACCGACCGTTGTGTTTAGAATAGGCTCGTTCTTGTGGGGCTGGTTCCGGAATTCTGTGAGTGATGTGTCGTGATCAAACTGCCGTCAGTGGAGCTGCTTGAAAGCCGCCATGCTTTTCCGTGTCACTTCATGTTCAAGGTGATCGGCTTTGCGGAAGGTAACTTTACGGCGCGCGTAGTGGCCTGTGTACGGGACGAACTCGGCATGGAAACGGATCCGCCGTTTTCGCTCCGCAACACGGAGCATGGCAGGCATGTTGCGGTCACGCTTGAACCCATGTGTGAATCAGCACAACAGGTTTTGGCCATCTACAGCCGCCTGTCCGGCATGGACGGTTTGGTGATGCTGCTTTGAAGTGAACGCAGCTGGCTGGAGCCAGACATGCCATTGGCGCATCAGACGTACCGAGGACCGTACCGACCTGGTTGTAGGTCATCGTCTGATGTTCCAAAATCGGATGGTTGACCACTTGTTTTCTAGTGCTCCGTCAAGATTTGATTTTCGGGTTCAGGATATCAGCTGGAACGCGTTTGCGTCCGGTTCTAACCGTGGGCTAACGCTGGGCCGTTAAAGATTTGCTATTGTCGAGGGTATACTTCACTTTTGAATTGTGCCATTTTTGTTCGTCGTTGCGAAGCGTCGGGTACGACTGTCTCGTAGTCCCCGGCACGCCATCCACCTTGCAGGCCGTCGATTTAATCGGCAATAGTCTTACGTATGACTACTCATACTGGGTGTAGTGTGGTAAACTCTGAGAAGTCGGCCCCCCCCTGAAGCGCACGGAATGCACGGACGAAGGCAAATGTCGCAAAAATCGGTCAATGGAAGCTACTGGCAAACGCCGCCAGGCACGAGAAATCAGATACTTCTGATACCAGTCAGCCTCGAAGAAAGGATTCCGGACGATCATCC
>CAMAVB010000262.1 GCA_945861465.1 Candidatus Kuenenia stuttgartensis
GGCTCCCACCTGGGCGAGCCAGGGCGGAAAGCCGACGGGCGAGCCAGGGCGGAAAGCCGACGGACGAGCCAGGGTGGAAAGCGACGTTGCGAATCCCCCGGCTCGCCATCCACCTTGCGTGGATGGAAGCCCCGTTTGGCCACCAGATCACGACGTCCATTCCATATCGCTGCACGCCACCGAGCTTGCCTCGGTGGTAGCGTCGTTTGGTTCAGCCACGTGCCCAGCAACCAAATTCGCTTCCACCTGGGCGAGCCAGGGTGGAAAGCGGCGTGATGAGAATGGTGCTGCGGTCTGGTTGCCAGATTTGGCTTCCACCTGGGCGAGCCAGGGCGGAAAGCCGACGGACGAGCCAGGGCGGAAAGCCGACGGACGAGCCAGGGCGGAAAGCCGACGGACGACCCAGGGTGGAAAGCGACGTTGCGAATCCCCCGGCTCGCCATCCACCTTGCGGGGATGGAAGCGCCGTTTGGCCACCAGATCACGACGTCCATTCCATATCGCTGCACGCCACCGAGCTCGCCTCGATGGTAGTCTCGTCTGGGTCAGCAACGTGCCCCGCAACCAGATTCGCTTCCACCTGGACGAGCCAGGGTGGAAAGCGGCGTGATGGGAATGGTGCTGCGGTCTGGTTGCCAGATTTGGCTTCCACCTGGGCGAGCCAAGGCGGAAAGCCGACGGACGAGCCAGGGCGAAAAACTCAAGAAAATTTCGAGCCTCACTGCGTTCGTTGCTCTCGACGGCCTCGTGCCCTCGGCTTCGTACGAGAAGCAACTCACTTGCTCGGCCGCTGGTTCCTGTCCGGACTGGCTGAACTCAGGAAGCGGAAGCCCAGGTCGCTGTGCCGAAGGCCCGGGTCGCCCCAGCTCCGACAGGCCGACCGCACGTCGCGAGCGCCGTTGCGCCAACCGCCGCCGCGGATGACGCGAGACGAGCCCATTTCGGGTCCTATTGGATCAACCTGCGACTCGGAAGGATGGTCACCCTTCCAATCCTGGCACCATTCCCAGACATTTCCCAGCATATCGTACAGGCCCCAGGGATTGGGACGTTTTTGCTTGACGCGCCGCGTTCCTCCCTTTTCAAAGTCATACTGTTTGTTGCTCAGCCACGTGACAGCCTGGCCGTTGCTCAGGTCGAAATCAACGCCACAATTTCCACCGTACCATGCGATCTCATCCAGTGCCGGGGCATTCGCGTCCCCCAGAATCTCCAGCGGCCCCGTATAAATTGCGGTCGTCGTTCCAGCACGACAGGCATATTCCCATTGAGCTTCGGTCGGCAGTGAGAAACTCAATTCCGGCATCTTTGAGGTCAATTTTGCCGCGAATTGACAGGCATGGTCCCAATTCAGTTGCGCTACAGGCCGTGTCAGGTCCGTAAAGTGGCTTGGGTTCTTGCCAGCCATAACGGCAAGCCACAATGCCTGCGTGCAGGGCGTATCAAACATCCAGAACCCGGACGAGATGGTCACATCGTGCTGGGTTTCACTGTCGTATCTTCCGGGTTCGCCCGCAGGAGAGCCCATGCGAAATCGCCCCGGCGGAATCCACCGCATCCGCTGTCGCACGGGAGCACCCTTTTCAATGGAAGAAACCTGGAAGTCTGCATAATACGTTCCAAACCGATCGCGACCAAATGCCACAGCCCATTTCGGTTTTGTCATTCGCTCAAGAAAAACTTCCTCCAGATTGCTGCGGATTCGTATCGGTCCGAGACTGCTCAATTCTACTTCGGCTGTTGTGCCTTCATCGACACGTATGGTTTTTGCGACAAGACCCCTCACCCCGGCCCTCTCCCCTTTCCAGGGGAGAGGGGGCGAAGAAGTGGCTTCGCCGAACCGAGTCTGCTCCGAGCCCTGCTCCGCGAAGGGCACCTCCGCAGCCTTGGTCGGCTCCGCCGAGGCTGAACTCAGGAGGCGGAAGCCAAGGTTGCTGTATCGATAGCCCGGGTCAAACCAGTTCCGGCAGGCCGACCGCACAAAGCGAGCGAAGTCGATCCAACTGCCGCCGCGGAAGACGCGATCCGAGCCCGTCACAGGCCCAGTGGGATCAACCTGTGGCTCTGCCGAATACTCCCCGAACCAATCGGAACACCACTCCCGCACATTGCCGTGCATCTCGTACAAACCCCAGGCGTTCGATGGCAAGGATTTCACATCTACCGTTTCTTCACGGTACTTGCCTTTGCGCGAATCGCCGTACGGATAATTCCCGTCGAAATTTGCCTGGTGTGTGCTGATCGTGTGCCCAAAACTGAAAGGCGTTTCGGTATCGGCGCGACACGCATATTCCCACTGCGCCTCCGTTGGAAGGGCTGGTGCCAACTCGGGAACGTGTTTCTCCAACGCACGTACAAACTTGATGACCTCATCGTAACTCACCTGTTCAACCGGAAGCCGATCCCCCTTGAAACGGCTGGGGGTCTTGCCTGTGACCGCTTCCCAAAGCTCCTGAGTACACGCCGTGTCCGCCAGCCAGAAACCGTGACTCAGTTTGACTTCATGCTGAGTTTCGCCGCTGCCCCGATCCCGCTCACCTTGCGGCGAACCCATCAAAAACGTTCCCGCCGGTATCCATCGCATTCGCTGCGTGACCACGCCCGTGCCATATTGCCGCGGAATCTGGAACTCGCACCACGCGCCGTACTGGTCGGTGCCGTAGTCGGAGACGAAGTCCGGCTTGCCGGTTTTCCAAAATTGGTTCGGTGACTCCGGCACCGCGATGTCAAATATCGCGTTTGATGAACTGATAGTGATCACCAAAGGACCGGATGCACTCGCATCCCGCACGGGTCTCACGGTAACTCCACGGTCATCCACATCAATTGCGTATTGCTGAACTTCTTCACCGGGCGGAACTTCAATGGGATCTGTCCCAGTCGGAAGCCCTTGCAAGTCCTTCCGCAGCTCCAGCCTGGCTCGTCGAATCAAGTGTCCGACGTCAGGATCATCGTATGCGTCGCTGGTGTAATGCGTCACTGAACGATGTTGCAGAGCGCGAAATCTTTCTTTTTGATCAGTGTCACCTTCGTGCCGGAGATGTTCCATTACACGTACGCACCTTCTGGCATCCTCAAGGTCCAAATTTGTTGGCAAAAGATCACGACTTGCCTGTGAGAGGCACAGCAACTCCAGAAACCAGATTTCGGGACTGCAGTTCCTTCGCCACTCGCGTATCTGCATCAGGACGGCACGACGCACTTCTGGGGATAACCGCTCAAACTCGGGTCGCAGGTAGTTTCTGGCGATCAGAGGATTAACGGTGGCTGCGGCTGCATGACGGCTGATGAGTACACGGCTGGTCCAATAGTCCGCTTCGAGTGAAGCATCTTTCGCCTCGGGAATCAGACACCGTAGAGCCCGCAGCAGGCCGGGTTCAACCCTGCGACACACGGACGTCAGCACAAACAGATATCGAAGTAATTCTGAACGCTGCGTCTGGTCACCCATTACCGCCAATTCATCTGCCTGCCATGAGACGATATGAAACAGTCGGTGCATATTCCGCGGAATCCGAGACGCCGCACACGGGACCAGTGCCGTCAACTGGCATCCGTCGGCAATCGCCGAAGCGGCCCATTCACGCCAACGCCACTGCAAACATTCCGATCCGAAGACACCAAGGTCTCCGGCCACCAGCACACGACTACCTTCAGGAGGCCGGGCTATCGCAATCTCGTCAATCGCATCAAAGGTGCGTACTTTGCTTACAGTGAGGCTCGCTGCGGGAAATTCCGATCGCAAATGCTTCAGCAGATTAGCCTGATCATTGCGGAAAGGGATGAGCCGAACGCTTTCGTCCAGTACGACGTGCAGATCCGCTACGCATCGTTCCTGCTGACGCGGAATTTGTACAATGACCTCCCGCCGCGCAACGCTGTTTACAAGCCGAGGAATATCAGGCGCACGTCCCGCATCAGATCGAGAGAAAGCGCTACGCAATCTCTCCCCAAGAAGACTCCAGGGGGTCAGCGGAATGATTTGTGGCCGTCCCTCAGGTGCTGCGCGCCACCGGATTTCAAGCGATTCAGGTCGATCATTCTTGATCTGCAGTTCGTGTGACCGTCGACAATAGCTGATTGGCAGAATCAACTGAATTGGCGACGTATCACGAGGATAACCCGTCGAGTCAGGCATTTCCGCTTTGACTTCGGAAGACGGTCGTGTTTCATGCACTACAGTCGGTCGTTTGTCACCATGCCTGTTCTTTGTGACTGGCTGATATTGCAGTCCTAGTTCGCGAGCCACCAATTCAGCAACGGGCAGTGCATTTTCTGCGTAGGCAACTACAAGGTCGGCTGGTCCAACGAGTGACCGAATCTGTCGAGAGTGGAATGTGTTCACCGCATCTGCTCCGGGGGCTTTCGGAACAATTCGCACACATTGTCGAATACTTGGTCCGGATCGTGTCGATCCGCGAGATTGTGGATCGCTCTCAGAAGATCCAGGAATTCCGCCTGCCCGGGCTTTTGCGATTGCTGATTACGCTCCGCAGTCCGGCGATAATCCATGATCTGCCGTGCCGCTTTCTCCAGCCGTTCCGGTGGCGCGGAAGGGAAGTGCAGTCGGCCCCGCTTGGTCAAGTACTGAATAAAAGCCAATTCTGCGTCTTTGCCCAGTTCTTCACCTCGATCCCCCAGAACCGGCGGCAGAGTCATCTCCAGTGTCAGGCACCTACGCAGAAATGCTCCGGGCAGCGATCTTTCCCGATTGGTCGTGACAATCATTAGAGGCCGCTTAGTGCCCGATTCACGACAAACTGGTTCGGTGCATCCGTGCGGCGTGAACTGACGCGAACCGAACACTTCCAGCAACCCATTGGGCAGGTCTCGATCTGCCTTGTCAATTTCATCGATCAGAATCACGACACTGTCTTTCGCGGACCAATCTTTTTCGGGTTTCTTCGGCGGTGTCTGACCGATTCCAAGATGCTTCTCTGCAGAATTCCAATTCAGAGCCCACCAGATCGGCCCAGGTCGGACAAAGTTGGCCAGTTCGATCTTCTTCATTAGTGCGGTGAGATCATCTTCGCTTCTGCAAACTGCGGATGCGACTTGTGCTTCTGCGAGTCGCTGCACCGCATCGAACGTCCACAACAGGTCACGCGATTCAGACCGGGAATCAACGGTAAACGAGATGAGTGGGCGATTCAGCTTGATCGCTGCCGCCATGGCAAGCTGAGTCTTCCCGACTCCTGGTTCGCCCTGTACCAATAAAGGGCGATCAGCGGCGACTGCCGCTTCAATCGCCCAGCGTTCGCGTGGTTGGAGTAGATGGACGATTTTTTCACCGCAATCTTCGTTGAACAGCGGTACTTCTTCTTCCTGCATGGCTGTTTTTCTTTTGGTTATGAATCCAACGAATTCGGAATGGTCGAACGATTCAGCGCGAACGCTTCGTCAAATAAGTCAGCACCTGTTCTGAGATCGCGATAATGTTCCGGGTCGCAGTCAGCGAGTCGGACGATGTCCAGTTGCGGAAACCAGCCCTTTAATTTAGGAATCTCGTCCACCGGTCGCTCTGTCGTGACGAAGATGCAGACTTTGACTTGCGCATTCGCGTACCATTTCAGGTGACTGTTGATTTCCGGAGTGTAAGCAGGCGGTAAACTCTGGTCATTCTCGTCGCATGGAATGCCCATACCTTGTGCCAGTCCAGCGCAGAATTGCTCTAAATATTTGTTTGAATCACTGCCTTCGTCAGCAGGTTCGTCAAAAACGGCGATCGCACCACTCAATTCATTCAGCGTCAATTCGACCACATTTTCATTTCCTGCAAGTACGCGGGCTCTGATGGCACCGCGTGGAATCTGGTCCGGCCTGCGTCCCGGAAGTTTTCCAAGTGCTCGTCCGACAATCAGCCTCGCGAATTCCAGGTCGGCCGTTGGGAGCTTTTTGAGACCGCTATCGCTCAGGCTCTGCCGAATGGCGTCGAGCCGGTCTTTTCTCGGCACAGACATACAGATGGCAATATCGCGAAGGCCAATAAGGATTGCGACTGGCATTGAGTAAGGCTGTTTGCGCATCGCAAACCCCAGTTGCATGAAATCCCGGAACTCACTGGACAACTGATGAACGTCAGCGGCGGCGTCGTGTTGCAATGGAAAGAGTTTCTGAACCGCCAGTCCGGAGGAAGGATCTTTAAGGCCCAGTTGTCGGCAGATTGCTTTTAGGGCGGGCTGATCACTGTCGAGAAGATTCTCTGCATATTCAATCAACGATTGTCGCGTCTCGGCATCCTTTTTTTGCAATGTGCTTTCATCGACGAGATTCGTGTCGGGTTCTGGACCGAGAACCTTTTTTGGCACTGTGCTTTCATCGACGGAATCATCGAACTGTTTGGCTTGCGTCCAAGGCTGAACGTCTGGCGTCTGCCCTTCGGTTGGCGAAGTTCGCTGCTTAATTGCAGCGTCGATCAGATCGAAGAACTCGGTGACGAGCAGTTTATACTTGGCTGCCCAGTTCTTCGCCTTGTCATGGGTGGTACTACGAAAATAGACGAAAGAATCCCAATCTTGCCTTACGAGGTGATAGACCACGCCGACGTATTTGTGCGCTGGGGCGTCTGCCAAGGTGGTTTCCAGGAAGTTCCAAAGTTTCGATTCGCCATGAGATGCCAGTTTTTCGATTGCCACGTCGCCAGGCTCGATCATTGCATCGCCGTAGTAGAGGGTCGAGGCATCCACTTTCAGAATGGCGGCCACTTTTCCAAAGCACGCAAGTGACTGCTTTTCCCCTCGTACCATTCCGCTCCATTCGTTGTTGTGAATCAGAGTGTCGTCACTCGTGTAATTGTTCTTATGGATTTGACCCGATGGGGTAATCCCATTGTCAAATACCGTTTCAAAGATCTTCAGTGATCGCGGTCGACACACACGTTTTTGTTGCCCCATGACTTTTAGCCCTGATTTTGCGATGTATTTGCGATCGATTCGCGACGGCCCCGTCATCGATCGCGCTACAAATGCTGGATACGCTACTTCCGTTCAGTCCGGCGCCGGACTTCTTTCCAAGTTTTGTTCTGTTTGGAGGAAGTCCATATGAATCCTGTCAATCTCTGTAACGGTCTCACCGAACTGGTAGAGACACTGCGCTCATCGTCAATGCTGAGTCGTGAGCGAATTGAAGAAGTGCTTCGATCGGTCGAGATCAGCTTTGCCGATGTGGAACCGTTTGTGCGATTCTCGAACGACACCTATACCCGGAACTTAGTGTACGGGGATGAAAAATTCCAGGCACTGGTGCTTTGCTGGATGCCATCTCAGGGGTCGCCAGTGCATGGTCACGGAATCTCGGCCTGCGGCATGAAAGTGATCTCGGGGGCGGCGACAGAAGCCAGTTACCACGCGGTGACTGATTCCAGCCCGTACTGCGCTCGGATTCTCACGCCAGCGGACGTGATTGCGAATGGTGGTGAATATGTCCACAAGGTCACCAACCTGGCAGCCGAACCACTTATCACGCTGCATGTGTACTCGCCGCCGCTGGTTGTTGTGGCAAAGTGAACATCACTCCACGCGGTCAGATTTGAGGTTTTGTAAGCGGCAAGGCGCTAGCGGTCTGTTGATTTGGGGACGATCTGCAGTGTTTTCGTTTAACCCGATGCCGTAGGCGAGGCGTTCCGGTGGCATTCCTCCCCTTTGGGTCGGGTTAAACGACTAAATCAACAAACCGCTTGCGTCGGTGGAAGCCAAGGTTTGAAAACTAAGGCCGGTCCTGCGTCAGAGACACTGGCAACAAATCCGCGAAGTTTTCAAACCTGGCATCCACTGGCATGAAGCCAGTTGGGGGCCGGAAAAATAGTGGGGCGGTTCGTTTGGTAGTCGGCAAACCGGGTTTCCACCGGCATGAAGCCGGATGGGGAACACTGCCTTCGGTCCAGCAAACAATTCGCTCAGGAATTCAAATCCTTCACTCCAGCCACAGCATCAAAATAAAATTCAGAATCCCGCCTATTTCGACGAACTGGACCGATCGCACCCCACGCCACCGAGCTTGCGGACTGTTGATTTAGGGACGATCAGGAGTGTTTTCGTTTAACCCGATGCCGTAGGCGAGGCGTTCCGGTGGCATTCCTCCTCTTTGGGTCGGGTTAAACGACTAAATCAACAATCCGCGAGCCAGGTGGAATGCCGAGCAACGTGAAATCGCAATGTACCGACAAGTTGACGCATGCCGCTCGCCGGGAGAATGTCTCGGTGCGACGGTTTTGCGACAACTTTGCGACAACAACGCCGTTTCAAGTGCGACAACACGCCGCGAAGATTCACTCAGCTTTGGCCAAAGCGTTTCTGTTCTTTCACTCTGAATTTGAAAAGGGAAACGTTATGAAGCTCTTAAACTGTCAAGACGGTCGGCGAGATATCGCGGATCAAGTGATTCGATTTGGTGCGGTTGCGCGGGAGCAGATCCGAGTCGATGTTCAAACTCTGATCGGGAGGAGTTCTTACCAGGTGGATGCTGACGCAGCCACCATGGCGGATATCGGTGCGGCGGCGATCGGGAAGCAGTTGCTGCAGCATGAACGAATGAAACTCGCAGAGTTCGGCATGGGACTCGGCGAACCATTTATCGTGATCGAAGGCTTGCCGGAGCAGGCCGATCTTCCTCCCACGCCTCAAATGTTTCACGACGATGCCGTTGTGCAGTCCACTGACTGTCAATTGCTCGGTGCCATGCGACTGGCTGGACTGCACCCTGTGGCGTATACCTCTGAAAACTACGGACGCCTGATGCGAAATGTGGCTCCGGCAGCGACGGCACTCAATGCCGTGTCCAGTCATGGATCGAAGGAACCGCTCGAGTTCCACACGGACAATGGGTATGAATTTGAGGGGAGCGGTTGTGTATGCTCTCCTTCACCCCAGTACCTGTGGTTTGCTGGTCTGCGGAATCAGGATGCGAATGGGAATCCCGTGCCAACGGAAGTCCTGCGCGTGTCGGATATCGTGGATCAGGCGAGCACGACACTTCTGACGACGATTCAGCAGCCGATCTTCAGAATTATGCCGGGGCAGTCGAACAGTCGCGCACCGATCGATCATGTCCCGTTGCTGGAACGAAACCCAGTGACTGGTGAGTGGCGGCTTCGATTCAATTGCAACGGTAGTCAGACGGTCGGGTTGACTCGTGATGCAAAACACGCGACCAAAGAGCTCATCGAACAGATCGATTCGATGGAGGAACTCGCGGTTTCGATCGTTGTCGCTCCCGGCAGGTTGCTCGGCTTCGACAATTATCGTGTACTGCACAGGCGTTCCAGCTTTGAGCCTGGTGAGGACCTGTCGCAAGCCCGCTGGTTACGTCGCTGCTTTGCATGTCGTGATCTCCGGAATGGTCAGCGCATCGATCCGCGTCACCGACCATATGTCTGGAAATGAGCGTATGATACGACAGTCCTGTTAAGAACGCTCAGAGTGTTGTTTGCGTGAGAAGATTTTGGAAATGCGACAGATGTCCGCCGACGGAGCGGCGGACCTACGTCGGCGAGCCGCTCCGTCACCGTGGCATGGGCAGTTCTGATACGAGAGTTGCGATCTTTGATTCTCACCAGCCGCTCATACATTTCCAGAGCGGCCTTGTATCGCTGCTCGGACGAGAATACGCTGGCCTGAGCCACAATCTCGGCCGTTTGCGGTAAATGGCGGGCGACCCCTTGCAACCACGGTTCGGGGAGCGATGAAGTGGTCGCTGACAGCCTGCCTGATCAAAACGCGTGCCCCCTCGCTATCGCCCAGCATGATGCGAAGCTGAGCCAGCGATTTCAAGACCAATGGATGTTGCTGCGACTAAGGACTGAGACAGAAATAAGTGGGGCACGATTCCATCGTGCCGAGCACGTTAAAAACGTGCTCCACATCCGGAAGACGACAGTTATTTCTGCGCCGGTCCAAATTCAGCGGCGGCCTGCAGAAACTGCTCGGCCTCCTGAAAGCTTCCGACATGAGCCAGCGCAAGTCTGCGGCGATAGTGAACCGCATCCACGGAACGATCAAGGCTGAGGACCTTAAGAATTCGGAGCCGGGCCATGGTTCCAACCGAAATCTCACGACTTCGCCTGCAAGAAAATGTCTCTCCCAGCCCCGCCCAGAGTATAAACGGTGCCCTGGAGTTCGTACTTTACGGTCTGAAGGGTTTACTCCAATTGTCAGGAACCAACTATGCCACGTCACAAGGTTGTTGCTTACTTCTGCATTCTGGCAGTCCTTGCAGACTTTTCGGAAGCCATAATTGCGGCACCACCAGTGGATTTCCAGCGTAACGTACAACCAATTCTCACCGAGCACTGCACGCTTTGCCACGGCGTTGATGCGGAAGTTCGAAAGGCAGGACTTCGAATTGACTTACGCACCGCTGCGCTGGCGGGCGGAGAATCGGGAATTGCGGCGATCGTGCCAGGCAGACCGGATGAGAGTGAGATGATTCGTCGCATCACTGCACTCGACGCTGATACCGTGATGCCGCCGAAGGATCACAACAAGCCGCTTTCGCAGGCTCAGATCGCCACGTTGAAACAATGGATCGCGGAAGGTGCGAAGTATGAAAGCCATTGGGCGTTCGCCGCACCGACAAAGTCCGTGTTACCGGGTGTCGGGACAGATCATCCGATTGATGCGTTTGTGTTGTCAAGACTTGAGGCGGAATTGCTCAAGCCATCACCGTCGGCGTCCAACTCCGCTTTGTGCCGACGAATTTATCTGGACCTGATCGGCCTGACGCCATCGCCTCAGGAGTTGTCCGCTTTTGAAACGGCAGGTGTGGCGGCGACGATTGAGTCGCTGCTGCAGAGCGACCGCTTTGGCGAAAAGTGGGCACGGCATTGGCTGGATCTGGCACGCTATTCCGACACCAACGGCTACGAAAAAGACTTGCAGCGTGAGCAGTGGTCGTGGCGCGACTGGGTGATTGAAGCCATCAATCTCGACACGCCATACGACCAGTTTCTGGTCAGACAGATCGCGGGAGATTTATTGCCGGATGCGACTCAGAAAGGGTGTAACCGGCGATGCGTGTTGTCAGCAGGTCAGGATGGTGCGGTGATATTGCTGGATGAGGCTTCGCTGCGGGTGAGCTTTGACTGTTTCGCTGGCGATGTGATCGTTGAGGAACGTGCGCCAGTGATCGCTTTGGTGAGCCGCTCTTAAGTTCAGCATGCTGCGAGCGCCTTCCAGGGTCCAGCGCATGCCGCTGCGTTCCATGCGATCCTTCACAAGATGACGGCACGCACCTTCAATCACTCCGGAAGCGATCGGATA
>CAMAVB010000263.1 GCA_945861465.1 Candidatus Kuenenia stuttgartensis
GGAATTGGCGACGCGGTGCATTATTGCCAGTCTCTGGACGGCGGGTCTACTTTTGGAAAGGCAATGCAGGCATTCCGTGTTCCCAACATGGCACTTGGAATGCGTCGTGGTCCTCGAATCGCGAAAACAAAGGCCGCGATTGTCGTCACCGCGATTGGTGGTCAGATCGGAAAAGGGCGCGACGGCGACGTCCTTGCGTGGCGCTCGACGGACGATGGCAGGACATGGCAAGGGCCAGTTCGAGTGAACGACACGGCTGATTCAGCGCGCGAAGGACTCCATGCAATGGCCTCAGGGGAAAACGGTTCGATCTGGAGCGTCTGGCTCGACCTTCGAGACAAGAAGTCGGAAATCTACGCGACCGTTTCGAAAGACGATGGTGTCACATGGGAAGCCAACCAGTGCGTCTATCGTTCACCGGATGGAAGTGTCTGTGAATGCTGTCATCCGTCGGTGATTGTCAATGGCAACAGTGTGCATGTCATGTTTCGAAACTCGATCGGTGGTAATCGGGATATGTACCTCACTTCGTCGAAGGCCGATGGCAAGTCGTTCTCACCTGGCAAAAAGCTGGGCTCGGGAACGTGGACACTTGACGCCTGTCCGATGGATGGTGGGATGCTGGCGGCCAGCCCAACGGGATCGCTGGAAACCGTCTGGCGGCGCGATGGAAATGTCTATAAGGCAACAGGCGATGGATCTCCGGAAGTGCTTCTTGGTAAAGGACAGCAACCCTGGATTGCCGCAACGTCAAAGGGATCTGTCATCGTCTGGACGGGCGGCCGCGAGGGTGATCTTCTCCTGCAGAGACCCGTCTCAGGGCAACCGCAGAAGCTGGCCACAGCAGCGCGCGATCCGATGATCATTACCGCTTCAAATGGTGGAGGGCCCGTCATTGCTTGTTGGGAATCCAAACTCAATGGCGACACGGTCGTGTTGGCTGCGCGCATTGAAATGGTCAAGTAGAAGTCCTTTCAGGCGAGCGGCAGGATAGAACTTACCATCCGCAATTTGTACGACGGACTTGCAGTCCGTCGAGTAGCACCATGCGACGGACTGGAAGTCCGTCGTACCGGAAAATTCATTTCTGCCGCTCGCCTAAGTACGCCAATTCTGGCAGCCTTGTGTCTCTCCACGATCGATTCGAAGGTCAGTCCATGTTAACGATGATGAAAAACTGCGGCTGGATGTTGATTGCCTGTCTGGTGTCAGCGCATGCTCTCGGACACGAAGGGCACAAGCCATTGCCGACGCGCGGGATGGAAGTGAACGTGGAAACCGGGAAAATGGTTCTCACGAAGTTCGCTCGTGCAACACTGGATGTACAAACAGCAGAGGTCGGCCCGCAGAAAGTAACTCAGTCGCTTCTGGCCTATGGTACACTGGTCTCGCCGTGGAACCGCCATGCGATGGTAAGTTCACCTCTCTCCGGCCGAATTGTCGAACTCCTGGTGACGCCGGGCGAATCCGTCAAAGCCGGGCAGGTGCTGGGCGAACTCGACAGTCCGGAGCTGGAGTCGCTGCAATTGGAGATTCGCAATGCGCAAACGGCGTTGAATCTGGCTCTCAAGCTGCAGTCTTCGGCTGAAGCTGCTGGCAAATCGGGTGCGATTCCCGGGATACGGTTCATCGAAGCGGAAAACCAGGTCCAGAAAGATCGGGCTGCAGTGGAAATTGCTCGCGCCAAATGGCTGAGTCTCCAACTGCCACCCGCAGCGCTGGAGGTGATGCTGGGGGCCCCTGACGAACCATTTCTGCAGCGTCTGGCTCTGAAAAGTCCGATCGATGGAACAGTGACACACTCAGACCTGTCTGTCGGAAAGGTGGTCAACTCCAAAGAACATCTGTTTGAAGTACTCGACCTGTCCTCGGTGTGGCTGAAGATCGGCGTGCTGGAGAAGGACCTTGCCCGTGTCGCGATTGGGCAATCACTGGAGTTGACTCTGACGGCGTATCCCGATGAGAAAATCATGGCACAGGTCGATGTCTTCGGTCAGCTTCTGGATCCGGAGACACATCTTGGAACAGTCTGGGCCTCGCTGTCAAATTCATCTTCCGAAGACTTGCTGCTGTTGCCGGGTATGTCCGGGCAGGTGCAATTGAAGGTTGGCGACACACGCGAGAAGGTTGTGGTGCCGATGTCTGCCGTCATTCGTGACGGAGCGGAACGGTTCGTGCTTGTGGAAGAAGAACAAACACAGGTGGCCTCAACGTACCAGAAGCAAACCATCGTTTTTGGTCAGCGCATGGGGGACCTGATCGAAGTGCGTGGCGGTAATTTGTTCCCCGGAGATCGCGTTGTCACTCGCGGAAGTCATGAGCTTGGGAGTTTCTTTACAAAAGGCGTGCTGAGGGTCAGCGAAGAAACGGCCCGCGATATTGGGCTCGCCCTGCAGCCGACATCACAGTTGACTTTGGCTGAAACCATCACAGTGGATGGTCTGGTCGATGTGCCGCCCACACGGCGTACCGTGGCTTCAGCACAGCTCAGTGGGTCCATCGCACGCATACTGGTGGATCGTGGACAGAAGATTCGCGCCGGCGAAGTGCTGGCGGAAATCGTCAGTCAGGACTTCCAAAACCTGCAGCTTGACTTGCTGCGAGCCCACCTCGATTCCGAACTGCAGCAGGAAATCATGCGCAATCTGGGTGAGGCTCGCGATGCCGTCTCCCAGCGACGACTGTGGGAGGCGGAAAATCGACTCAACCTGACAAACGGCCTGCGTGAGAATGTCAGGCAGCGGTTGACGTCCGCCGGTATTTCGGATGCACAATTAACGCAGCTGCTGACCACCCGAACGCTGTTGCCAACGCTGCCAGTCCGTTCTCCGATCGATGGAGTCGTGATGGATTTCGACAAGCTTCTTGGCCATGTTGTGCAGCCGGATGAGTCGGTGTTTGAGATCCATGATCTGTCTCAGGTGTGGGTTCAGGGCTTTGTTTCGGAGCGCGATCTTGCAAGAGTCAAAGTGGGACAAACGGTCCGCGTTCGCTTTGTGGCAGATGACACAGAAGTGGTAACGGGAACTCTTGTCCGAAGTGGCCGGTCAGTCGGGCAGGACGATCGAACGCTGTCGGTCTGGATCGAACTCAAGCAGATGCCGCGCGTCCCGGTTCAGCACAACATGCTGGCTCGACTGACGATTGAGACGGGAACCATTCCGCCACAACTGGCAGTGCCCCGTGAGGCCATTGTTCGCGAAGGGACTCGGTCGTATGTATTCGTGCATCAAGTTGATGACACATTTGCACGGCAATTGGTGGTGCCTGGTCGGTCGGACGACTTCGCGGTAGAAATTCTGGAAGGCCTTGTGTCAAATGATATGGTCGCTGTCAGGGGGGCAATGGCCCTGCAGACAGGTTATGCGGCGTTGCGTTAAGTCTGACATGACTGTTGCGCGACACTCCGTGGCGAGGATTCCGCGCTCCATCGTGACGGAGTGCAATTGCGTGTGGGTTCCCGCCACGGAGTGTCGGGGCACATTGGATTGAATGAGAGATTCATGCTGAATGCCGTTATCGCTTTCTCCCTGAAGAATCGGGGCTTCGTGCTGATCGCGGCGATCGCAGTGCTGGTCTACGGCGGCTATTCGCTCAGCGAAATGCCGGTCGATGTGTTCCCCGATCTGAATCGACCAACTGTCACCGTCATGACCGAGGCACCCGGCCTCGCACCAGAAGAAGTCGAAGTGCTGGTGACTCGACCGATTGAATATCTATTGAACGGCGCGACCGGTGTTCAACGAGTCCGTTCAGCATCCGGAATTGGACTCTCGATTGTCTGGGTTGAGTTCGACTGGGGCACCGACATCTATCGCGACCGCCAGATTGTCGCAGAGAAAATGCAGATTGCCCGCGCGCGACTTCCCGGTGACGTCAATCCGGTGATGGCCCCGATCTCGTCGATTATGGGTGAGATCATGCTCCTGGGATTGCGATCCACGAAGCCGCCTGCCGACGCAGCGGCCACTGCCGACCTGAATATGGAATTGCGAACGCTCGGTGAATTCACAGTCCGTAACCGACTACTCGCTGTGGAAGGTGTTTCGCAGGTGACCGTGATGGGCGGAACTCTGAAGCAGTATCAGATCATTACTTCGCCAGCGCGACTGGCGGCTCAGAATATCACGCTGGACCAACTGACTGCCGCCGCCGAAAAAGCCAACGTTCTGGCAGGCGGAGGTATCATGGTGCGATCCCCGAAAGAATCATTGATCCGCATCAGCGGGCAAAGCCTGACTCTGGAAGATCTTGAAAGCACGCCAGTTGTCTGGCGCAGTCAGCGCGCCGTGCTGTTGAAAGAAGTTGCCGACGTGCGGTTCGGTGGTCCGGTCAAGCGTGGCGACGGTAGTGTGCTGGTGCGCGAGGGCGACAGGATCGAGGGCGGATCGGCCGTCATTCTGGCTGTTCAGAAGCAGCCACATGCAGACACTCTGAAACTTGATCGGCAGATCGAAGCTGTGCTGGTGGAACTGCAACGCGATCTGCCTGACGGCATTGTGATCGAACAAAGAATCTTCAAACAGGCAGACTTCATCAAGGCAGCAGTTGAGAATGTTGTCGAAGCCATTCGTGATGGTGCAGTCTGGGTGGTGGTGATCCTGTTCATCTTCATGTGGAATTTTCGCACCAGCATCAGCTCTCTGACCGCCATGCCGATCTCAATCCTGCTGACCGTGCTGATTTTTCGTTGGTTTGGAATCTCCATCAACACGATGACGCTGGGAGGTATCGCGGTTGCTATCGGTGATCTTGTGGATGACTCCATCGTGGATATCGAAAACATCTACCGGCGACTGAAGGAGAGTAAGTTTCGATTTTCAAATGATGATTTGCGATTTGAAAACGATGAGGGTAAGGTGACGATTGCGACCTCGCATTTAATCGAAAATCGAAAATCACAATTCCAAAATCCCGCTCTTCAGGTCATTTACGACGCATCCTGTGAAGTTCGCAACTCGATCGTCTACGCCACGCTAATCGTCGTGCTGGTCGTGTTTCCGTTGTTCTCGATGGCCGGCCTTGAAGGGCGCATGTTCGCACCTCTCGGCGTGGCCTATGTGACGTCGTTGCTTGCCTCGCTGGTTGTGTCGCTCACCATCACGCCCGTGCTGGCTTCTTACCTGTTGCCCAAAGCCAGATTCCTTGAGGAGAAACGAGATCCGTTCGTATTGCGAGTTTTGAAGTCTGCTACAGCCGTCTTGTTGCGCTGGACACTGTGTCATGCCAATCTTGTGCTCGGCGGGACCGTGGTCATGGTGAGCGTCGCGATGCTGGCGCTGTTCTGGATGGGAGGCGAATTTCTGCCACCATTCAATGAGGGGACATTCACAATCAGTTTTCAGACGGAACCCGGCACCAGTCTCGACGAAAGTCAGCGACTGGCCTCGCGTGCCGAAATGATGATGATGGAGATTCCTGAAGTTTTTTCCATTTCGCGTCGCACTGGCCGAGCAGAATTGGATGAACATGCAGAAGGAGTGAACTCGTCTGAGATCGATGTCCGCGTTCAGCAATATCGGCATCCAAAATCCGGCTGGGGCGCAGCGGCCCTGCGTGTAATTCCAATTGCACATTTGTGGGGATTTGAGACGACCGGGCGACCTCGTGAGGAAGTTCTGGCGGACATCCGCGACCGAATCACGTCCATCCCCGGCATCAAGGCCAATATCGGTCAACCGATTTCGCATCGACTCGACCACATCATGTCAGGCGTGCGCGCTCAGATCGCCGTCAAGGTTTTCGGCAACGACCTGAGAGAACTTCGAACCGCCAGTCAGGATGTCTATACGGCGATGAGCCAGGTTCCCGGCGTCGTTGACCTGCAACTGGAACCTCAGGTGGAAGTTTCACAGGTACGTTTGCAGGTTCGCCGTGAAGACGCGGCGCGTTATGGGTTGGCACCGGGAGATGTGTCTGCGTTGCTGGAGACCGCGTACAAGGGTCGTGTCGTGTCACAGGTACTGGATGATGACCGATACTTTGGACTGGTCGTCTGGTACGACGAAGCCTCTCGCAATGATCCTGACGTGATTCAGCAGACGATTCTGGACACTCCATCCGGCCGCAAAGTTTCGCTGGGCGAAGTTGCGGATGTCCTTGACACTACTGGACCCAATACGCTGAATCGAGAACACGTGCAGCGGCGCATCGTGGTCTTCTGTAACGTCGAGGGACGGGATCTGGCCAGTGTCGTCAGGCAGATCAAACAGCTCGCGAAACCGATTGAAGAACGACTGCTGACATTGCCGGGAAACTATCACATTGAATACGGTGGTCAGTTTGAGGCACAACAACAGGCCAATTTCAGGCTCCTGGTGCTTGGAAGCGTCTCAGTGATTGGTGTGTTTCTGTTGCTGACGAAGTGCCTTGGATCCTGGCGAGCCGCGTTACAGGTTCTCGCCAATATTCCACTGGCCGCACTGGGCTCCATCGTCACGCTGCTGATCGTCAATCAGCCCACTGCGGAGGCTTTGCATGCAGCCGAATGGTGGCAATGGCCACAAGTCTGGATCAGTGCGACCAGTTTGTCTGTCGCTCATTGGGTTGGGTTCATTACGCTCATTGGGATCGTCAGTCGCAATGGGATCATGATGATTTCGCACTACATTCACCTGATGGAACACGAAGGTGAAGTATTTGGCGAGGAGATGATCATTCGCGGCAGTCTGGAACGTCTGTCGCCCGTGATGATGACGGCGGCCACCAGCTTTATCGGGCTGCTGCCGCTCCTGTTTGGAGCCGGGCAAACGGGCAAAGAGATTCTCTACCCGCTGGCGCTGGTTGTGTTTGGCGGCATGCTGACATCGACGCTGCTCGACCAGGTCGTCACACCTGCACTCTTCTTCAAGTTCGGCCGAAAAGTCCATCGCGCGCAGAACGAATTGGCGTCTGCGAAAAACAGCTGGCAAAAATAGTTATCTCAACGCCTTGGTTCCGTGACGGGATTCCGTAATTGTTCCGCGGCGGGATTGCGTAATGACTCTGTACGTTCTCAGAAGGCAAGCAGTGCATACCGGTGGCACGGTGAAACGTTTCAGATTTTCTGACCCTCTGGAATTTTATGTGTTGTGATTTCCCAAACCATCGTTGGGGCTGAATTTACCCTGTAAATTCTGTTCTCCTGAGTGCACCCGGAATCCGGTACAGTCAGCTTCGGACCGCTCAAGAAATAACTGTCCTTTTTTTACCCCTCACCCTGCCCTCTCCCCTTCCAGGGGAGAGGAGGATGCGGTCAATTATTTCTCGAACGGTCCTTCTCTTGTCAAGTGTCTTGTCTTTTCGGGTGCCGGGTACTTGTTTTTGCCATCTTAATTCGCTGTCCGCCATGACGCAGGGCACCTGCCCCAAGTCAATCAATGCTACTTTTCAGAACTCGTACTGGCGGCTTTGTCATCAAGATCATCTAGATCATCAAGGTGCAGCCTATGGATAATGCGATGCAGAACCGGCCCGAGGACCAGACCAGTCGCGCCAACCAGCACTAAGCCGGAAAACAGGGCGTAGCAGGCATCACAATCCCAGCCGACGTCCCACTTTCGCAAACGCTTCCACAGCACGTTCCAACTGTGGTCTCGTGTGCGCCGCGGACATTTGGGCTCGAATGCGGGCTTCACCTTTCGGGACAACGGGAAACGAAAATCCTACGACGTAGATCCCTTCCTGCAGCAGTGCATCGGCCATGCGTGTGGCCAGCGCGGCATCGCCCAGCATGACGGGTACGATCGGATGTTCGCCGGGCTGGAGACGGAATCCGTTTTCTGTCATTGCGGCACGGAAGTACTCGGCGTTTTCGCGAAGCTGTCTTCGGAGATGATCAGATTCGCTGAGCAACTCCAGAGTGCGAACCGATGCGGCGGCGATGGGCGGAGCCAGCGTGTTGGAGAAGAGGTACGGTCGCGATCTCTGCCGCAGCAGATCAATCAGCGGTTTCCGACCGCTGGTGTATCCGCCGCTCGCTCCGCCGAGGGCCTTTCCAAGCGTCCCCGTGATGATATCGATCCGGTCGGCGACTCCAAAATGTTCAGGTGTCCCGCGGCCGTTCGGTCCCATGAATCCGACAGCATGAGAATCGTCCACCATCACGATCGCGTCATACTGATCCGCCAGCGCGCAGATGTCCGGAAGATTCGCGAGATATCCATCCATCGAGAACACACCGTCAGTCGCGATCATCCGAAACCGACAGCCAGCAGCTGCCTGCAGTTGTTCTTCGAGCTGCGCCATGTCGTTGTTGCGATACCGGAATCGTTGCGCTTTGCACAAACGCACCCCATCAATGATGCTGGCGTGATTGAGTTGATCGGAGATGACGGCATCCTGTTCATTCAGCAGTGTTTCGAATAATCCGCCATTTGCGTCAAAGCATGATCCATAGAGAATCGTGTCATCTGTCCCCAGGAAGTCGCTCAACTTGTTTTCCAACGTCTTGTGAATCGACTGTGTGCCGCAGATAAACCGTACAGACGCCATTCCATAGCCCCAGCGATCAAGTGCTGCGTGAGCGGCCTTTATGATCTCGGGATGATCTGCAAGCCCCAGATAGTTGTTGGCACACAGATTCAGCACCTCGCGCTGGTCGTGCAGCCGAATGTCTGTCTGTTGCGGTGAGTCGATTGTGCGTTCCGTTTTGAAAAGGCCCTGCTCACGGATGGATTGCAGTTCGGCAGCAGCATGTTCTAGAAATGTTGTCATGGTTGATCCGGTTTACTGGAAATCTCGTTACGATCGACACAGATCATACACGATGCACCACGTGATGGCTCGCTACTTCGACGCTCCCGGAGTCACAACCAGGAGCCGGAAGTCATGTTGAAAAACGTGTCCGGGACGGTGGAGGCATCAGAAAACACATAAAAAACCTGTTGCTGGAGAGTTCCTGACACGTTTTCAAACAAACTGGAACAGTCTAACGACACTCGACGGGAAGTTGAACTGTCCGGCCGACGTGTCAGCCGCATCGTAGCGTTCATTCCCTCGACTCGTCGGCAAATCTGTCAAAGTCTGGGGAGTAACATTGCGAGACGTGAATCGGGTGCCGTACGATGCCGATAAGTTCAGGAAGTCCACGCCATTGGTCCTCATCTGAGACGCGCGACATGTCAAAAAAACAATTGTTGTTCCTTGCTCTCGTTGCCGCAATACCGGCGACGGGGTTGCTGGTCATGATGCTGCTCAGTCTGCAACAAATGTTGTCAGATCAATCCAGCGTCAGTGCGATGCTATGGGTAATTTTTGTCGTCTGCCTGTTGGGCAGTTCGTTCTTCGCTACGTTACCGTTGTGGCTTTGGCTGTACTACCCCGCCGCAGGCTTCGAAGGAGCCGGGGCAACTGTCGGTGTCAAGCAGGACTCCGGAACGGCGTTCGGCGGAAAAGCTGCCAATGGCAGAGACGGCGAAGACGCATCGGATGAAACGGAAAATGCGGACGATGAAGATGCCGACGATGACGACGGCGACGACGGCGAGAAACTCTTCGACGAAGACGAAATGGATGAAGACTTCGATGAGTTCGATGGTGGGTTTAATGACGACGAAAAGTAGACGTCCCGACCCCTGGTTGCCGGAGCGAACCGCGAACCTCATTCCATGACAACCCAGACGCGCGACTGTTACGATGTTCCACGATACTGGGATCTGGCATTCAGCGACGAAACGATTCCGGAAGCCGATTTTCTGCGAGCCGTTGCGGCCCAGTTCAGTCCGCGCCCCGTCAGGTCACTGCTTGAACTCGGCTGTGGAGGTGGTCGGCAGACGCTCGAAATGTCGAAATGCGGCTACTCCGTTACTGCCATCGATCTAAACCCAACCTGCGTAAAATGGACTCAGCACCGACTTGATCGCTGCCATCGTTCAGCAGACGTCCGATGTGGGGATATGGCCGATTTTCAGCTTTCAAAGCCCGTCGATCTGGCGCACTGTCTCGTCAATACGTTTCGCCATCTGACAACCGAGCAGTCTGCTCGCCGACATCTGCAATGCGTTGCCGCCGCACTGAAGCATGGCGGCCTTTATGTGCTCGGCTTCCATCTACTGCCACCGGATGCGGCTGAGATCGATTGCGAACGCTGGACGATTTCAAAGGGTAAAACTCGCGTCACAACCACCATTCGAGTGCTGAATTTCAGCCGTCGGAGCCGCATTGAAACCGTCCGCTTCAGCCTGAAGGTGACCACGTCCCGTCGCATCTTCCGCACCGCGACCGATCACCGGCTTCGCATCTATCGAGCGGATCAGTTTCGCAGTCTGCTGCGAAGCGTGCCCGAACTGGAACTCATCGGCGTCTACGATTTCTGTTACGAACTGTCTGAACCGCTCCTGCTGAACGACAATCTGGGTGACGCCGTATTTGTGCTTCGCAAAAGGTAAGGACCGCTCGAGAAATAACTGTCTCTTTTACACCCCTCACCCCGCCCTCTCCCCGCCCTCTCCCCTTCGCAGGGGAGAGGAGGATGCGGTCAATTATTTCTCGAACGGTCCTAAGTGATTCCTGCCGACAGCACCAACGGTACACAAAAGGGGGGCGGTTGACTTGATGTCAACCGCCCCCCCAACTCGACTCAATTTTCTTTGCGAGACTATGGCAGGATGACGCTGTCGATGACGTGAATCACCCCGTTTGATGCTTCGATGTCGGTAGCCACGACCTTCGCTGCATCGACCATTACACCTTTGTCACTCACCTTGATCATGGCTTCTTTACCATTGACCGTCTTGGCGGACTGCAACTTGACGACGTCACTGGCCAGCACTTTGCCTGAGACCACGTGGTAAGTCAGAATACCAATCAGCTTGTCCTTGTTCTCTGGGAGCAATAGACTCTCGACGGTTCCTGCTGGCAGTTTCGCGAATGCTTCATCAGTCGGAGCGAAGACGGTAAATGGTCCTTCTCCCTTGAGCGTGTCGATGAGACCAGCAGCGGTTAGCGCGGCGGCCAATGTCTTGAAAGAACCGGCAGCGACCGCTGTGTCCACGATGTCTTTGTCTGCTGGCAGAATCACGCTGTCGATCACATGGATCACGCCATTGGAGCAGGCAATATCAGTTTTTACGACGTTCGCTCCATCGACCTTTACTTTGCCGTCCTTAACGACGACGTCAATCTGCTGACCCTGAACCGAAACAGCTCCGGTGATCTTCACAACGTCAGCCGCCATCACTTTGCCCGGGACCACATGATATGTCAGGATCGCTTGCAACTTTGCCTTATTTTCTGGCTTCAG
>CAMAVB010000264.1 GCA_945861465.1 Candidatus Kuenenia stuttgartensis
TTCTTCACCAGGCTTCATGATCGACCATTTTCAATTTTTAACTCGCGCGCCACGCTGCGCGTGTCGCAGTTAAAATAAAAAAACAAACGGAACAGGGTAAGACAGTAAGACGGCAGAATATTACTTGGTCCTGGAAAGACGGAACCCAGAGTTGAGGTACCGAAGGTCGGCAGCGCCCCCGATCCGGTAGGAAGCGCGGCAGTTCCTGGCGAGGCTGCCCCACGAACCGCCGCGAACGCAGCGAGCTGAAGCAGCACTCGTTTTCGCCGTGGCATCGTTCCTATGACCGACCGCATCCTTCAATTCACCGTGCCATTCCGAACGACACCACTCCCAGACGTTACCATGCATCTGCCACAGGCCGAATCCATTCACGCCGAATGCATTATGCCGGACTGGCAGCGTCCGTTCGCGGTACTCGGATTTTTTCCCATCCAACGGATGATTGCCATCAAAGTTCACATGCTGAGACGTGAATGAGGCGTCAAAAGGCGGAATCCCGATCACGTAATCCTGATGCTTCTGCCGATCGATGCCGCCCCACGCCGCACCTTCCCATTCGCATTCACTCGGCAACGTATAACGATCGCCCAGAATCAGGGCGAAACAGAACGAATCGTAAAAGTCGACTTCGATCATCGGGCATTCGTCATCTGGTGCCCTCGACTTGAATTGCTCTGCATGTGCATATTCCCGTTGCGGATCGAACAGACGATACTGGGCTCGTGTGACGCAGCCCGTGGCCATGTAGAACGCGGGGAGATCCACAGGCTGCCAGGGCTTCTCATTCTCCCTCGCATGTTGATCTTCCGGCGACGCCCCCATGCTGAATGTCAGCCGATCGGAGTTGCCGTTCTTTTTCTCATCGGAACAAAGAGCGTACGCCCGGGATTTGGGTTTGATTCTGTCCCACCAGTTGTCGATCGGGAAATCCTGAAGAGTCTCATAACGACGCTCCAAATTCGTCAGCGTGGACTGCTCGGCACGGGTGCGTCGCTTGATGGTATCCAGTTTCTGCAGTTCCGTATCAATCAACACCATTTCCCGGTCAACGGCCTGAGTCACGAACTCTCGCAGGTCATCTTCGAGCAGGACCTCGGCAGCGGTCAGTGCCGTTGAAGCAGGCTGTGCGTCTTCATCCATTTCAATCAGTAGTCTGCGAAACTGGTGACGGTATCCTTCCATGACTTCGTGCAGGACATCACTCAGGTATTCGTTCCTCGCTAACACCTGCCACGCTCGAAACATGGATTCCGCTGGTCGAGTCTTTTGCTGCGGGACAGAGAACAGCACCTGCAGGCTGTGCCTGAGTGAATCCGCTCGACTGGCAGGTTGTCCATCCTGGTCCGTCGTTTCCGGTAACTCGGCGGCAAACCGCCAGACGTTGTTCCATTTTTCATCCCCGATGTGCGGCGTCAGCTCGGAAACAACACTGCCTGATGCATATCTGGCAAGGTAAACGGCGGTAAAGAATTCGAGCATCTTGAGGGACGGAAACGACAGCTCCTGTTCACGATTCTCCTTCAGCAACAAATGTTCGGTGAGGTAGGTTTCTCGCAGAATCTTGCTGCACCGGTCCCATTCGCCGTCGGTTCCCGAAAACCGTTGTCGGACCGACCGTTTCACGACCGGGATGTCCCCAGAAGGGACTCGGTAATCCCGATACCTCAGCATCATTTCGTAGCCGTAGCAGGCAATGCCTTCAAACAGCAGGGCAATATCGCCGGGCTGCTGCGTGAATCGTCCGCTTTTGAATGCTCGATCCAGCAGTCGATGGCTGACTTCCCAGTACAGGTCACCTGCATTGCGAAACGGTCGCAGTGCTGCGGCTGGATTGTCGTTCAGCGTGGCCTCAATGATCGTCCGGATCAGCCACTGAACCACCGGGTAAGGCAGCAGGTCGGCGATGGCCTCACGATCCGGAATGATCTGCCGGTAGAGATCCTCAACCCGGCTTCCCCAGCCTTTGCGGTCCTCCCACAGCCGGACCATCTGCTGGCGGTAATCCTCCTGCTGTGGCTCATCAAACAGTTCCAGCTTACAGTGCTGCCACTCCTGTCGGCCAAAAATGCGAGTATGCTGCTGATTGACCGCATATGGTCGACTGGTCACGACCAGCCGCAGTTGTTTGGCAAGCAATTCGTCGGAGTGCTGGTGTCGCAGTTGATGGATCCGCTCGGCGGCCTTGTCACTGTTATCCTGGTCGAGAGCGTCGTAAATGACGACAACGCGCCCCTGCTTCAGCAGATCGTCCAGCACGGATTTGGGTTTCTGATCGATACCACGCTGCTGCAGACGGTGAGCCAACTGAGCCTGCAGATCGCTGCGAAGGTCATCGGGAAACGCGCCTTCGTACCGCACGACCCAGAAGCGGTGTGAGTGTCGGCTGAGCGCTGCCCTCAGATACCATGACAGGACCGTCTTACCGCCTCCGGCGTCTTCCGTGATGATCAGCCAGCGACCACCCGGAATCAAATATTCGTCGATCAATCGCTGAACGCCAGCGGGCAACTTCCGCCAGCGTTCCGTCGCTTCACGGTTGTCTGTCTGTTTCTGCAGGACGGAAAGTTGCGGCTTGACGAAGACATCCAATCGGTGGCTTTCACCCTCGAGGGCACCTCCCTGACGAGCATTCTTCCAGTCCCGAGCGATCTGTCCCGCGTGATCGCCGATGACCAGATTGATGTTGAATCCATGGGTCAGAAATGCGTAGAGGTCGCTGAACGTGTTGGTGATTTCAGGGAGACAATGGGCGGCGTGGGAAGTCTTGCGAAATGCCTTTGCTTCCGCTTCGTTGTCGGAATGAATGGCGACGCCCTTCAACCCGGCACAAGCGGCGGACATGAGTTTGGGCGATGCTCCGCCGACGCCGACGCAGTCAATGTTGCGTTCCGTAACAGTGAGGCCCGGCGTCAGCGTCATTCCTTTTTTGAGTCGCAGGCCCACACTAGCCGTCAGTCCTTCGGTCAGGGGAACATTGTGAGCCAGTGCATATAGTCCGCAGCCGGTGAGACCACCGGCGGAGTTGCCGGACAGCAGCAGGATCCTTTGCGGCCCTGAGGACACAACACCCGGATACGGAGCAAGCGAAATCCGCATGGCACCAACCGCTGTCCCTTTCAGCGATGGCCACGTCAACCGCCCTGCCAGTTCCACAGATTGCTGCATGTCGTCGTCAAACACCGTGATTCCGAACGCCACGGGATCAATGTACCAGCCAGATCGTCCTTCACTCCGAAGCTGCAGCGACATGCCCCGCACATAGCCGACCGAATCATCATCGTCCGCTGCCTGATCCCTACGCAACACGGTCAGCACTGGGATTCGTTGTTCCCGCTCAAACGTCCTGTCTGACTCACTCAACAGAAAGCACAGCAGGCGACGAACTGTGAGCCACGTTGTACCATGGAGTGACCAGTTGTTTCCGGCGACTTGTTGCAGCCATTCGTGGCTGCATGCATGATCGAGCGCCGAGTCAACTCGACCCAGCGTTGTCAGCCCGTTTCCGGCGACCGGGTCGTGCTTGGTTTCTTCCAGCGGAAATCGCCAGGCAGCGTCCCAGTGAGTCCCGGACTGATTCAGCCACGTGACCCAGTTGTCGGTGCCGTTCGATGCAGACAGCCCTTCTTTTCGCGGAAGTTGCGATGCCGCCAGGATTCCATACAACAATCCCAACAAACGATGATGAACCTGAGCAATGAGCAACCGACGCTGAGCTTCATCCGGATGCTGCAACTGCAGGACGTCTCGAACGGTGTTGTGATGGTTGATAGTGTCAGCGTGTTCAGGTCCGGAACTGAGATGTCTAAGCGATAAATCGACTGCCTGCACTGCAGCCAAAAGATGGCTGCCGTCGTCGTCCGTGATGGCACAACCCGACAACTGCAGTTCCGCCAGCACCGGAATCGGATTATCCCCCGTCACTATGTTTGCAGCGTGCGGCAGTAATGCTTCGAAGAAATCACCGCTGGCGGTTGTCTGGCCAGCAAAGAAAGCAGCAATCGTTGCGGAAATGGACTGACAGGATCTCTTCATTCTTCCCTCATTCAGACATGTCACGTGGCTGGCTGAGTGTAGGTGTTCGCACGCGAAGATGGCAGCGTTTCAGGAGGTCCGGTGTCAACTTCGGTGGAAGCCACGACCAGGCATGACATCGTCCGGTTGCCGGATCGCAGTGCAGCCGCCACTGATGAACGTGCAACAGCAGCGGCAGACCGACAGGTCGCTGGGCACCATCGCGTGGCTGCAATAGGAATTCCAGGGCAATATGCTGAGTGTCGGGGTGACCTGCAATGCGACATTCCGGCATCTGCCGTGCAACTTCGCCCCAGCAATCGTTGCCGTCGCAGTGCAATCGAACGAGCGTGTGATTGTCGTGCCAGGTTTCGTCAAAGCTCATCGCCGTGTGTCCTGAAAGGATGTCAACGTTTCGCGAATCCCTACTCCCCCGAAACCCAACGCCGTGAAGGATTTCTTCCGTCAAAACACGGGATATGTTAAAGGCATAGGGGAGTGAATCAATCCGGCGTTTGAGCCACGAATGTGGCGGCAGGTTTTAGCCACGGGCGTGAGCCCGTGGTCAGAGAAACACCGGTGATTTTAAGTCCTGAAAGGACGACATGAGACAACTACGACGCAATTCCTGTCGTCCCTTCGGGACTTCTGACGCTTCTTCATCGCGTACCACGGGCTCACGCCCGTGGCTACATCTTGTCGTCCCTCCGGGACTGAATCACATTCCCGGAAATCACGTGGATTATGTGCTGCCGATGTTCTCATTGATCAAAATCCTTCACGGCGTTGCCTTGCCAGGGGGAGAAGGGACTCCGTTGAAGTTGCCTTACGCCACTACGAAGGATGAACAAAAATCGTCGCAAGTGCTCAGATCTGTTTCATCCGTCAACGCTGTGTGGAGCAACAACAGACTGAAGGCAGCGTTTGTGCTGCTGATGTTTTCCAGACAAGCTTTGATGAAAGGCACCCGACATGAACAGGACGTCAAACGAAGAACTGCCAACACAGTCAACGGAGGCTCCCACTTTCGGAAGAACCGCTGCGGCAGAGTCCAAAGAACCCAGTGCGGCGGGAACCATTGAGTCTCCGCAGCTGGCTGCGGATCGAGCACGATTGCAGCGGGAAGAACAGGCTCGAATCGACGATGAGCGTCAGGCCGAACTGGCCCGCCAGCGGGAACTGGCACGGTTTGATTAGTTGGACCGGCCACATTGCGGCCTAGGATCAACTCCGGCACCCCTCTCCAGTCAACAATAAGTCCCTTCTCCCCCGAATCGGGGGAGAAGGTGGCCGACAGGCCGGATGAGGGGGCTTTCGGTGATGGCAGCGTGCGAAAAAATCCCCTTCACCAATGCGACAAAACCTTGTTTTCAATCGGAGCCAATCATGAATTCCACCGTGTCCGAAACCACTTCGTATCATCTTCGGATTCGACGATCGGCGTGGGAACCGATGCTTCGCCGTCTGTTGGTTCATAACGACATCTACGCGGTGGGAACGATCCGCAGGCTCGGAGCACTCGGAGAGCTGTTGCTGCTCGTCGATGAATTGCATGTCCCCGCTGAGATTCCCAACGGACAGCAGCGGCCACCGCTGGAGGACTGGTTTGTGATCGTTATGCCGAGCAGAGGTGAGGCCGGGATCGATCAGATTCTCTGCGATCTCCAGCCTCGCCCCACACAACTCCTGGTGGTTCTGTTGCTCAATCGGTCTTTGCCGGAACGATGTCGGCTGGTCAAAGTGGAGCACGGGAAAATCACACCAGTGGATTCGTGCGAAATTGTCGGTCTGGGAATGCTGAAGCTGCAGGGAAGCCCACCAGGGATCGAACACCTTGATGTGCGTCGATCCAGCAGGACGCGTGGAGCACTGGGCGAGGCATTGCACGACCGACTTCGTGGATCCACCGTGACCGTGGTCGGATTGGGACGCAACGGCAGTCAGATGTGCTTCCTGCTGGCCGGACTGGGAATTGGCCGACTGCGGCTGATTGACGCTGACATCCTGCAACCCGAGAATCTGGACGGCATGCCGGGCCTGCCCGCCAATGATGTGGGCATGAGCAAAGTGGAATCACTGGCCGTACACTTGGCCGCATTTCGGCCTGATCTGCCGATCACGTACATTGAACAACCGGTCACGTCCCGGGATGCGACTGTTCTGCTGCATCGTCCGTGTGACTTGCTGGTCAGCACAGTGGATAACGATGCGGCGCGACTGGACGTCAGCCTGCTGGCCAACCAGACACTCACGCCCCATCTGGATGTCGGTACCCTGGTTCGTCGGAATGACTTCGGTTGTTCGCTCTATGCGGATATCCGACTATTGTTGCCCGGCATGTGTGTGGCATGCGTGGGTGGACTCGCCGATCCGGAAGCCGCGTTCTACGAATTGTCGGCACCCGACGGAAGTCTGCACCGAGGCCAGCCGCTCGCATGGTCCGATCAACGCTCCGGATCACTAGTGCATCTCAACAGTATGGCGTGCAGCTTCGGGGTTGAACTCTGGCTGCGTCTGCTGCGAGGCGAAATCGGAGCGTACTGGCAGCGCGTCACCTGGGAGGCGAACCAGGGCATTCACCTGACCGGCACTGAAGTGGCCGGCAGTGCCGCGTGTCGCCTGTGTCAGCCCTCAACGAAAAGCGAAAGCTGAACGCGGGCTATACCGCACGCGGTTAAAGATGCCATATTCGTTTAACCGCGTGGGCAACGCCCCGCGCTTTGTATTTGAAATCTCAAATTTGAAATCTCAAATCTCAAATTTCAAATTTCAAATTTCAAATTTCAAATAGCACAAGCGCGGCCCGCTGGGCACGCGGCTAAATAAGCCAGGAATTCCGTTTTCCATTTTTAACTCGCGCGCCACGCTGCGCGTGACGCTGGATAAAAGTAAAAAGAGCAAACAGAACAGGGTAAGACAGTAAGACGGAATATGGTTACGGGGTCCTGGAAAGACGGAACCCAGCGCCGCTGTACCGATAGACGGCTTCGAACCAGTCCCGGTCGGAAGCGCGGCAGTTCCTGGCGACGCCGTACCACGAACCGCCGCGAACGCAGCGAGCCGCCGATGCTGAGCACTCTTCGGAAGTATTCCTTTCATCAGAGCCAGATTCGTTCTGACCCCATTCCCAAACCTGACCATGCTGATCAACCGCTCCAAAACCGTTCGCCGCATATTGCCCCACAGGCACGGTCCCTTTCAGGTACGGGCCTTTTAGGGCCTGTCCATGGGGATAGTCACCGTTAAAATTCGCGCCGAGAGACGACAGCGAGTCGAATTGCTCCCGACCGGCTGGATCGAGAATCGGGCGTTGCTGCTCATCGCACCACGGGATGCCGAACTCGTCTTTATCCTTGTCTCTCCCTGCTCGGCAGCAGGCTTCCCAGTCTTCTTCAAACGGCAGGCGGAAGTTACCAAAGCTCCCATGGCCGGTTAACCAGATACACATCATGACCGCTTGGTACCACGACACCTCGACAACCGGGTGATCGTCCAGTGCCTGATTCGATCGTTCCATTTCCGGACGGTACCACTGCATTTGTCTCCAGCGGCGATGACCGGGATCGAAGACCTCAAACTGGACGTTGGTCACCGGTGTGCGCTGTAACTGGTAGTCCTCGGGCAGAAAATGCGGTTTCGGCGATTTTTCCTGTTGTTCCTTCACCCAGATTCCATCGGACTGTCGCCGCATGCTCGTGCCACGAACGCGGCATTCGCGAGGATGTCGCTGTGCCCCATTGGCATCCGGATAGGGATGTTCCCAGTCGATCGGCGGGCACAGACAGTAGTTTGCTCCCAGCTCCCGCAACTGAGCATTGAATTGATCTCGACGCTGCTCGTAAGTTCTGGCCTTCGGGCTTGGCCAATGTCGCAGCAATTCGATGGTCTTTCCGTATTTTGATTGAGATGGCAGCACTCCCAGATCCAGCAGGACGTCATCCGGGACCAGTTGCAGTAAGCCGCGATCGTCGGCGTGCCATTCGCTCCGGATCTTTCTTTGATTCCGATTGACGGCTTCACTGATCCGAACTTCAAACTCACCCAGGAACGAGTCATGGATCTCCTGACACGTTTGCATGATTGGTGAAGGATGCTCGTTTGGCTCTGCCGCTTTAGGACTGAGACAGAAATAAGTGGGGCACGATTCCATCGTGCCGAGCACGTTAGAAACGTGCTCCACGTCCGGAAGACGACAGTTATTTCTGCGCCAGTCCTTAGGGAGATTCTCGACGACAAGCTGCCACGCCGGATGCAGCCACCGACTGTCTCGCCGTTGCCAGGGCTTCGGCTCTCCGACACCAAACATCCGTTTCAAAATCAGTGACAATGCCTTGCTGACAACCGGTGGTGTCTGATCGCCGCGGCCTGACCACGGCGAAGTTTGGGGATCCCATGAATTCGTCCAGGAATCCCTGTCCCGATGCACCAGCCAGCGGCAAAGAGTGTCCAACTCTTCTTCGACCGTCACTTGATCTTTTCCGATGCACGTCCACAGCAGAAATGCGGCTCCGGACGACAGCAGCGACATCGCCAGGTGGTTCACGACGGTGTTGTTTTCTTCGCGTGCTGCGGCGGACAGAGCAAACCGAAAAATCCATGCCCAGCTTTCATTCAGAGCATGCTGGCGGATGCAGTCGTCCTGTTCGCGTGTCGGCAGCGATGCCAGATGGATCCCCGCAAACCATTCACAGAACGAAAAATGTCGCCACCCAAACTGTTCCTGTCGGACTCCAAATTCGTCAAGGTACGTTTGCCGCGTTGTCAGATTCAACTGGTCCAGAGCAGACAGTTGTTGACGGTGGGTCCGAGCGAATGTGGCATAGGCCTTGCCGCTGAGTTCTCCTGTGAAGCTGGCATGTTGCCCATTGGTCTGTTGCGATTCCAGTTGAATCGTCTCCCAGGCAATCTCCGACAACACACGTTCGACCGTCAGCAGGTCGTCCTGAGCCGTGACGTGGTGACCGGCATCGTCCATGCCGCCTTGCCCATGCTGCACCAGCATCTCCAGCGTCCGATGATAGACAGCTTCCCGATTCGGCAGATTCTCCAGCAGACCGTTCAGAGCCAGCCGTTTCATTTGCTGCAGCAGCACGGGGACTTCCCTCAACGGTGCCCAGTCTGTTTCCCCGAGCAGTTTTTCCAGCAGCGGAGCGTCGCCCCAGAAGCGACGAATCCTTGCTTCATCAAATGGATCCACCCAAAGTGTCTGCCAGTCGATACCAGCATAGCTCTGTGATTTTGTCCGACGTGTTTCCGGGCGAGCTGAGAGCAACACGGGACACAGACGTACTCCGTCCGCGTTGGCAAACTTGTCCAGTTTCAGAACGCCATCCGTCTGATCCAGTGAATCCAGCAGATACACGACTTCTCCACGAGCGACCGCACGTTCGAACCATTCTGTTCGTTCGGCACGATCCGTCAGAATCTCACCCAGAAGTCGCTCGGCCAGTTCAGCCAGCAAGTCGCTGGGTTTCGCCTGCCAGTCGAAATCGGATAACAGCGGCAGTCGAGTCCACCGTCCCAGATCGTCCCGCGAACACGCCGCCGGACCAGCTCCCAGTCGAAGCGGAATTATGCTGTTATCGGCTGTGGCAATCAGGTATTCGGCTTCAATCAGCAGCGTTGATTTGCCGAGTCCGCTTTCCGCCAGCAGCCGCAGGCGTTTTGATTTTTCAAGCTTGCCCAGCAGGATAGATTCCACCTGGTCATCTGATAGAGGCACGGGAACTTCTGGCGGCTCCTGTCTGGCTGGATCACCAGGACGACGGTCAGACAGAGAAGATCGAACATGTGGAGTGCAGGTTGTTGCCAGCAGTGCTTTGGCTCGTTCGGCGAAATACTGTTTGACGCGATCGGTCAATCGTGAATGCTGCGACGCTCGTTTGTAAAAGGCTGCAAAGTTGGCCAGGCCGATCAGCTTCAACCGCCCGCGTTTCGGCTTGACAATACAGATGCCATCCGCGTCCGGGTGAACGTGGTGTTCGGTGAAATACGGATCGCCGTTGCTGGTGAGCACTTCGTCGATCCCCGCACGTTCCAGTTCAGTGCGTAGTTTGTCGGGGACACCGCCAACTGCTTTGGCTTCGTCGTTCCGTTCGTCGAAATGGACAGCGAAGTCGGCGGTAATCGCGATGTGTGGATCGAGGCGTTCTTTCAGCCGCATCGCTCGAAACGCACAGGCAAACGCCATCCCCGCAGACGGGCCGCTCAAAGGCAACAGAAGCTGCGTCCGCAAGTCCCGCAGATCGACATCGCCGTTGATGTTGTGCCCGCCGTCATCCCCCACCAGTTGCAGCGACCAGCGAATATCGAAACTGCAATCCGCGATGTGTGGACAAATTTCCCGCCACCATGCCTGTTGCAGAGCGTGCTGGAAGTCCGAATGGGATTTCACGTATCCCATGCTGGCCGCATCCGGGTAACAGGCACCTCCGCCGGCATCAGAGTCGAACTCGATGCGGTCCAACGTCAGTCGAGCCACCTGACCGCCGTGGGCTTCACCCAACGCAAACAGAAGATGCGTCTGGACGGTGTGAACGGCTTTCGGTGCTGGCGCAAACACCTGAGCGTACGCTGCCGCAGTGCTCAGCAAGGCCGGGTTCCAGCCACCAAACGTGTTTGCAAGATTCCGAAACTGAAAGACAGCAGTGTGTCCTGCGGATCGCAGTCGCCGAACAACGTCCGTGCTGTCGAATCGAGCTGCGTCATCGCACAGTGATTCCAGTTGCGGGACGGAACTGTGTCCGATGGCAGACTGTGTGAGTTGCACCGCCGCTTCCAGATTCTGTTCGGTGCTACTGCCCATCGCCGCCAGAACCAGATGCCTGCGAGCCCGCAGCAGAACAGACGGTTGATGGTGCGGTGCGTCCGCCCCCTTCCGCCATGTGGTATCACAGAAACTCAGAAACCGCTGCCACTCATCCCCGTTCAGCAGCGTGACGAGTTCCCGCTGCCGTCCTGATTCCTGAGCCAGCCGAGCGATCTCCAGCAACGGACACGACTGACTCAGAAACCGATCCGGAAATGAGTTCGGATTGCGGAGCCAGTTTGGAAGTTGAGTCAGCAGGTCATCTGCCATTGTTT
>CAMAVB010000265.1 GCA_945861465.1 Candidatus Kuenenia stuttgartensis
CTGGTGACACCCAGAAACTGTGCCAGATGGCCGCCAGCCGACCCGCCCGTCGTCCCGATGCGATCGGGATCAATGTGGTATTTGTCCGCATTGGCTCGCAACCAGCGTACGGCGGCTTTGACATCATGGACGGCTGCCGGAAACTGATAATTTGGTGCCAGCCGATAACTGACCGTAACCGCAACGTAACCGCGTTCGGCCAGTTGAATGCACAATGAGTTGAAACCATCCCGCGTCCCCGCCCGAAACCCGCCACCATGAATACAGACGACTGCCGGAAACGGTCCCTTGCCCGCCTTCGGTCGCGCCATATTCAATTGCAGGTGCTGGTCGTCCGGATTTGTGTATTCGATCTCCTTCTCGAACACGACACTTTCCGGGACTGATTCCTGAGCGGAGACTGTGTGAGGATAAATGATGAACGCAGAGACTGCAATCACCGTCAACGTTCGCAGGATTTGCATGTGTGTTTCCTTCCAGTGAATATTCTGACATCTCATTACTATCGATCGCAACTCGATCCCATTCTATCGCGATATGCTACGACAACCATCAAACTCTTCGAAGGGTTTCGCTTTCCAAAGCACGTTTTTTTATCGAAGAAGCCTGCGCGTCGCCGTCAATTGAGTTTGAAGGCGTGCCCTCGGTCCTTAGATCATCACAACCAAATCCACGTCATTGATCCTGGCAGGTCCGCAGACCAGCTCAAACCGGGCTGGAGGGACTGCGTCAGAGCCAAAGTTTTCGGCGGAATCGACAGCCCACTGCCTCGGCGCTTCTAGCCGATCTGTCTCGCACGAAACGATCATCTCTGCGCCTGAGCCCCCTTGCAATTCAACGTCTTCACGGTACACTGCCAGAGGGAGTTGGCACTCTATACAGGCGATGATTTTTGGAGACAGCGTGATGGGAATTCGTCAAATAGCCTTTGCCGTTTTCGTGACGTTTTCGACCGGATTGCTATCGTTCGGTCAGGACGTGGAAATTGAGATTCGGGAGACGTCAAAGCAGTGCGATGACTATTTGACCTGGGCTCCTACATCAGCTCGAATCCGTTTGAAGACGCCGCAGGCAACGCCGCAGGACGTTGTTCTAACAAACGACCCAGGAAACGCAGCCGGTGTTCCGACGGGGGGTGACGTTTGGTTTTCTGAGGGGACATTGAGTGCCGGCGCTGCTCCTCCAACCGTGGATAAGACTGAATTGTCACTGAGCCTTCCGGCAAATGGAGACTGGGTGAAATTCCTTGTAGCTGGTTGGTTCGGTCGAACCAGCAGCGAAGACAAGGACACGATCATCATCGCCTATGCTGGCTCGGCAACAGGGGCAGAGATTGGACGGATTGCACTCATGGTGCGTATTCGAAAAAACGCTTTGGATCTAACCGATGGTGAGCGGGATCGCCTTCTCGATGCAATCAAGAAGTTGAGAGACAACGGTGACTACAAGACATATCAGAACATCCATAGCGTTGGCGTTGGTGAGGCGCACAGTTATCGCGCGGCTGGTGTCTTAGTTTCTGGGCGTGCATTTGTTGCCTGGCATAGATGTTTTATCCTTGATTTTGAACGTGAGTTGCAAGAGATTGATCCGTCCGTTTCGCTGCCCTATTGGGATTTTTCAAAGCCAGCTGTGCACCGTGATACTGGAAAACGCCTTTTCTCTTCGCGGTTTTTGGGCGAAAACCCGGTGGCACCAACAGGAAACCCATTCAGTCTGCCTCCAGTGGACGTGCAGTTTCATTCGAGCAACAAACTTGCTGGGTGGACAACAGACCTCGAGCCGCCGGGCGTGCCCGCAGTTCCGGGTGCCGGAGCTTTGCTTCGTCGGCGTCAGTTTGATCGTGGACAAACGCCTGTTGAATCGACTTTTGTGTCATTGCCTTCTGACGTCGATGTGGTTTTACCTGGAACATTTAGCCTATTCTCAGGCATGGAGGGAACTCCACACGGGAGTGCCCATGTGTGGGGTGGCGGAAGTCTTGGTAGCGTTCCAATCGCCGTTCAGGACCCCTTGTTTTTCTTGCTCCATTGCAACGTGGACCGCCTTTGGGCTCAATGGCAGAGGCTAGGCAACCCGGCGGATCCACGCTACGGAAATGGTGCTGCCGCCTACGAACCACAGAATCCTCGGACATTTCCCTCGACTTCACCATCTTTTCACAAGGGCCATTACCTGGAGGATTCGATGTGGCCATGGAATGGGGAAATTGGATCGGGAACAGTCCGTCTGGATGATCGTCCTGTCGATGCGCCTGGGGGCCAGTTTCCACAGGTGAAGGGTTTATCGCCAGGTTTGAAACCGCGTCCGCTGGACACGTTCGATTATCAGGGACGTTTGAATACCGCCGCAAACATGGGATTCGGATATTCTGATGACCCGTTTAAGCCTTGATCGGTCGATGAATTGCCAAAAGGCTCTTCTCCGCGGGACCTTTCACTGATATCATTGTGCGTGAGGTGGAACATGAAACTGTCTTGGAATAATGTGGCTAAAGCATTCACTTTGATGATGATGCTTCACTGTCAGGAAGTCGTGGCTCAAATTTCTCGTGAGCAATTGGTCCAAAGGTCCGCACAATCGGCCGAGGCACTAGGCCGTTTCCTTGATTCAAGTCTGGACGAGGAGGACAGGATTTCCGCGGGGCAGCAGATTGCGGCGTCGCCCGAAACCGCAGAAAAATTGCTTGAGTTCGCAGCAGATGAAATGGCACCGGAATCGTTGCGAGGAATGGCGATCATACTTTCCGGACGGTCACGCCCTGCCGAAGCAAGTGCAATTTGTGAACAATTGCTCAAGTCAAAATCGGGCAGTCCTGAACTGCGATCAACCTGCGTTCATTATCTCAGCCAACAATTGGAATTCGGCACCAGTGATGTGAAGTCCAATTTGCTTGAACTTGTCCGAAACGCATTGAGTGAGCAGGAGGCACCTGCTGTGCGCATGGCCGCTCTGTCGTACCTGAGCCAGCGTGGAGATGACAAGGCAGTGCAGGTGCTGCGACGTGCAATTGTGAGTCCGGAAGGCGCACTACTGGATCAGTCGCAGGCAATCGGATACGCCTCGAGTACACCAGATTTGTACGTCGAGCAGTTTGCCCAGGTCTTTGAGAATGGAAATGCAAAAGCAAAATCCGAAGTCATTAGCAGCCTCGCGTCGTATCCCGAGTTCCAGCCAAAAATTCTGAAGCTTCTTGAGAATGCAAATGACAATACTCCGTTCGAAGTGCGAAACGCTGCAGCAACTTCACTTTCACATTATTTCCCCGAGTCAATTGGCGCAATCCTGCGAATAGCGGCGGACAAAAACGAAAACGAAGCATTACGCACAACCTGTCTTGCCCAATTGGGAGTGGCTCGAAGCAAATATGGTGACAGATTTGAGGAAGTTTCTCCTGTGTCGTCGGACCAGATTTCGAATGAGCTTAACATCTTGATGCGGGCGAGCCCCACCAAAGGAATGAACGACGCGATTGAGGCTTACCTGAATCAGTAGCAGGGGAATCATGCGAATTCGTCGTCGATTATTGCTCGGTGGCGTTATTGTTTGCGGGCTAAAATCATTGGGATGCGCGCCTGCTGAAGTAGGATCATCCACATCGCGTCCCAAGTCTCCTCAACTTAGCTCATTGCCATCTGGAGGCCAGAATCATGGTATCCCGAGTTCAGCTATTCGACTGCTGGATGACAGCGACCGGTCACCAGAAAACCTGATGCGTCTTGCCCTGTCGTTAAACGCTGAAGAACGATCCGTCGGCGTTCAATTTATCACTCAGAAATTGCTTGAAACTTCTGGCGATTCTGCTGAGGATGAAGTTGGAAGACTGCTTGAGTCTTTGCGAGTTTTTGACACACCAAGCGCTCCCGAACTCGAGTCGCATTTACTGTCACTCACGTCGCCGTTATTCGCTGGTCGACGAAAATCTCAGGCGCTTCGGCTGAGAGCGTTTTCGTTGGTTACCCTCGTTGAAACAGGCATCATTTGCATTCCGGTACCTGAAATTCTGAGGCATCTTTATTCGTATTCGAATCCATACGAATTTGCTTCCGGTGCAAGATGTACGCGTTCGATTTGTTCTGAAGATTTTCTCCCTGCCCTGATAAACGGTCTTGATCAATTTCAACATCATGGAGATTTGCAGTCTCTGGATCGGTATTCGCGTGACTATCCGGACAGCGAAGTTACGACATGTCAGTTGGAATCGATTCGCGGCCTTGGAGCACAGGGTAGATCGGCGCTTGAAGCGATTCCGATGCTCCACCGGCTGAAAGACAGTTCTCCGCACGAACGATCTGCGAAACTCATGAAGGAAGTGGATCGAGCCATCCAACTTATTAAAACATGAAGCACGGCCTACTGACTGGCTACATTTGCGTATTTATGACAGCCGGTTGCGAACCGTCTATGCGTGATGAATCAGCAACTCGCCATGCAACCACAAACGCAGAAACTTTCAATCAGGAATCCGGTTCGAAGAACGGGCAAGCAAGCGCAACAAACCGCCTTCCGAAATGTTGCTGCAATGTCGAGTTGCATGGAAAGTCGACGGATTGGATTTCTCCGGAGCGAAGACTTGCCCTCGAAACTCTGCCCATTACCTGTGAGGATTCTCACGGCCGATCAGCCACCCTCGCAGAATGGATTTCAGGGCCAACGTTGCTCATGTTCTTCTATTCACGATGTGACAATCCGCTGATGTGCGATCGTACCGCGAGCAGCGTGGCCAAATTGCAGGAGCAACCCGCACTTCCCGTTGAGGCCAGGCTGCTGTTAATGACGTTTGAGCCAGATATCGACAATGCAGCCGCACTTCAACGATTCGCCGCTTTGCATAACATCGACACGACGAAAGACAATGTGCATCTTCTCAGAGTAACCGAACGCAACTCGCTCGAAAAGTTGCTTGTGGAACTCTCCGTGCCCGTCGCGTTCAGTACAGGAAGTGTTGGAATTCATGATCACGCCGGCTATGTGTTCGACAAACATGGCCGCTTGGCGCGAGTGTATCTCGGCGTGCTGCCAGATCACGATGATGTCATCAATGACCTGACAAAGCTGTCTGTTGAGGGAAACAAATGACCGATGAGAAACGTGAGTTCTGATCGGCCATTTTCGATTCTGAAGCAACAGCGTTCGCGGGAAGTTATTTGGGTGCAGGAGGTTCCACGTGTTCAAAGTTAAACACAAGTGGGCCCTTAACTTCAGTGACCTTCCCGCCTGCCCTGAAGCGGACATAACCCTGTACCTGGATCTTCACCGTGTCGCACGGTATGCGCTCGCCCGCTTTGGAAAGTATCCGGGTTAAAAGCTCGTGCGATGTCAGTGGCTTGCCGTCCTTGAAATTTCCATTGGAAATATCCCATGTACCGACCGAGAGTTTTGCCGTCTCGACGGGTTGATGCGGGTCGTGGGCCTTGTAAGTCGTGACTCGAACGACCATTTCGCAGTCAATTGGCAAGTCGGACTCGAATTCTTCAGTGTTATCTTCTTTAGGCCATGCCGAGCCCCCCCGGGCTTTGACGAGTTTCAAAGATGTATTTCGGTCGTTTGGTGGACAAAACTTGCTGATGTGGATAGTTGTCGCATCTTCATAGACGGCGACTTCGAACTTTCTTAATCCACGTGAATCGCCCCAGCCGATGACGAGCGCCTCATCGCTGTCGGAGACCGCAATGGCCTCAAGCCTGGCAGCCTGGGCTGCGGTCTGTGCGTCGCCCTTGACTTTGTCTATTGCATCTGTCAGCGCCTTGATTTGCTCCGTTTCGGATGGAGACGGGGATTCCTTCTCCTGTCCGGCAACCGGAAGCAACAGCCGGGTTGTGGCTCCGTACGGCGTGGCAAGATGCACTACGACGGATTTTTTATCCACTCCTCCCGTGTGACTAGTTGAGACCGTCGAGGGAATTCGCACCTGCATCAGGTTGCGGTTGATGACTTCGATGGTATTCGTCACATCGACGCCGCCAGCAATCACGCGGCAGTTCAGCACGCTGAAGTTCTTGCCGACCAGGAAGACAGCGGTGTCCGTTTGCGATGCGATGAACGCTGCGTACGTGACACGCGCCTTGTCTTCATTGGATTTCGCGGTTGTGAGAAGTGCATTTTTCGCGGCCAGAATTGTGGCGTCTCCTCCTGTCGCCACTTGCACTGCAAGTGTGGCTTCCGCAGTCGCCTGGACCGCCCTGCTGAGTGAGACAAGAATGTCATTTCTGCCAGCGTTCGCTTCAGTCACCAGTATCCCCGGTGCCCCATACCACCCATGAATCTCCGGTCCGAGAACCTGTGTTCCCGACTGAAAGACTTCAAATCCACCCAAGTCGTTTTCCCACGGCACCGGGACGTTATGCGTCTGCATCGGTAGCCGATCCTCAAGTCGCTCCACGGCCTTGCACAGGCGATAGACATCGCCATCGCGGTATTTGTGGGCATCGTTCATGCACTCGGTTTGCAGGCACCGCAAATTGGTCAACTGCTTGCTCAGCTCCATGCTGTCTTCGTGATCGGGCTTCCGCTTGTTGAACGGTCGGAACGGCACATGCTTGGCCAGACTGAACCAGTCGGTCCGCACATCGACCATCACCTGCGGTACGAAGGAGGGCATGACTACCAGAGCGGTACATTCGCGAATCCCCGGCTCCAGGCGGCGTGTGTTCAGCATCTGGTTGCGATCCTGACCGCCGATCAGCAGATCCTGGACGCACACCTTCAGATTGCCCGGCACTGGGGGGGCCTGCACGCGAGGGTAAAATCTCCAGCCGAACGTGTTGTCACCGTGTGAGAACGCGACCGCTGTGCGATTCAACTGGATCGTTTCCAGGTCATATTCCATGCGACGAACAAACCGCTGCATCGCTTGGCCGCCCAGCATCCGGCTGGAGGCGGCGATGGCCATTGCCATTTGCATTTCGCGCCGCTGGCTGAAGCTGTCGGAGATGTTCTGATCTTGCGTGACGGGGTCGAGGGCAAACACATGAATCGGCCACTTGCAGCGGATATACTCGCCGAACGCATGGCGTGCCTCGGGGCACGGATCGGGACCATAGAACGGCATCCAGTCGGTGGGGATGCACGGACAGTTCTTGAGCGTAGCAGTTTCTCGCATGTCCTTGATCAACTGCTCGTTGACCAAGGCGGATTCGACAATGATCTGCCAAGCGAGGGCCTCGGTAACGGAGCCATGAGCTTCCGTGTAGGAGTGATTGATCTGGTCAAAAAACTCACGTCGGGAATATCCAACACTGTCCAGCGGTAGTGCTACGCCATTTGAGGACTCGCGATTCTCTCGCACTTTCCTGGCCAGTTCTGGCGTGCAGAATTGCGACCACAAGCACACCGCAGAAGGTTGCGAAAGAAACTCGTACGCTGCCTTGGTCTCTTCACCGAGTAGTGTGGAGACTTCAGGCATTGTCAGACCGCGATCGACTCGATGGTCAGGGTGGACATCAACTCCCGGAGTGTCAGTCTGGACGAGACCATAATAAGCATGGACAGCCAATCGATCCAACGTGTCGCCGTTAATCATATCTTTGTGCGACGCAGGTGCCGACAGATCTCTGTGGTTTATATCGGCAAGCAATCGCCGTTGCAGTTCCTCTACAACCTGACTGTTGCCGGCAGCCTTCCTCGGCGCATCCGAACCGCCATCTATTGCCATGATGCGTCTGTCTTTTAACTCGGCAGGAACGTCTCCAATATTCTGAGAATAAGTTTGCAATGCTTGTTCGTATTGAATGTCAGGATCAGTCAGAAGTCGGCTGAGATATTTGAGATTGTCGGTCGAAGTGCTACCGAGGGTAGTGGGCATCTTGCCTTTGAGAGCCGGGTTTAGCTGAGTCCTGAGACTCAGATCAAGAGTTTTGATCGCCGACATTCTTGCAATCTGCCAGACATCAAACGAGATGCGATCGACGACGCCGTTGACCACGAAGTCCTTGAACGCCAACGGCAGGATTTCGTCGCTGATGTACGGATCAATCGTGATCTGGACTTCGGCACCGAAGCCTTGTTCGGTACGGCGACCCGGCAGCACGGAGACCGGAATGCGGATCAGGTTCAGGGCATACCCTGGCGTATCGGAATTGTCGTCCCCCTCATTCAGTCGCCGCAACTCATTCAAGTGCTGCAGATAGCGGTTCATCTGATCGAGTTGAATGACCGGCTCGATGTTGACTGTGAGTGCTCGATTTTGAGTCCCCACAACAACTGCGGGAGTCGAAAATGCAGTGCGAGGGACAAATCGATTGGTATCAGGTGTAGCGTTTGGGTCTCCGATCATTCCGGACGTGGCAGCGTTGACTGAGATTGCTCCTGCAGGTGTCGCCGAGAGGGCCCCAACATCATTCCCAACAGCTCTGGATATTGTTGTACCATTGGGGCCAGGTGTTGATATAGTCGATCCTGCATCAATTTGCTCCTGGAGTGCCACTGCTGTCGCCAGGAAAGCAGCATCGCGTGTCGACTGTATAGCATTGATCCGGAATTCAAACGCGTTTAACTGCGCCTTCAGTTGCGTTTCCACCTCCGACCGGTGTCGCATCAGTCGCGATTCGCCCCAAACGTCGGGGGTCTTAATGACGATACTGCCGTCTTGATCGATACGCTTTTCCAGCTTGTCAATCTGCCGGGCTAGCTGTTCAACTGGCGTCCCGGTCGGATGCCAGTCAACCAGACGAAACGGTCCGTCCCCTGCCATGGCACTGCTGGAAAAACTTAGCGACAGGCATGTGGACCACGCAACAAATGCACGCAAACTGCGATTTCGAAACCAAATATGCACGGTTGGCCTCCTTGCCTGCAAAGATACGGTCAGGCGATCGCAGAATTCGTCCCTGCAACACAAGACCTTTCTGTACGACATCCTTGTAGAATTCGGCAAGCCCTCCTTACATCCATTATTACTCTACATTCGATTCTACCGCTTGGAGCGAATATTCCGTCTATCCGGGCGCTGCATCCTGCACAATCGGAATAGTCTGCCAATTTTTGCTAGTAGCTTCGCGCGGGCTTCGCCCGCAACCGGATGTCTTATGCCGCATCAATGGCTTTGCGGCCGTGACTGGCGCGAGCCGACGGAGCGACTCGCCTACGTAGGTCCGCCGCTCCGTCTGCGGACATCTGTCGTGCTGCTATGCCGAATCTCACTGACGCTCTGTTCACTTCGGCGGCAGGATGGGATTCCCATGGTTCCAGGCGTCTCGGAGCACCCTGGAGAAGTCCGATAGTTTGCTTTTTGGGTCGAAGAACACATCCATCTGGTCATCGTAGCAATCGCCGAGATCCTCGTCCCGAAGGTCCCAAAGCCAGATCGCGTGATTGAGTCCCAGCGTTTCCAACTGCTTGATTTCCTCTTTCAGAAACCTGAATGACTCCGGACGCGACGGCTTCAGGCCATATTCGTTGGCCGCGACGGGCAGATTTGGATTTTTCAGCCTCCAGTTGCTGATCCATCCAAACGCTTCATGGAGTTCTTTTGCACTTGGGTCAAAACTTGTGTCTCCCGATGACGCATCGTTGTGAGTGTACGCATACGGCACGTATTGATGGACGGCAGTCACGATGCGGCGCACATTCTTCGTATCGTCCGCGAAGAGCGGCTGCCAATTCACGATTGCTTCCGCTCCACTGTACTCATCCAGATTGACAAGTATCGGAGTCTTCGTATCCACCGATCGGATCCGCTCGATCGTGTTCGTTGCGATGTTTCGCCAGCGTTCCCTGAATTGATCGAAATCAAATTTCTCGCCTTGTACCTCGTTGCGTTTGTGCGGTTCCACGAGCAGATCGTAACCCGCGACATTTGGGTGATTCTTATAGCGTAATGCAATAGTCTCCCACATCTCTGCAAAAGCCGCCTGGGCTTCTTCCGAGACAAACAGTTGGCGAACGACTTCGGCACCCGCTTCCGGAACGATGTCTGACTCACTCCGACCGGGAGCGGAGCGAAAGGAGATGACCACCCACAACTGGGCTTTCTTCGCCCAACAGATGAGAGTATCAAGGCGGTCAGCAAAGGATTTGATCTCCGCGTATCTTGGCTTCGTCGAATCCACGGGAATTGAAGGATTGACGTTGTACGTTCCTGGAATCGAAAGATTCACATAGTTCGCCCCAGCCTCACGCAGTTGAACGAAAAACTTTTCATGCAACTTTGAGCACCACTGCGGGCTGCTGTCGCTTGCTACGGTCCGCTGAAAAATATTGGCACCGCGAAGTCGCGGGCGCCCTTCAGAATCAGGATGCCATAGATCCCATTTGTCCACGACATTCGTGGCCGGAACATCAGGCGGATCGAACTTGCACGCGGGGTCGTTAATCGAGGAGCAATTCGGATCGGCCATGCATACCGCTCCGGCTGAGAGTGCGGTATTCGTGATAAACAGTCTTCGAGTCAACATGCCGTTTTTACTTTTCCTCAATCGCTTGGGTGACCATTCCAGATCGCATTGCGTGGCGGTTGCTCAGTTGGTGGAATGAATGTCCAATTTCCTCGAGGATTGAATTCCGGATTGCGAGTTGAACGGCGTGAGCGACGGAGAGAATCAGTTTTGCCCTTCCGCCGACTCTTACGGGTTGGGTATGTGAGCACCGGAGAATCTCAGTCGGCGGAGCGACTGAGCTACGATAAGATACCCTGGACCACGTTACCATGAACATCCGTCAGACGGTAGTCGCGGCCTTGAAAGCGGTAGGTTAATCGGGTGTGGTCGAAGCCGAGAAGGTGTAACAGTGTTGCGTTCAGATCGTGTACGTGGACCGGATTTTCGCTGACATTGAAACCCAGTTCATCCGTCTGCCCGTAGACATGACCTGACTTGATTCCGCCGCCGGCCAGCCAGAGGCTGAAACAACGGTTGTGGTGATCGCGGCCGTCGTTTCCGCCCTGAACCATTGGCGTGCGACCGAACTCACCGCCCCAGACGACAATCGTGTCCTGCAACAATCCGCGTTCTTTCAGGTCGGCAACCAGAGCCGCACTGGCCTGATCCGTGTCGAGCGCATTCTGGCGGACTCCAGCCGTCAGATTGCCATGCTGGTCCCAGGCTTCGTGGAACAATTGCACAAATCGCACGCCGCGTTCAATGAGGCGACG
>CAMAVB010000266.1 GCA_945861465.1 Candidatus Kuenenia stuttgartensis
CGTCTCAGTCAAGCAGATGCGAACATGGGTCACCAACAACCTGAAAACAACGCTCGCCTCAAGACGACAAACCGCCTACGCCGAGGCCGCTGCCGCCGCATAACATTTACAAATCAAAACCCGAGAAAAAAACCATTTCATCAGGCCAGCCAAACCCCGGCAGGTCCGCGACTGCTGTAATGCATGTCTGAGAAACAGTTTACGACGAAGCATTCTACGGCTTGTCTCACTATTGCCGCCAATGTCGTTCGGTTCGCGAAACCTCGCACCGTTGCCAAACGCCCGCTTGCAGTTACGATGCGAGCCTTTCGCCCCGCACGCGGGGCGCGGATTGAAACTCCATCGCCTTTCAGCCTTCAACCACCGATTTTTGCGATCCTCGGTATCTCAAATCGATCAAATTTCCCCGCCAAAACCAATCTCATTCCCAGCCCGGTTCCGACCTTTGTTAGTCTACGCCAAATAAGCCGACCCAACGCCGACCAGCGGGAATTGCTGCAATTCCTCGAGAATTTTCCGTTGGATCTTTGCACGCCGCAGCCTTTGCTGTCCAGCCAGCCAGGACTTCCTTCGGTCCTCCTGCATGAAGCCGTGTCGTTAGGACCGCTTGAGAAATAACTGTCTCTTTTTATACCCCTCACCCTGCCCTCTCCCCTTCCAGGGGAGAGGAGGATCTTGCTGAGGAAAATCGTGCGATTCAACCCGGAACGGGTTGGATGCGCATAGAAAAGATCTGGGTAACGTCAAGGCAAGTCTGGATTCATCGCGTGCAAACCGGCCGTGGAAGAGGCGCGGGTTGGGCCGAGCAGTCCCCAATACATGGGTTCGTCCTGAGTATATTGTTTGCCGAGATGCAGTGCGATTTCTGCGCGGGCGAGTTCGTACCCCAGATAGAAGGCATGGCTGGCATCGATGGGAACTTCGGCACCTCGCGCTGGGGAGTTCTGTTGCGTGCCCATCGCGACATGGCTGTCGTTGGCCTGCTGAAACAACTGAAACACATCCTGACCGCGCCAGTGGCCACGACGATTCATCAGATGCAGTTCACCCGCTTCCGCATAGATCCGGAAATTCGGATCGGTCAATGCCGCAGCGAGCTGTTGGAGTGATTCCGCCGACTTTGGCTTCAATCGAGCGTCACGCAGCATCACAAGAGCCGAACTCAGGTGTTTGGGAATCGTTCCGGCAGCGACGGCATGGTGCATCACGCGGCGGGCCGCATCGAACTCTGCGACGGACGAACGGCACCAGTTGATCACCTGCGTTGTCAACACACTTTGAATCCCGAGCTCCTCACAGACTGCCGCCAGAATCATGTTGACACCCGCAGAATCGACTTCCGTCAGTTCCGTAATATTTCCGATGCCCATCATCATCGACACGTCCGGATACCGTTCACGAACATGCATGAATCTCTGCAGCGAAGAGGTAAATCCCATGCCGATCGGTTCAATGATCGGATCAACTCGAAACGCCGCGTCATCCTCACGCAGGCGTTCAATCAAACGATCCAGAGACGCAAGGTCGTGCGGCACATCCGGAATTGCGACCACCTCCACGCCGAGTTTTGCAACCCAGTCGATGTTGGAGTGATTGCAGCTCAGGACGAGTTCGGCTCCGGCCTTGACTGCCTGCTCGACTTCGTGGCGATCGAAACTATCGATCGAAACCCGCAGTCCTTCGCTGCGGAGAGTCGTTACAATCCCGGCAATGCGCGGACTGCTTTCGCCGGGTACGCCACCTACATCGATCACGTTCGCTCCGGAGGCGACCAGCGCCTTTGCCTGGCGGACAATTTCAGGCAACGGCATGCGAGTCGCATGATTGATTTCCGCGAGAATTTCGACGGAATATTGACTGAGATCCGCCGGCCGACGTTTGCTGAGTCCAAAATACTCCGGCAAATCATACAGGTCGCGCGGGCCAAGTTCGAACGGTTTGCCGAAGTGCTGTTCCAGTTCAGAAAGTGCTCCATGGCACCAGCCAGGCAGGATGACGCGCGTAATGTCATGTGGTATCGTCAAGCGTTTGATCAACAGACTGACATGCAGCAGGGCGGCGACTTGAATGCCAGGGACTGCAATCTCAAAGCGAAAGCCCAAAGTCTCAGCGATTCCCGCAACGACTTCGCGCAGTCCCGGTTCTGCCAGGCGTCCGGTGACGAACAGGATTGATTCGCTTGAATTCGCAGTCGGCGGGCTCATTGTGCATTGTCCGTGGAGCCAGGGTGAAAATCCCCGGAGCCACAACTTATACCATATTTCAGGCCGCGCGGAGTTCAGGCGGAAACCCTCTGACCACCCAGGCACACGTCCACAACATTCAGTTCTCTATCCATGACCAGAATATCCGCTAGTTTGCCGACGTCCAGACTGCCGGTTTGATCGGCGATTCCAGTCCGTTCTGCAGGAGTCAGGCTGGCCATCCGGATGACCTGCGACAGACTTGCGGAAGTGCTTCGCTGCATGTGACGCACCATCGAGTCCATGCCGACAATGGAACTCGCCAGACTCCCGTTGGGTGCCCATCCGACGTTGCCGTCGCTGCGAAATATCGTACCGTCTGCAGCGTTGCCGAAGCGATACTCGCCATTCGGCATGTCCAGTGCTCGATTGCAGTCAGTCACCAGACAGAGTCGCTCAGCCCCCTTCATGCGGAAGGCAAACTCGAGCAATTCCGGAGCCAGATGCCAACCATCGGCAATGACCTCGGTACTCATGTCGATGCTCATCAGCACAAATTCTGCCATGCTGCCCTGCATCGGCACGTGGCAGCGTTGCCTGATCGACGGCACGGAACTCATGGCACACCAGAAGTGATCGACATGTCTCATCCCGGCATCGAACGCCGCCTGCATCTCGTTCCATGTGGAATTCGAATGCCCGCAGGTAATGAGGCAGTTGTGTTGGCGCGCCATGTTGTAGAATACGTCGGCTCCCGGAAGTTCGGCCGCACATGTCGCGATGCGCACCAGCCCACGGTCGAAATACTTTTGAAATTCACTGACAATCGGACTTCGGCGACCATCGGGCGCATGACAACCGACCTTGTCTTCCGCAAAGTATGGCCCGTAGAGATGCACACCGGCGATGCGCGCTGCCTTTGCCGGTTGCTTTGACAACTGTTGAGCGGCCACCGCGCAGGACTTGATCATGTCGCTGATCTGCTGCGAACTGCCTGTCGTCGTGGTCGGAAAAATCGTCGTGGTGCCATGTCGCAGATGCGCTGTACAGGCGCTGATGACAGCTTCCGGCGTGCCGTCCATGAAGTCCGCCCCGGCACCGCCGTGGACATGCAGGTCGATGAAACCCGGAGCGATGACACCGCCTTTTGCATCAATGATTTCGACATCGCTCGGCAGAGATTCCCGCTGACCGACGGAGACGATCTTTGAGCCTTCACAGCAGACCATGCCGTCGTCAAGCACACGGTCGGGCAGTACAACTGTCCCGTTGACAAATGCAATTGATTTCATCGTGCGTCTGTTCAGCAAACGTTAAGTGTATTGTTTTTCTGAGAAGACCGATCGCGATCAGCCGCTGGGCGCTAGCCCCGGTTCATGCGTCACACAACCGGGGCTATCGCCCTGCGGCTAATTGAGTTGCGGGCGAAGCCCGCGCCGCGATTCCTGCTACTTCTTCAGCAGTCCATCGTAAGCATCCAGAAAGTGGGCTGAAACCTGCTCATTGACGTATTTCCAGACATCATCGATCAGACTTCCGGCTAGGAGTCCCTTCACGGCCTGCGATCCGATCGCTCCCACAAACTGCGAAAGGTTGGTCATTGGGTCTGCTCCCAATACCTGTGCAGTTTCGACATGGGTGAATTCGTTGGCCACAAGACTCAAACCAGGCAGTTTGGGGACTGGATCTCGGCCGCTGACGTATCGGAAAATCTTTCCCGAGAATTCACGATTGAAGGCGTCACTGGCCTTTTGATTGCCAATCATCGGCGCACCGTACGTGTAAATCTGGTGAACATTGATGAAACGGCGTTTGAGCAGCCATGCGGCGAGTAATGCGAGGGCTCCGCCCAGACTGTGGCCGGTGATCCACAAAGGACGATCAGACTGTTTCATTTTTGCTTCGACTTCGTCCCGGAGCGGTTCCCAGATCTCCGCGATCGCATCGACAAACCCCTTATGGAATTTTGCTCCGACACCCGCTGCCGACAAGTCATGCCCAAGTCGTCCCTCGGGCACGACCAACAGATTCATGGCATCGGTGAGCAACCAGTCTTTGAGTCCGTCAATACTGGTGGGATCTTCTGTGCCGCGGAACGCCACCACAAGATGATCCGGACTTTCGGCCACGTAAACCTGAGTATTGTCAACGCTGAACAGTTTCGCGGACAGTCCGAGATCGTCGCGAAATCCCTGAGCACCGGCTGCTTCTGGCAAGTAAGCCAACTGACACGCGCGACACAGAAACTGAGCATTGCGCGGATCGCCCGCCGCATCTTCGATGAGTTGCATTGACTGATTGTCCTGTTAAAAAAGTGGTAGATTGCAATTTGATGGCCGCAAAAGAACGCATAGATCGCAAAAGAGGAATGCAGTTGTTGACTAAATGGAATACGAAGCAACACTCCTCTTTCAGTCGTTCATCAGCGAAAGACCAGCGTTGATTAGTGTTCCGTTCCGTTCCATTCTTTGCGTTCCTTTCGCTCTTTTGCGGCTGATCCCCGGTCACTGTAAAAGCAGCATCTAGTTCACATACCGACGATGCTCCGGGTCCACGTTTTTCCATTTTCGCAGAGCGGAGGCCGGGATGGAATTGCCAGAGACATCAATGTCCCGAAGTTTCGGCGGTGGCTCTGCAAGGAATGCCGCAATCCCGTCTTTGGTGACTTTGGTTCGAGCGAGTCGCACACTCTCCAGTTCAGGCAGCGTCTTCAGCCTCGCCAGCCCAGCGTCAGTCACCATGGTATCATTGAGCGTGAGTTCCTTGAGGCGCGGCAATTCAACCAGCAGAGTCAGAGTTTCGTCTGTGACGTCCGGGTTGCCCATTTCCAGCACTGCCACGTCTTTCTTGCGAGACAATACGACCGTGTAATCCTTGCGATCCCAGCCAGTCAAGGTCAGATACCTTTCGCCATTGATGACACGTTCACGCTCACCGAGGCCAAAGACAAATTCATAAGCATGCTCGGCAGCAAACGGAATGGCACCGATGATCGTCCCAGCCAGCACCAGCATGAGCGGTCGCTTGTTCTGGCGAAAACGGATCAATCCATAGATCAGCGGCGTGCCCAGGAAAATGGTCAGCACCAGCAGCACACTCAGCCACCATCGCGTCCGATACGCATTGCGAATCAGCCAGAGTGTTCCAACCAGGAGCAACAGTGCCCCCAGGAAAATAACACCCACACCAAACAACTCGTACAAGGTAACACACTCCTGCTTTGCAAAGTAGCCATCACGCTCCGCCGTGATGAGGATTTGTTAATCGACATTCATCAACCGAAACAAGGCCCCTTAATCAGACAAGTCGCAAAAAGATGAAGATCAATCAGCGTTGGAGCTCCATTCACGTGGCCCAGTTCCAGGCTCGTCACGGCGGAGCGTGACGGCTACTTTGCGATTGGCACGTCTTCGAGACCTCACCGTGGTGAGGACGAAGTTCTGACCGGCGGACATTGTACAGACGACGGATTCCGAAGCATGTGGAAGTAGGCTCTTTTTTGCGGCGACTTGGTTTTTCCATTCCCGTCGAGCAAGTATCATAAGGAATTCTGTGACCTCATAACCACGCCGATCCTGATCCGCACCATTTTTCCTGGAGTCCGTTGACGATGCTCAAACTTCTCTGCATCAAAATGCCTTTATTTGCCGTCGCTCTGCTCGCTACTGCGAAGTTCGCTTTCGCTCAGGAATGGAAGAGCGGCGTGGAATGGCAGGAGCCGCCGCTGGTGACTCCCGGTGCGACCAACGATGCCGCTCCTTCCGATGCAATCGTGCTGTTTGACGGTAAGAATCTGGACCAATGGGACGCTGGCGAAAACTGGCAGGTCGCGGACGGTGTCGCCATCCCACAAAAATCTCAGATCGTGTCGAAACAGCACTTCGGCGATATGCAACTGCATCTCGAATGGTCATCTCCCAAGGAAGTTCGCGGCGAAGGTCAGGGACGCGGCAACAGCGGGATTTATCTGATGGGACTCTACGAAGTCCAGATCCTGGATTCGTTTGAGAATCCTACGTACTTTGACGGTCAGGCAGGATCGATCTATAAGCAGACACCACCACTCGCCAACGCCATGCGAAAACCAGGCGAATGGAACTATTACGACATTGTGTTCACGGTGCCGAAGTTCAAAGGGAATGGCGATATTGATCAGCCAGGTCACGTGACGTTGATTCAGAATGGAGTGCTGATGCTCAACCATTTTGAAATGATGGGTCCCACCAGCTACGTTGAAGCTCCACATCACAAGCCGCATGCTGAGACTGGTCCGATTTCTCTGCAGTTCCACGGTGATGCTGTCAGGTTTCGCAACATCTGGGTTCGCGAAATCAAGCCACCTGTCGGCCGTCGCACAGGCCCCCCGTTCAACCTCCCGTCGAAGCCGAAGAAAGTTGAACCGGAACCAACTTCGACCGATGAGTAGAAAATGTCTGTAGGCCGGACCCTCGGGTTCAGCATTTTACCCTTGACGCTGTATGTAGGGTGGGACAAGCGGAGCGCCGGCCCACCATTTGTTCGATGTGGTGGGCCGGCGCTCCGCTTGTCCCACCCTATGAATTCACTAACTCGCCAGTGGTGGGCCGAATGCCGGAACGGCGCTCCGCCTGGTCCGGCCTACTCCAGAATTATCCTGATCGTCTGACGAATCTTTGGGAAAGAAACACCGAAACCGATGGAAACACATGATTACTTAATCGACCACGCAGGACTCGACTGGAAGAGTCTGCTGGGTTCATGGGAGTGGCTGCTGGAAGACGACATGGAAGTGGCACCATGGCTCGTCAGTCGCTTCGGGGACCTGTTCTTTGTTGACGAACTTGGCATCGTCAACTGGCTCAACATCAGCGACGGTGAAGTGACCGAAGTTGCATCCAGTGAGGACGAATTTGTTGAACTGCTGGATGTGGAAGGAAACGCTGCTGACTGGTTCCTGATGGGACTGGTCGATGAGATGTCGGAAGCCGGAAAGACACTCGGCCCCGGCCAGTGTTACGGTTTCAGGACTTTACCGGTTCTCGGAGGCGAACTCGAATCCGACAATGTGGACATTTTTTCGATCGTTGACTACTGGGCGTACTGCGGTCGAATTCACGCTCAACTCGACGGCTTGCCGGATGGGGTTGAAGTCGATATCGACATGCCGGAGCGCGGCGTAATGTGAAAGCCGTGGGCATCGCCCTTGTCGTTACCCACATCGTTGACTCTGCCTCGTGCTCGTACTTAGTGAAACGGTGCTCGTGCTCGTGCTCGAAACGTCCTCCGATCATCGAGTACGAGTGCCGTCCTGTGGACTGAGTACGAGTACGAAAATTTGGGAAATTGTGAAATCGACAAACTAACCCGATGTCAGCGACAGGTGCGATGGGCGTGCGTCTTTATCGCCATACGTCTATAATTCGAATCTGTCTGCTTCCAACCTGTGTTCCGGTGATCGCTTCGGAGACTTTTCGATGTCCATGTCGATGTTGCGTTTGGCCGTTGTTCTCGCGTGCTGCGGGTTCTGCAATTTCTGTGTACAGTCTGACGACGAAACAGCCAACCCCGCCAAAGACGGCAACCGCCTTGCGTATCTCGACGAATGCAATCCATGGTATCCGCATACGAATTTTCCGAAGCTCATCACTCCGCAGTGGGTCGGTGAGGAAGGTGTCGAGGCCGTGATTGTGCTCGGCATTGACGACATGCGCGATACGGCGAAGTACGAACAGTACCTGCGACCGATCCTGAATCGGCTGAAGCAGATCGACGGCCGAGCCCCCGTCAGTATCATGACATGTGACGTCAAGCCGGATGATCCCCAACTTCAGAGCTGGCTCGGGGAAGGACTGAGCATTGAATGTCACACGATCGATCATCCGTGCCCGATTCTGCAGGGCGGCGATGGTGCTTTTGCCAAAGCAAAATCCACCTACGATCGTTGCGTGGATCTCATAGGAACGATCCCCGGTAACAAGCCTGTCGCATTCCGCACTCCGTGCTGCGATTCATTGAACACCGTGAGTCCTCGATTCTTTGCCGAGATCTTTGACGGCACCAATGAAAATGGAAACTTCCTCCAGATCGATTCGTCCGTCTTCACGTTCTTCACGTCAGAAGATGAATCACTGCCGAAGGAACTGGTGCTGGATGCCAACGGCAAGGAGCGATTCTGGAAGTACCTGCCGAAGAACAACAAGTACGGCGGCAATGTTCACAACAACTTCGTGAACTACATCAAGAACTATCCGTATCCGTACGTGATCAACAACTCCTGCTGGGAAATCCCGTGCCTCGCCCCCAGCGACTGGTCCGCTCAGCATCTTCACGGAGCCAACAATCCAACCACGGTCGAAGACTGGAAAGCCGCGATCGATCTGACGGTTCACAAACAAGGCTGCTTTAGTCTGGTGTTCCATCCTCATGGCTGGATCTCACCGGAGCAAGTCGTCGAGATGATTGACCATGCCGTGGCGAAGCATGGGAAGAAGGTGAAGTTTTTGAATTTCAGGGAGGTGGCGGAGAGGTTGAATAAACATCTACTTCACGCAGGTGACAACTTCCGACAGTTGGACGAAGAATATAAGTTGGTTGACATCAATGACGATGGGTTCATAGATGTTGTCCACGGCGGCAAAGGACGAATGGGGGAATCAGAAGAGGAACGTAGTGAATCGCCACCGATGATGTGGACATGGAATACTTCTCGCTGGGAGTCGCTGCCCTTTCCATCGAGGTTTGTCTCGCAAATGGCTGGCAGCCTGCCGCACGCAGATGGAGTCCGATTTATGACTCTAGGCGCAGAACGACCAATGTGCATCCTTGATGTGGGATCTGCCAAAGACAGTAGTCGGCCATGGGCAGAGTTATGGCGATTTGATGACACGTGGAAGCCAAGCCGAATCAATGTCGGAATGAGAGAGCATCTGGAGAATTACACGAACCCCGATTTGATAACACTCGATTTGAATGGCGACAGCAATGACGAAATCCTTCTGACAGCGGAGATATCTGATCCCGATCAATGGCCTGAATACGGTTTCGCTGAGGTTTGGCGTTTTAATCCCACAACGGACCGCTGGGAATCTGTGGAATCGCCTTTTCCTGGAGACATCAAACGCTTCAGTTTGGCGGCTACGAAGTTCATCGACATCAACGACGACAGGCTGCTCGATTTAGTTGTGTCTGATGGCGATTTTTTGGGCGTCTGGTTAATGCGATCACTGGAAAAAGGCTGGCTGCAGCAAGACCAAATCACAGTCTCTCCCGAGAAACTCTGGCCTTTTTGGAGAATGGGGAAGTGTTCTTTCGCACATCCCTGGATTATCGATGATTGCCCGCGGACCAACGGCTTCTTCATCCACGATCGCCACTTCTGCTGGATCAACGAAGACACGGCGACGCTGCCGGACTTGATGTATCGAGTTTCCTTCGACGAAATCCTTGCCGAACACAAAAAGGCGAGCGGCAGGGCGGCAGCCATCCGAGGCGACGCGCAGGTCGATGATGAAGAGAACGCACACGGAGGGCTGACGCCCAACCGCTCGCCGAAGTATGAACCGGTCCCAGTCGGCGCAGCGGTTGTCGATATTACGCCTGAGTATCCCGTGCGGCTCACGGGCTACGGTAACCGCATGAAGGAATCCGAGGGCGTTGCCGCAAGAATTCATGCGAGGGCAATGGTGATTTGGGGGAAAGCGGAGCTGGAAGCAACGGCTGCGATTCAAAGTCCCCTCTCCCCCGTCGAACGACTCAACACTTCGACACGCTCACCAACGGGGGAGAGGGCTAGGGTGAGGGGGAAGGTAGAAAACACAGGGGCAACGTCGCATGCGGAAGCTCAGACGCCCGCGTCAAGCCCCCTCATCCGGCCTTCGGCCACCTTCTCCCCAGATCTCGGGGGAGAAGGGACTTCGGCGGCAGCTCAATCCTCATTCCCCGATCCCCAATCCTCTCTCATCATCCTCATCACCGTCGATAACTGCGGCGTGCCAATCGAAATCACCGAGGCTGTGTTTGCAAAGCTCAAAGAAAAGCATGGGCTCTCGCGCGAGCGGTTTGCGATTTCTTCGACTCACTCGCATTCCGCGCCCTGGCTGCGAGGATTCGCGCCGAATATCTTTGACGCGATTCCTGATGATCATGCCGCGCACCTGGCCCAGTACGAAACGGAGCTGATCGAAAAACTCGTCGAAGTCGTCGATAAGGCGATCGCAGCGCGGCGACCGGGGCATTTGTCGTCAGGTTTCGGCGAAACCGGTTTTGCGATGAACCGGCGACTGCTCGCCAACGGCAAATGGACCACTTTCGGCGAAGTGCCTGATGGCCCGACCGACAAACGAGTCCCTGTGCTGGCAGCTCATGACACCGACGGCAAACTGATCGCTGTGCTCGCAAATTATGCATGTCACTGCACGACGGAAACCGGTGAGTTCAATCAGATCAGCGGCGACTGGGCTGGATTCGCAGCGGACATGCTCGAAGCCGATCATCCCGGCGCGGTAGCTCTGATCGCGATCGGATGCGGCGCCGATGCGAATCCTTCACCGCGAGGGACTCACGATCAAGCGAAGGTTCATGGGCGAACGATGGCGGATGAGGTGAAGCGAGTTCTGGCGAGCGGCAGGGCGTCAGCCCTCCGAGACGACGCGCATGGCGAAGGTGAAGAAAACGCACTCGGAGGGCTGACGCCCAACCGCTCGCCGGAAGCCGTACTGCATCCCATCAACCCAAACATTCACTGCCGCATGGCGCGCATCGATCTGCCGCTGGGGCCTTTGCCGTCTCGAGCCGACTGGGAACAGCAGGCCACTCAACCCGGCGTCACCGGTTCGCGGGCTCGCTACTTTCTG
>CAMAVB010000267.1 GCA_945861465.1 Candidatus Kuenenia stuttgartensis
CGTCATCACTCCTCGACGACATTTGTCGTCTCGTCGTTCTTCCTTGCAGCTCGACCACTCTCGACACAACGCGGCCACGGAGGTTTTTTAGGGGTTCTAGAGGCCAAGATCCCGTTCGATCCGTTCCAATCGTTGTTCCATTGATTCCAGCGAATTCTGGAGTGTAGACATCTGCGAGCTGATTTCACGCAGTTGTGTTTGTAATCCGTGCAACAATGCGGAATCAATCGTCGGCGCTGAGACAGCTGCTGGCGGGGACGATGCAACACTCGCGGGACGCACAGGAACAGTAGCAGCAGTCGGGGCCGGTGTCGGTGGCTCATCTTCGACGGACTGTTTCACCGCTGTCATCGTCATGTTTTCTTTGGGCAGGTAAAACGTGTGATCGACTTCGACGCCACGACGTTCGAGACTTCCGTCGCTCTGCACGAAGCCCTTTTCCTGCATCGAAAGTAGATCGGTTTTCAGATGATCCTGGCTGTCAATCCGGACCATGCGACCCGCCCGTGTCCGTAATTCGCCCGGTTGCTGCCGACCACGCAGCAACAGTTCACACAGGACTGCAAGCTGTGTTTCCGTGAAATCAAACTTGTGACGAATGTAGTGGCGATAGCGAGGCGCTCGGCCACCATCGGTGAAAACTTCCGCGACCAGACCCAACGCCCGCAACTGCTCCAGCGCGTCGGCGACTTCAGCCTCGGAGTACTCCGTCACCGGATCGCGGTTACTCTTCTGATTGCAGCCAGTTGTGGCACCCTTGAGCGTCATTGGATACTGATCGGGAGTTGTAAATCCTTTTTCCATCAGCGTCCCGAGAACCCGCCGCTGCAGGCGCGTCAGTTGCCGAATTTGATTCTTTTCTTCGTCACTCATGTCACGTTTTTCCGTCACTGCAAAAATCCAGGAGTGGCCTGAAGTCACGTTCAATTAGGACCGGCGCAGAAATAACTGTCGCCTTCCGGTCGTGGGGCACGTTTTTAACGTGCCCGGCACGATGGAATCGTGCCCCACGTATTTCTGTCTCAGTCCAGAGTCAACACTATTTATCCAGGGAATCTCAGTCGGCGGAGCGACTGAGCTACGTGGCTACGGCAGGATTATACAGCATTGGGAAGAACTGTCCTCCCAACGCCTGCCCGCAAGGAATTACGGGAATTCCGGCCAGCAGCGGCTCATCCGATTCACTCTGCACACCATCGAGTACCAAATTGATGACGACCGCGCGGCGGGGATGAGGCGTACGATTTTCGAATGAACCGTGAATTGTCAGCGGATGATGGAACACACACTCGCCAGCCTTGAGTTCAACAGGCACATGATGGTTAAACTGCTGGTGCTGCTCGGCGGTCAGGACATTTTTTATTGCATCCATGTCGCCAGCCAGGCCTGTGACGGGCAACAGATCCCAGCGATGGCTGCCAGGCACATAGTGAACGCAGCCATTGTCGATCGTGCTGTCGTCGAGGCCGATCCAGCACGTCAAGTGGGCCATGGGCTTCGTACGCGTCCAGTATGAATAGTCCTGATGCCATGCCACCACACCTCCATGCATTGCCGGTTTGCAGAACAATTGATCGTGCCAGAATCTGACGGCTCCACCCAGCAACTGCGACGCCGGTGTCGTGCAGGCTGCGTTCCAGAGAACATCATGAAACGCGGGAGCAACGCGCCATGCTCCGAGCGCATGAAACAGAATGCGACTTGGATCAGGGGATTCATTTGAATTGTATTCGTACCAGAATTCCGAACCAGGATGACCTGGCTCTGTGAGCGTCTCTAATTCCTTTCGCAACTGATCGACCTGTTGGTCCGTCAGGATTTTGGGCCCGGCAACGAAGCCGTGTTCGTGGAAAAACGCGATTTGTTCCTCCGACAATTTCCACTGCTGTCGTTCCCGTTCAGTTGCCGATGACACAAACAAATCATTCATCGGTCGATGAAACTGCGACAGATCCTGACCACTCATTCTGCATCTCGCACAATCTGGTGACATTCATTTTCTGGCAGCCCGGATTATATCGAAATTCCTGCCTGGTGCGACCCCGCCATGACTCACCTCTTTTGAGTCGATCTGTGGTCGGACAACAATCCCGATGTTCGACAATACTCTGCAAATCCAAATGGTCGCTTGCCGAACACATGCTACTCCATCAGAATCCTCGGCCATGAGTTTTGGAATCCAGCCGGTCTCTGAAGGTGTTCTGCGATGAAGGCAATGTTGTTAACTGCATACAAGATCCTGACGGTGACGGAATTTCCAAAGCCGGACATTTCCGCAAACGATGTACTCGTACAAGTGCGAGCCTGTGGCATCTGCGGCAGTGATATTCACGGTTACGATGGCAGCACCGGTCGTCGGATTCCGCCATTGGTTATGGGACATGAGGCGGCTGGGGTGATCACGGAAGTCGGAGACCAGGTCACTTCGTTCAAGGTCGGCGATCGCGTGACCTTTGATTCCACCGTTTCGTGTGGCCAATGTTACTTTTGTCGTCGCGGCGACATCAATTTGTGCGACAACCGCATGGTGCTCGGTGTGTCATGTGGGGATTACCGTCGGCACGGAGCTTTTGCCGAATATGTTTCCGTGCCGCAGCACATCTGCTACCGGCTTCCGGAAGGCCTGCCATTTGAACATGCCGCCATGATCGAAGCTGTGTCAATTGCCGTACACGCCGCAAATCGAACACCTGTCTCACTGGGCGACACGGCCGTCGTTGTCGGCAGCGGCATGATCGGCCTGTTGGTGATTCAGGCAATGCGGCTTGCGGGCTGTGGCAGGATCATCGCCGTCGATCTGGAAGAAAACCGCCTCGCGAAAGCCAAAGAGCTGGGCGCAGATATCGGACTCAAAGGAGATGCAGTCGATGTACCGGCTGAAGTCAGAAAACTCACGGGCGGTCGTGGAGCCGATGTCGTGCTCGAAGTGGTCGGTGTCGCATCTACAGTGAATACGGCAATCGCGTGCGCTCGTAAAGGTGGCCATGTCACGCTGGTTGGAAATCTTGCACCGAAGGTGGAAATGCCTTTACAGGTGATTGTGACGAAGGAACTTACGATCCACGGCAGCTGCGCGTCGCGCGGTGAATACCCGGCCTGCATTGAACTGCTCGAACGCCGTGCGATTCGAGTTGATCCACTGATCACTGCCACGATATCCCTGAATGACGGCCCTGCCTGGTTCCAGCGACTTTACGCAGGTGAGCCCGGCGCGATGAAGGTGATCGTCGATCCGACGCGGTGAAATTTCTTAAGACGTTTCCCGGCTCACCACGCCTATCCCTTGCGGGCCAGAATCATGGCGCGGACCGGCGCGGGATGACCTTCAATTGTGCGATTCGGATCCGCAGGATCGAGAAAATCGGCGAGAGATTCGAAGGTCATCCACGCGGTTCTTCGTTGCTCCTCATTCGTTGTGGGAGAAACGTCAATGATCTGCACATCACGGAATCCCGTGCGTTGCACCCACAGCTTCAACATCCGGGTTGATGGGATGAACCACACATTCCGCATTTTGGCGTAGCGATCTTCCGGAACCAGACATGTGAGATCGTCCGATTCGATGATGAGTGTCTCCAATACAAGGGTGCCGCCCGGTCGCAGCGAATGCCATAAAGACTGCAGATGATCAATCGGGCTGGTGCGATGATACAGCACCCCCATTGACAGCGTCACATCAAAAGCGTTCAGTCGTTGGGGAATGGCCTCATCCGTCAAAGGCAGCACATAGTGGGCGACTGCGGGGTCGGCATATCGCCGCATAACTTCAAACTGCATCAGAAAGAGCAGAAAGGGGTCTAAGCCAAGCACCAGTCCGGCACCAGCATGGATCATTCGCCAGCCGAAATATCCGTTACCGCAACCGACATCGAGAACTTGGCGCTCCCGGAATTCGACATACGGAGCCAGGCGATCCCATTTGAGGCACGACCGCCATTCTGTATCGATCGGCTGGCCAAACACTTCAAACGGCCCTTTTCGCCATGGGTGAAAAGCCATCAACCGCTGCCTCAGCGATGTTTGTTCGTCAAGCGTCAGCTCGCCTTCAAGCGTCACGGCGTCGCGATCGGCCATCAGTTTTGCATTCTTTGCATCCGGCAGCTGGTGCCAGGTGTCGATCCAGTTCTGCAGATTTCCATGCCGGTCCTTCGTCAGCGCTGCCTGAGTCTCTGCGCGAAGCTCGTCGGCCCAACTGCCGTAACCTTCGTCGTTCAGCCGAGTGAATAACGGTTCGTGATCGAAGAGTGTCATGTGTGAATCTTAATGATCATGATGCCGTGTCGGGGACGCTGATACATCCCGGCCCGCCGTTGGCGCTGCCGCTGACGCTACCTGACGTGGACATCACAAGCGCCGCAGGCCGTCTTCTTTCATGGGATTTGGAATCGCCACATCGATCTCGTCGATGCGTCTCAGCGTTTCTTTGTCGAGCACGAGTCCATCCGCCGCAAGGCTTTCGTCAAGGTGGGCGACCGAAGTGGCACCAATGATTGTTGAAGCGACGAAGTCGTGCTGTTTACTCCACGCGACACACATCGCCGTAAGTGTGATACCCAGATCATCGGCGATGACTTTCAGGCGACAGACGGTCTCGGAAACGCGATCGTTGAGGAATCGATCGGCGAGTTTCTGCTGACGTTCACCCAGCTTGCGGTACTCAGTGAAGCGGGCACCTGGAGGATCGCCGTTGATGTATTTTCCTGTGAGGACTCCGCCGCCCAGCGGTGAGAATGGCAGCAGGCCGATATTTTCGCGGCGGCAGACCTGAGCCAGCTCACTCTCACAACGGCGATTGATCAGACTGAAATTGTTCTGCACGGTATCGTAGCGGCACAGACTGTGTTTTTCGGCAGCGGCAAGGCTCTTCATGAGTCCCCAGCAGGTTTCATTACTGCTTCCGATGACGCGAACCTTGCCCTGTTTTACCAATTCCGTCAGCGGTTCAAGGACATCCTGGTAGCGGGCTCCGTGATCCGGCCAGTGTGTCTGATACAGATCAATATAGTCTGTCTGTAAGCGTCGCAGGCTCGCTTCAATAGCGCGCATGATCTGGAGTCGGTCGAGTGCCGAATGTCCATGCCGAACCGGTGGCACGAACCAGCCGTGAGCAGGGCCCGTAATCTTAGTGGCGACGATCACCGACTCACGAGGCTTCGTCTTCAGCCAGCGACCGACGATTTCTTCCGTGAGTCCGAAGAGTGCGGATGTCGGCGGTACGGGATACATCTCGGCCGCATCATAGAAATCAATCCCGGCATCGTAAGCACGGTCCATGATTTCAAACGAGAGTTTCTCATCGCACTGAGTCCCAAACGTCATCGTACCCATGCAGATGTCGGTGACGGTGAGCAGACTGTTTCCGAGTCGTCGTCGGTTCATGAAGCGTATTTCCTGTGCGGCTGCGTCGTTGATTCGAAATGGACAGTGGAATCGTAGCGGAGTGTCCACAGATCTCACAGCACCTGTGGCCCGAACGGTCAGTCTTTTCTGAAAGGCCGTGTCAATGGTTGCTTTTGCGGTACGATGGACATTCTTGCCCGCCAAAACGCGGTCGGACAAGTATGTCCAACCTACATTTTTGGACATGACAAGGCCGGAGGCTCCTTGCCGACCCAATAGAAATTGTCGTTACTTAACCACTGCTCTCCGTGCCAGCGGTAGGCGCACAGAAACCCGCCCTTGGCGACACTGTAATCCACGCACGCAACGTTCCTGGCCAGCAGTTCCGGCTGACTGTCTGACATCCAATAGTGTCCAACGAATACGGGCTTCGCATCGAGCGGATAAGGAGCCGCCGCATCGGCCACAGATTGCTCAAGCGGAGCATCGCAATCAATCTTGTCCGTGAGGCCATAGGTCCGATACGTTTGGCCATGCGGCGACATGTACCAGCGAGTGCGGGTCGCCGTGCGAACGTGGCCTTCTTTGTCGGCGAATGAATGTCCCTCCGGCAGTTCGGCTTCTTTACCTTTCAGGATGATCTCCACGGCATCGAAAAGTCGATTCTCAGGGTCACACGCAGCATGTAGAAAATCGGAGGAGATGGCTGCGCCCTCAGGACGGGCCGATCTTATCGTTGCGATGGCCTTGTCGTCCCAGCAGGCATGAACCACTCGCAAACCGTCCAGGTCCAGCCACATCGGCAACGTCCCAAACCATTCAATTGAGCCGGCCAAGTGCTTATCCGTGAGTTGCAGAATTGTCTGGCTGTGCTGCCGGATGTTCTTGTTGTCTCTTCTGCGAAGATATGCCTCTTTGCGATGCAGGTGCTCCGTGTGAAATGCCAGAGCATTGAATTCATGATTTCCCATGACGGCCAACGCCTGGCCACCATCAACCATCGGGCGCACGATGTCCAGCACCTGCCGAATCTGCGGTCCTCGGTCAATAAAATCGCCAAGGAAGATCACTTTGCGCTCGGAGTGTTCATAAACGCCCCGGACTTCCTGGTAGCCAAGCGCATTCAGCATTTGAATAAGTTCGTCGGCGTGGCCGTGGATATCCCCGATCAGATCGTACATGGGCGTTCCGGACCAGCCTCGAAAAAACTACTGCAAATACAGAGGGCAGAATCAATGTGGACAGCTATTTTTGAAACGGTCGGCTGCTCGTTTTTTCTGCGGTGGGGAAGTCGGTGGGGATCGGGATTGTGACTTTCCCTGTGGCCGCCCATTCGGTGCCGCGCAGCAGTGTGGTGATGAATCCCACGCATTCCACAGAATACTCCGCGTGACCCATTGGCGTGTGGAAGACACGGCCTTTGCCGTAGCCGATGGTGAAGATCATCGGTTCGTTGCGTCCGGTGACTGTGGATTCCGCTGTCGCAAGGATCTGCATATTTTTGGCTGGTCCACGCAACTTGTCATACAGCTCATCCTTTGCATGGAGCCATTCCGTCGGCATACCTTTCGTAATTGGATGCTCGGCGTCGCGAACGATCACGGGGAATTCCCACTGAGCCCCGTGATTACCGCCGTTGCCGGGTGTTTCATCGCGCACAACGTCACCTTTGTCATTCACGTACACGTACGGACCGTCTTTCTCCGTGCGGCCACCCCAACCACCAAGCCCGATCATTTCGTTGTATGCCGACCATTCAGGGAACGCGTTGTCCGCCGCGTGAACTACAACAAAACCACCACCGCCGGTCACAAAGGTTTCGAACGCATTCTGAGTTTCCTTCGGCCATGCTGCCGCACCGTGACCAAAATTACTGATCACGACAGCGTACTTGCTGAAGTTGGGTTTGAAGTTTGGATCTGTACCTTCCGGGGCGGCCGTAGCAACGTCGACCGTGAATAGTTTTGTCTCTTCGAGATATTTCTTCATCATCTTCGTGGTCGTCGGCCACACGGCATGGTTGTTCTGCCCATCCACAATCAACGCCTTAATTGGTTCAGCAGCTTGCGCCGGATGCGGCAGGAACGACACGACGGCGGCGACAATCAGAAATCCAAAACACAATCGAGCGAGACGACGTAGCATGGCGGAAGACTTCCAGAGGGATGAGAATTGAGCCGGAAACTTTGACAAGACTAACTCATTTGATAACTTCGAGCAAAGCAGATGGACGTTCACATTCCGGAGAGGTGCAGTCGCCGATTTCGGTTCCTTGAAGTATTCCAGTTCGTGCCAGGCAGCAGTTTAGGTCGGTCCTGCCTGCCGGGCAGGACTTCGCGGCTCGCCGCGACCTGAGCGCACGACATCAACCTGAATCAGCCTGACATTTTCAAAACCACGTCGCACAGGTTCGCCTTGCGGCGAAAGTCCTTTCCGGCAGAAAGGACCTACTTTAACAATCGACCGCGACCGCACCCATTCCGGAGGTGGATCTTTGCCGTGCCTTCAGGACTGCAGACCGGTGAGTGTTCCGGTGCTGGACGCAAACTTGTCGGCGTTGATGCCCAGACGATGCAGCATCGACAGATACAGATTCGACAGCGGTGGCGGGTTATCGGGATCAAAGGCCAGGTGTTGGCCATGTCGGAAACCGCCGCCGGCCAGAAGCACGGGCAGGTTTTTCGTCGAGTGTGTGCTGGCGTCGCCAAGGTTACTGCTGAAGAAGACCATAGTTCGTTCCAGCAGGCTCTCGCCCTGCTCTTCCGTGTTCTTCAGCTTCAGCAACAGCTCATGCACGACCTTCATTTTTTCGATTTCAACTGTCCGCAGTTGTGCGATCTTCTGTGGATCCTGGCCGTGATGTGACAGGTCGTGGTGGCCTAATGAAACGCCGGGAATCGGAGGCACCTGGCTGGTTCCCAGAAGCAGCATCGTGATCAGACGAGTGGAGTCAGTCTGAATGGCCAGATGGACAAGGTCAAACATCAGCCTCGTCTTGCCGATCACATCTGCGGAATTCATGTTATTCTGTGGTTGTTGAGCATCAACGTGTGGTTTCGGTCGCTGTGACCACTCTTCGGCAATGACCATTCGCTGTTCCAGTTCGCGAACGCTGGTAAAGTATTCAGCGACTTTTTCACGGTCGCGCTGACCCAGCGCTGGCTGGATCTGTCGGGCCTGCTCGCGCACCATATCCAGAATGCTGCGTCCGTCGCTCAAACGTCGCCGCTGCAGCTTCACTTCGTCGGGGCGTCCTTCCAGAAACATGCGCGCAAAGACATTGGCCGGATACAGGTCCGACGGCACGAATGCGCCGCTGCGCGTCCACGATAGCCCAAAGCCCTCCGCTGACAACGACAAACAGGGAAACCGCGTCAGCCCGCCAATCTGTTCAGCCGCAAACTGATCCAGGGAAATGCTGTTGCGGAAACCAGATCGGATTTCCGGATGCGGCGCGCCTGTCAGGAAACTGAAAATCGAGTCGTGACTGGAACCAACGTCAGGATGTGACAGGCCGGAGATCACCGTGAAGTCGTTGCGCAACTCCCCGAAGACTTCCAGATGCGGAGTCCGTTCATAGTCCGCCCCGGGCGTTGTCGGAAAGAAATCGGCCGGATGAAGGCCCAACGGCGTGCAGACACACACCATTCGTCGAGGCGCCGTTTCGTTTTGAGCCGCCAACACACGCGGCTGAAAACAATCCAGCACGGGCAATGCGATCCCAACTCCGGCCGCACGCAGCAGTTCCCGCCGGGACGTTGGTTGAGCCTTTCGGAATCCGGATTCGCTTGTCAATGGAGGTCTCTTCTCAGGAGTTCATTTTGTCTGAAACAGCTCGTCCTGAACGACGGCGTGTATGAGTGCCCGAAATCCGTAGTTCTGTTCGCGTACTCGGGCAACGATGGCCTCGATCTGCGGTTGATCCTCTGGACGCGGTGCCGCACCGGTGCTGTAGGTCACCAGTTTATCCGTCAGCGTACGCGCGAGCTGGTCTTTGTCAGCCAGATAAAGCAACTTGAGTTCATCGATATTCCGGAACGCGCGGCCATCAGGCAACACATCGGAAGGATCGACGATTGCTCCGTTGTAATACGGCATCTTCCGGCCATTCAGGGTCACTTCCTGGGCATCACGCGTCCATCCGGAAAGTCGATAGCGGTCGCGCCAGCCGCCGATTACGTCGAAATTCTCCAGGGCGAAACCGGGCGGGTCAATTTCATCATGGCAGCCGGCACATGCCTCGTCCTGGCGATGCTTCAACAGTTGCGCGCGGATCGAAATCGCTCCGCGGATGTCGGGAACCAGACTTGCCACGTTCTCGGGCGGTGGCGCCGGCGGTGTGCCGAGAATGCGTTCCAGAACCCACACGCCACGCATGACAGGCGAGGTGTAGGTACCGTTCGCCGTAACCTTCAGCACGCTGGCCATTGTCATGACACCTCCGCGGTGACTGTCGGGCGGCAGCGATGTGCGGCGGAATTCCCAGCCTTCAACACCGGGAATGCCGTAGTGTCGCGCCAGCCGTCCGTTCAACATGGAAAAATCAGACGCGACAAAGTGCGTCAGACTGAGGTCATGCGTCAGAATTTCTGCAAAGAATAATTCCGTCTCCCGCAGCATCGACTCCTTCAGCATGTCGTCGAACTCCGGATACAACAGATGACCGGGAATTGTAGAATCGATGTCGCGCAGGTTCAGCCACTGGCCGACAAAATCGCGGACAAACGCCTGGGACTTCGGATCGTTCAGCATCCGCTCGACGTGATCGTGAAGCGGCCCAGGGAGGTGCAGCTTTGTTTGCTCAGCCAGCGTCAGAAGTTCGTCGTCCGGCATCGTACGCCACAGAAAATACGACAATCGACTGGCCAGAGCGAATTCATCGAGCTGGCCAGGTGTCTCCGGAAGAAACAGAAACTGCGGCGACACCATGACGGCCGTCAAACCGACCCGCATGGCCTGTTCGAATGATCGTCCCTCATTCAGTTTCCCATTCACAAGCTGGATAAATGGGGCGACGTCGTTGGCGGTCACGGTCCGGCGAAACGCCCGACGACAGAACTGGCGAAGCAGGCGTTCGGCATCGACCAACGGGTCGCTCGAAACGACTTCGACCCGCGCCGGCTGATTTTCCATCGGGGCCGATTCCTGCGACAGATCGCCAAAGATCAGTCGATGACTCACGGGAGGCCAGACTTCGTTCAATGGTCCTTCGACTTCGATCCAGTCAATCGCCAGACCGGGTCCGTCAAATTGATCCGCGCCAATCCTGTCAACTGCCTGAGCGGATGCCAATCCATACGGCAGGATGCGGATCGTATTTCGCGCATCCAGATAATCAACGAATTCCACGATGGCTGACTTATCCGCCGGAGCATCAAAATAACTGACCAGATGCTGCTTTCCAGTCATCAGCATCAGTCCGGCATCCACACGATACGTCACCGGCTTGCCGGCGCTTTGAAAACCGGCGGCTGAGATCCGAAATCGATAGTTGCCTGGATCTGGCGGATAGAAGGGCGAAAGCGATGCCGACTGCCAGGCCGATGAACTGAACATGACAACTCG
>CAMAVB010000268.1 GCA_945861465.1 Candidatus Kuenenia stuttgartensis
ACTCCCTGCTAAATCAAAGGAATTCCCGCACAATGGCAAACAGTCCACCTACTTTCTACTCAACACACTCCTGCCCTCGCGGATGCACCCGACATGGAATACAAACCAGCTGTTTACAACATCGGACGTGACGTCGTGACGAGCCTTGAGCTGGGCCACATGGATGGAGAGCCCGCGCTGATTGTCCTCCAACGCCATGCATTGGGGCTCCTTGTGGAAAACTGTCCCGGTTGATGAATATTGAAGGGCATATGCTCATCACGGCGGAGCGTGATGGCTACTTTGGGTGGCGCGTTAATCCCGCGCCAAGTACCATCCAAACAGCAAACGAAATGCCGGTGAAAAGTCATCCGGCGATTCCGTCATCCAGGCCTGAATGGCATCGAGCGGCATCCACTGGATGGCGGCAATTTCTTCAGGATCCGGCGTCACGGCTGCGTCGGAGAAACAGCGGTAGAGCACTGTGAATTCGTGCGAAGTATCATCGCACGCCGCAAACTTCTGCAGCCGTGCGACCGCTGACTTAACGCCGAGTTCTTCCCACAGCTCGCGCACGGCCGTCGCATCGTAGTTTTCCCCCGCACTCACGTGTCCGGAACATGACGACGTCCAGACTGAAGGAAATTCCTCCTTGGTATCAGTTCGCTTATGAATCAGCAGACAGCCATCCTGGCGAAACAGGAAGACATGCACTGCTCGATGCCGCAACTTTCTCCGATGCACTTCGGATCGGGCTACCCGGTCAACAACCCGATCGTCCTGATCCACGACATCAAAGAATTCTTCAGATTCCGATCCGTCCATTCACGGTTCCTCCAGCTTGAGCAACCTGGTGCGGATTTCGTGCCGGAGATCGATCGAACCGGGCGTACCGATCGAAACGGCAGCAATCTGGTCGGCGACAACCGTATTACGTTCGGCTTCGAGGGTGCCGACCAGTTCTGTGAGTTTCGCCTGAGTCGCCGTGGCCAGACATTCGTTCAGCACGGCGATTTGCACCAAGCGATTGTCGATCGTTTTCACGCGTGCGGCGGCATGTTGCAGAAGCCGGCTGATGGTATCTGCATGCGTTTCAGTTTTCGCAAGCATTTTTGCAGCGAGCACTACGGCCACGTCCGGTGCCGACCGCAGTGCTGCCGGGATCTTCGGCTTCGGTGATCGCGCGTCGGTTTCAGAAGCAGTGTGGGGCGATCCTGAATCCTGCAAAAGATTCAGCTGCTCAACAACGGCTGCCCTGAGTTCTGCATCGTCCATGTGCAGGGCAAAGGCCAGCGCCGCAGTGAGTAATGACGCTGGTGGGCTGTCGTCTTTCAGCAACGTCCGGATTGTTTCTGTGAGCGTCGTGCGAAGTTTCGCGTCGTCGAACGACTGCTTTTCGATTGCCTTCACAATGACACTCGAGATTCGTCCCGTTTTTAGAATGTCAGCATCGCGAATTCGAGGATCCGTCGTACCGGAAAGTTCCAGCAACAGGTCAAGATGTCCGGGATACAAATCCGGATCACCATTCGACAATGTGCCCCGTGTCTCCGACGCGGGACCTGCTTCGAAATGACCATCGTCCTCCTTCGCACTCTGCACTGCGTTGTCAAACCAATGGACAAGTTTCTCAGCAGAGATCTGTTGCTGCGCCCAGCGTTGAGATGCGTTAAAACGTGAAGTAAACGCGACAGCCTTGTCGTCGTCCAGGTCGCTGGTAAATTCATCAATGTCATGCGCCGTAACATTCAGCAGCAGACGAGCGCCTTCAATTGGAAACCCAGAGTGCTGAATTTTTTCGCCAGCCTGAAGCAATTCACGGATGGAATCGGATGGATCTCCGTTTGCGGTACCGGTGCTGTTCAGCAGGCGCTGAACTCGCTGATTGAGAATGCTTCGCGCCTTTTGCTGTTGACCAAGCGATTCGTAGATCGAGCCCAGTTCTTCGAGAACTGGATCGAAGAAGGTTTCGACGTCTGCGGTGTGCGGAAGCAGATGTTCAAGCAGCGTCAGCCGAACCGGATCCCAGTCAGTGCCGATCTCTTTCAGGTGTCTGTTGAGGGCAAGGATCTCGTAAAGTTGGTTCTCCTGCCAGCCGGCTGGGCTTTCTGGTGATGGGCTGTGCATCTCCGCAATTCGGGATTCCGCGTTGGATCGTCGACCGAGTCGAGCATCGAGATAAATGAGCATCGCGTCCGGGGATTGCTCGGAGGGCTGACGCCCTGCCGCTCGCCTAAGCAGAAAATCATGCAACGTCTTCAGGCTTGTTTCGTGCTTCACACCCTGCAGAATCAGATATGTTTCGTCGATGCGGCTGATGTCAGGGAAACTGACTTCTGACAGTAGTTCGCTTTGAATTGCCGGCAGCAGTTTTTCTTCGGCGACTACATCCGGCCGTGCCAGAAATCCGCCGATTGCGAGTCGCCGAGTTCCCTCATTGGCCAACAAAGATTCGATCGACTTGCTGACGATCTCGTCATTCGTCTTCGCTTCAGACAAATATGTGATCACGTTGATGATCAGTCCCGCATGTGCATTCCAGTATTCCGCCTTGAGGTCCAGGACGGCGGTCAGAAAATCCGCAAGCCGGTTTGCACGCTCAAAGGCCTGGACATAGGTCTCCATTTCGTCGGAAAATGCGTCCGGATCATCCTTTAGAATCGTGAGATAGATATCACACGCGCCGCTGACATCGCCGCTGCGTTCAAGTTCCGTAGCTTTGGCTCGGAGGCTCGGCGGTGCCTTCTTTGAGAGCAACGCAATGCGATCCCGTTTTGCCGCCAGCAGATCCCACTGCTCCGCTGCTTCATGAAATTCCGCCAGAACTTCGAGCAAATCCACCGAGCCCGGCGACGCAGCCAACATCGCTTCATATCGATCGATCAATGGCTGAAGTCGATTCAGTCGCCCCAAAGCCTTGATGGCCTGAAGCCTCTCGCCACCGTCATCGCGATCATCGGCAGGACGGTGACCGGAAAACAGCGAACCGCCCGAAGCCAGCTTCAACAGTTCCCAGCCAACTTCGCCGGCGAGTTCATGCTTTCCCTCAGCAACATAGATCTGCAACTGCCGTCCAAGAGTGGATTGGCGGTCCATCGAGCCTCGGCCAAATCTTGCCTGGATCGCGGCAGCCTTGTCACCCATCCCGAGCTTATCGAGGATCGGAATCAAATCGCGTTGCTGGTCCATATCGAGAGGTAATCCGAACAGCCTTTCGGCTGCCAGTTTGCATCTTTCGGAAAGTCCCAAAGGGAGAAGTTGTCGCAGGACAAATTCTTCTCGCGCAATCTGACGCAGAGCATCGGTGAGGTCGATCGAATCCAGGAGCAACACGGCTTCGTCGATCAGCCCCTGCTGAGCCGCTTCTGCCGCAATCAGAAATCGAATGTCGTCGCTTTGTGGATCGCCCGCTGCCGCATCGATCAGGCCGGAGATTTCGGCAAGATCGTCGTCAAGTTGCCGGGCCAGTTCAGCGCGAATCAAATGCAGACTTACCTGTTCCGAGCGCGATGCTGTTATCGCTTTGGTGCGACACCAATCTACAACCTGATCCTCGGCATTGAGTGCCACCAGGAATTCAAGACAACTGGAAATAGTTGATACTGTATATTCACCAATTCGCTCGCTCAGGATCTCCGGCAGTGTCGGAAATGCCTTTCCAGACGCCTTGTGTGCCGGTCGCTCCATTGCGGTTGCACCTGTTTCGACAAGATCCAGGATGTTCATTAATGCGTCTGTGTCCTGCTGAAGGCGCACAGTGGCCAGATACGTAGAAATGTGTTCAGTTTGGTCGTCAGAGAATAACTCAGCAAACATTGCCACAAATTCAGGTTCCGTTGCAAGTCGTTTTCGCAATGTTGCAATGACAGACTTTAGTCGTTCCGGCTCCTGTAACCTGAAGGCGATGTTCCAAAAAACTCTCAATTCGGGAACTCCGTGGACCGTTCCGAGTTGTTCATCCACGAGCGACGCGACTTCGTCTTCGATCTTTCCATCGGGCAACATGGGCAGTGTTGAAATTGCTGACTGGTCCAGCCAACCGGGAGCGTCTTTGATCAGCGTCTTTAACAACTGTAGTGCTCGTTCCTTCAATCGTTTCTGACCCTCGGAAGGTAGATCATTGGCGGAATACCGCTGACACGACGCGAACAATTGCACCGCTGTCCGCGCTGAACCTGGTGGCCCATTCAGGAAAACTTCCAAAGCGGTCCAGACTTCAGTGCTCGCTGGCGAACGCGCTGTCACCGAACGGATCAACCAGGCCGCGAGTCGAAGCTGATCTCGATCAGAAAGATGCCGAGTAAAAACAATGTCAAGGTCTGCTTGCGACGCCGAGGCACCGACGCGAAAAACGAGAGACGCTGCGGACTCGCAATAGACGGCCCCGAAACTTGCTGCAGGGTTCTCGGATGATGCGGTCAGCCAGGCTGAAAATGATTCTGGAGTGTCGATCGCCTTGGCGGACGTAGCTCGACTCTCCAGAGTCGAGGAATTTGCCGCGTGCGAGTCTCGACTCTGGAGAGTCGAGCTACTTTGAGGTACATCGAAATCCACATTCAACATCAAAATCCTGCGACTTATGTCGCGTGCTTCGGCCAATTGATGGTTGCGAAGCAGTACGCCACGGTAAGCGTTCAACGCTTCCCAGTCATCTTTTGAGGATTCAAGCAATCGCTGGCAAAGCATTTCCGCGACATCGTCATATCCGCCTGAGACAAGGTTCTCAATCTCCTTCAGAATTTCCACGCGATCGGTGCGACTTTCGGCCAGTCGCAATCTCTCCTTGGCTGCTTCTTCATAGCGACCCTCCTGACCCAGAATCTCAAGCAGCCGACGACGTTCTTCATCGGATGCGGTCAACTCGACGATCTGCCGCTGATACTGTTCCATCTGCGCGCTGTTGTGTTCCTGTTCGGCAAGCGTCCGGAGTTCAATCAGCAGGCTGACATTCTTTGATTCTTCAACCATCAGCCGTTCCAGCGTCTCGCGCGACTTACGAAAATCACCAGCTTCGCGATACGCCATGGCAATGCAGCGAGTCATCTCCGTGGGCAGATTCAGTTCGCGGCTGCGAAGTTCCAGTCGCTCGATGATTTTTGCGAACTGGTTACTGCGCAGGTAGAGATTACTCAAAGCCACGACGATGTTTGTTTGACTCTCCAGGTCCTGGGCCTTTTCGAATGCACGCCAGTAGAGTTCAATTGATTCGGGAGTCTGAAATTCATCCGCGAGCGTTTTGGCGAGGGCGCGGAGGGATGCTTCGTCGCCGGGGTTCACGCGCACGGCTTGTCGCAATGCTTCAACCGCCGCCTGAGGCTGGCCGACTTCGAACGCGAGGTCGGCGAAGAATTGATACGCCTCCGGATTGCCCGGCGTGGCTTTGATCACATCGCGCCCGGTCTCCAAAGCATCGTCGAATTGGCCGAGACGGATTTCGAAGCGGGCGATTTTCTTCAGGTACTCGGAAATACCGCGCCGATCCAGCGAAGCCAGCTTTTTCATCGCGTCGGCCGCATCGCCAAGTCGGCCCGTGCGTTCGTACAAGTCGGCGAGAATTGTCCAGCCAGGGATCGATTGCGGTTCGAGCTCCACGACTTTTAAGGCCGAAGCCGTGGCCTCGTTAAGCTTATCAGCGGCATCCTGATACAATGCCAGTGTGCGCCATCGTTCGGTCGTGACATTGGTGCCCGCGTTGAGTTCCGCAGCCAGCAGCGTCGTTTGTGCTTCGAGTTGGCTCGCGGCGATCAGCGTTTTGACTCGATCACGCACGATCTGTTGTCGTTCGTCCTGTGTTTCGGCAGACAGTTCGGCCAGGTCGAGTTGCTGGAAAGCCTCAGTCAGCAACTCCTGTTTAACCCGAGCCAAAGGCGAGGCTTCATCGGGGGTCTGGGTCGCCTGGTTCGCCTCGCCAATGGCTTGAGTCAAACTGGATCCAGGACCGGCTATCGCTTCTCCGGCGGTTCGCAGCATGTCTGCAAACTTGATGCGTTCAACGGGATCGGGGTCAAGACGGCAGGCATCCCGCATCGCAACAAGCGCAGGATCGATTTGATCAAAGCGATGCAGGACTTCGGCGAGTCGAATGAGGTTCACCTTTGAACGACGATCACCGGCGGCGATTTGCTTCCACGTCTCGATGGCTTCGTCAGCTCGTTTCAGCCGATGCAGGTATTCACCGAGATACTCACGATACTGTGGTTCGCCTGGAGCGTTGTCAATGGCCTGTCGGTACAAGTCGATCGACCGGTCGGTGAGTTCGGCACGCCGCAGCAGTTCGGCCAGACGACTTAAGGCAGCCGGATCGTCAGGACGATCGACAATCAGCCGTTCCCAGATGGCTGCAGCTTTTGCTTGCCTCTCGGGAAGCGGCAGGTCCTTACGTGACAGATACAACTGGCCCCAGGCTTCGATATGATCCCGGTTGTCCGCATCGAACTGGGCCATCTGCTCGTATTGTGTGATGGCATCCGTCAACTTGTCGTCACGGACGAGTTGCTCGATCAGCGATTCCCGCAGTTCGACATTCGACGGAGCCAGTGCGATCGCCCTGCGATACCATGCTGCCGCTTCGGCTGTCTTATTCTGCAGCGACAGCGTGCGACCCAGGCGAGCCATCGCATCGAGGTCTTCATGATGACCTTGAATCCACGTTTCGTAATACGTGATAAGCCCCGGAAAATCATCCCGGCTGCGGAACGTTGCTTCAATGCGACGGCGGATTTCCTTAAATAACCAACTGTCCGCGTCGAGCGATGTTGATTGCGATTCCAGCAGAGCAATCGCGTCCTGTGGCCTTCCGAGCTGAATCATCAAATCTGCCGCAGCAAGATCTGCCTGGACTCGCTGTTCCGGATTCTTCGATTCCGTGGCCAGCGATTTGTAACGCATCAACGCATCCTGCCAGCGCCCATCCTGAGCCAGCGCGACAGCGATCTGTTCCTTGACTCTCAAATCGCCTGGAAACACGTTCTCCAATCGCTGCCACGCATTCAACGCCTCCGCGTCCTGTTGAGAACTTTGCAGCGTGCGCGCCAGTTCTTTGTAGATCTCGAGCAAATCGGTTTTCGCCGGACGACATGTGATCGCTCGTTCAAATGCATCCGGTGCCAGATCAGGCTGGCGGTTCATGATTCTGGCCTTCCCGAGATACCAATGCGCGATGGCATCATCGGGCCGCAGTTGAGCCGCGCGTTCCAGCGCCATGACCGCAGGAGATCCCTCGACATGCTGCAAGTCCAGCATCCCGACAAGCAGCGCTGCTGAACCTGGATCTGGCAATGTGGCGAATTCCGGAGCGGCTGCGTCTGTTGCTGGAACTTCCGGTGTCTTCAGTTCCGGCAGTCCGGCGACATCGGCCAACGCATCGTGAAACGCCTGAATTGTGCCTCTGTTCGCATGAAATTCGTACACACGATCGTATGAGGTTCCAAATCGCGGATTGCGGAACAGGACTTTCAGAAACTGCTGGTACGTCTGAACGTCCGCAGTTTCGTCGATTGGTTCGTCGGATGCGGACCACGCGACTGCAGAGCAGGAACAGACCTGGATGATCAACATCAAACCCAACATCAACGCACGGCACGCAATTCTGCCAACTCCACCGAGGTCGGGGGAGAAGATGGCCACCGAACAGATGAAGGGGATGACTGCTGATTGACGCTGATGGAACTGCGACGCAGGGGGCATAACGGAATGGCGACTGCTAAGCGGCAGGTGAGAATAGTTGAGAGCACAGTGTAACATACTCCGCGCCGCCTGAAATACGGCTTTTGCAAGCACGGGATTGTAACCCGAAGCGTCAGCGAGGGATGGAGATTTGCGGCCCACGCTGACGCTACGGCTGAATGTCACTTTCGACTGCGTTTAGGCGAGCGGCAGAAATGAATTTACCGGTACGACGGACTTCCAGTCCGTCGCATGGTGCTACTCGACGGACTGGAAGTCCGTCGTACAAATTGCGAATGGTAAGTTCTATCCTGCCGCTCGCCTTAGTAGCGTATGCTGACTCGCGTTCCGGAAAAAGCAATTCCCGCAAGGCCTGCGGATCCGCTTTCTTTTTCAAAACATTCTGGCAGGTGAATCAAGCACTGGATCGCGCGGACTCCCCGGGCAGGGCCGGCGCGGCTTATCAGCCGCTGGTCCCCCCTACAATTCGCGCCACCAAATACATGGAAGTCTTCAAAAAGGGCGTAGGGTGGGACCAGCGACCACCACGAGCGCCGGCCCACTGGGTTGCAGTTGACGACAGATTGTGGATGAGTTTCCAAGACCATCGATGGATTGGGAAATCACGCTGCACAGAACAAGAAAATCTTGTCTCCCAGAACCGCATGATTCGCACATTTGGAGCAGCACTTTCACGACGCGATGCAGGAAAAAAGCACGAATATGGTTAAAAAATGAATTTACTACTTCGGCGGGGAATTTTTTTTCTATACCGCGGAATTTCTATTGAAACGTTTTCCAGGCTGTCTGTATCTCGCCAAGCGTAACGCTCTAAGTGCGGGATTATCCGATCTTGCGAGGTAGGTGATGTAAGGCCAGTCTAGAACCGTTGTTGTGACTCTTCAGTCGCCACTTCGGGCTTCATTTCTATCAAGCGCGACCGACACACCAGTAATTCCTCCTGACAGGAAGCTGTGATTCATCGCGAAATACGGGTGGTCTGCCATTTCCTGTTCCCACTGAACTGTGCCATTCGTGCCGATAACGGCGGACGCACAACCGGGGTGATTCAGACGCTGCGAATCAGCGATTCGCACATTCTTTCATTTTTCCGATTGAGGACTGTACTGAATGAAGTTGTTCAACATGGAAATTCCCTCGTTTGTTCGCCAGCTTCGCAGTACCAATGCTGCGCGACTAAGTTCCCGAAAAGCAGCCCACCGCCGCCCAGAACTGCCAGCCACTTTTGAATCGCTTGAGAGTCGAGCTTTGCTGACGCTCTTAGGCGTGGGAACTTCGCTTCCACAACTTTCTTATACCCATGCCAGCACCGCATCGACAAGTTACAACGCTGCCACAGATGCTTTCGTGATCGATTCGGATGCATTGTCCATCCGCCCAGTTGGCGCCGGGACAACAAAAATTTTGGCAGATCCTGTGCTCGGCCGAACTTTTGATATTCGGATTCAGGTCGATGATTCGGGAAACCTGATCGGCGGCGTCGCAGGAGATGACCTGCTCGTGACAGGTCAAGTAACGATTGGGGGTAACCTGTACGCCGGGATACTACTGACCGGCGAAATCGCTGATTTCGGTTTCTTGAATGTCGGTAATGGCTCCAAAGGGGCAGACAACTACGACTTCCGATTCACGCCGACGGGTGGAGCTTTGGCCAGTCTTTATCCCGGCGGTGCTTCAATCGCGGTGACAACGATCAGTGAGTTCTCAACGTTCGACGGCAGTTTCGCAAAGAACTTCACAGGCAAGTCGAAAGGTACCATGGGTCTCGACGCGGGGCTGGGTGATTATGTGTGGGAAGACACGAATGCGAATGGGTTCCAGGACGTCGGTGAACTGGGAGTCCCCGGCGTTACCGTGACTCTGACCGACGGCGGCAAAGATGGCAGGATCAACGGAGTCGGCGACAAGACTGTCACTAAGAGAACTGCTGCTGACGGCAGCTATCAGTTCAGTAAGCTGGTACCGGGAGTTGAGTACCAGGTGACATTCAGTAACTTGCCATCTGGCTACGTGTTCACGGCCCAGAATGCGGATTCTAACGGGTTCGACACGATCGATAGCGATGCGAATCCAGCCAACGGTAAGACACAGATCGTGAAGCTTCTGGCCGGCGAATTCAATGCATCGCTCGACGCGGGCATCTACAAGCCAGCATCGCTGGGCAACTTCGTGTGGGTTGACACCAACGGGAACGGGATTCAGGACGGCGGCGAACCGGGCTTGGACGGCGTGACAGTGAACCTGCTGGATTCGAACATGGTTCAAGTCCCGGGGAAGACGACAGTGACCTCCGGTGGCGGTGCTTACAGCTTCACGGGTCTGGTTCCGGGCGATTATATCGTGCAGTTTGTGACACCTGGTGGTTATGTGCAGACGGCACAGAACGTTCCGAACGACGGCACGAACCAGGATGGCAACACAGACAGCGACGCGGGTACTCTGGGCAAGACGGCAGTGATCACGCTGAGCTCCGGCGAAACCGACAACACGATCGATGCTGGCTTCAAAGTGGAGTTCATCCCCTTGCCAGCGTCGCTTGGCAACTTCGTGTGGGTTGACACCAACGCGAACGGGATTCAAGACGGCGGCGAACCGGGCCTGGACGGCGTGACGGTCAACCTGCTGGATTCGAACATGGTTCAGATCCCGGGAGCGACAACGGTGACCGCTGGTGGCGGCGCTTACAGCTTCACGGGTCTGGTTCCGGGCGATTATATTGTGCAGTTTGTGACACCTGGTGGTTATGTGCAGACGGCACAGAACGTTCCGAACGACGGCACGAACCAGGATGGCAACACAGACAGCGACGCAGGTATTCTGGGCAAGACGGAAGTGATTACGCTGAACTCCGGCGAGACCGACAACACGATCGATGCTGGTTACAAACTGGACTCAATCCCCTTGCCAGCGTCGCTTGGTAACTTCGTCTGGAACGACGCCAACGCGAACGGCCAGCAGGACGGCGGCGAGCTGGGGATCTCCGGAGTGACTGTGAATCTTCTCGACGCTGGCAACAGCGTCGTGGGGACAACCACGACCGACGCCAACGGTGCGTATGCCTTCACGGGACTTGCCCCTGGCACCTACAGCGTGCAGTTCGTGACGCCAGGCGGTTACACACGGACGGTCGGGAACACGGGCGATGATGACACTGACAGCGACGCAGTGGCCGGAGTCACTGGTTCATACACACTCATCAGCGGTCAGACCAACAACAC
>CAMAVB010000269.1 GCA_945861465.1 Candidatus Kuenenia stuttgartensis
CATATCGTGCAGCATGCGCGACTCCGAGGATGTCACGGTGTGATCTGCGGTCATATCCACGCTCCTCAACAGCTCAATGTTGACGGACTGATGTACTGCAACACAGGTGATTGGGTCGAAAACTGTACCGCTCTGATTGAAGACCATGCAGGCCGCCTGCAACTCATGTGGCTCGGTGATGATGCCGCGGAACCTGTTGACGAGGCAGCGTCCCCTGGAGTCGAATCTCTGTGTCTCGTTCGCGAATCTGTGTCGGTGCCTGCATAATACGCGAGGCAGGTTTTTGACCTGATACTGGTTCCTGAAACGGCAGTAATTCGTTATCACGACTCGTAGCAAAATGCCAAGACCACACTGAAAGGATGTCTTCACTCGAATTGGGAATCTCAACAGACCTGATCGGCATTCGTGTCTACCGACGGCATTCTCTGACGGACGTTGGCCAAAATGTCCCGCGATTGTGAAATCAACATGCGATCTTCGAGAGCGACTGCTGAACCGCGAAGAAATCGAAGGCCGTGTAACGCGTCCAGTATCTCTGAAGGTGGATTTGACCACTTTTTAGTTCATTTCATTCATTTAATGTTGTGATATATCGCAATTTTAATTAGACTGCGCAAGGTCCACCGCACGCAGTTATCGGGATGGATTTGATGGCGTTCTTTTTCTTCATCTGGACTGATCGGGCGATGCAAAAAATTGCCGATCATGACATCACCATTGACGAAGTTGAAGAAGTTATTGCGCACCCGGATCGCACCGACGTCAGCCGCACAACGGGCAGACCGATCGCGATCGGCGAAACATCGACTGGACGTATGTTACTATGCGTGTACGAAGAGATTGACGGCAGCACGATCCAGCCAATCACAGCTTACGAGATCTGAAGGACTCAACCATGAGCGAATCACGCCACAAGTTTGTGACGATGACGCCTGAACAGCGCGAACGCTGGGAACGGGACGTAGCCGCAATCGAAGAAGAGAAGCCGGAACTAATCCGCTGGGCTAAGCAGGTGATGGAAGAAAAACGCGCGATGCTCGTCCAAGTGACCGACCTGCTGCAGGCCGCGCGTGAGGCCAGCGGTCTGACTCTGGATCAACTGCAGGAGATCGCCGGGATTAACAAAGCACAGCTCAGCAAGCTGTTTCACGCCGACGGCAACCCGACTTTGTACACGCTGCACCGTGTCGCCGACGCGCTTGGCAAGCGGCTGGTAGTGACCCTGGCGGAAAAGTGATTTGTAGCAACGCCCGATATTTCGGCCAAAATGAATCACTTCCTACCTTCTTCAATCCACTCGCAAACGACGGCAACAAATCTTAGGCATCCTGCAACGACAGGACCACTCGCTTGCCACAGGCGGACGCCAACCGTTCCAGCGTTTGCATCGTGGGATTTGTGCCGCAGGATTCACTGAACAGCCGGCTGAGTTGAGCTCTATCGATGCCAGTGCGCGTCTGCAAGTCGTTCAGACTGAGGTTTTGCTTTTCCTTTGCGGTTCGCAGATCCGCCAGCAACGCGGCAATCACCACATCGTGGGCGTCCATTCGCGGTTTAAACAGCCGCCCTCCTCCGCGCACTTCATTTGTCGTTGAACCCCAATTCTGGCGAGAACTCGGACAAGAATTTCCAAGGTACAGAAATCGCAGTTCTTCACGTCAGTTTCCGTCTCGGAACTGAAACACCGGGGAGGCTCGTTGACTTTTGTGGACTTCGTCGCCACCCTGTCTGTGCTCCCGGCGGTTGGGCGGAGGTCTGAGGTTCGGGCTTTTGGCAGCCGCAGGTCTTTTAAATGTGATGCTGATCGTCCATGCTGTTCCGAATTACGAATCTGCGAACTCCGGTGGAAATGCCGGAACAGAGCCTCCCTGCTGAGGTAGCTCGCCGTCTTGAACTTCCGGCGGACGAGCTTTCGACGCTGAAGATCCTGCGAAAAAGTCTCGACGCCCGCACACGTCATCGCATGGAGTTTGTGTATTCACTGACACTTTCGCTGCCAGACACGGATTCAACGCCGTATGCAAACGATATGGACATCGCGCCATGGTCGCCGCCCGCGTTTGAAGAACCAGAACCCGGCACGCAGCCGCTGCCGCATCGACCGGTCATTGTCGGATCCGGGCCGGCGGGATTGCTGGCTGGGTACTTTCTCGCCCTGCACGGCTATCGTCCGATCATTATCGAACGCGGGCAGGCAGTGCGTGATCGCGTGCCTGCGATTCGCGATTTCGATTCCGGCGGCGAACACGACAATGAAAACAATTATCTGTTTGGCGAAGGTGGTGCGGGGTGTTTCAGTGATGGTAAACTCACCTGTCGAATTTCAGGACCGGATGCGGACTGGGTGCTGAAGAGTTTTGTCGATTGTGGCGGACGTCCGTCACTCGTTTATGAAAATCGACCACATCTTGGCAGCAACAAGCTACCGCTCATCTGTCGCAATTTCCGCCGAAAAATTGAAGCTCTTGGTGGCGAATACAAATTCGGGTGTCGTCTGGAAGGTCTGAGATTTCAAAATGGCCAGTTGCAGGGACTGGAAACCTCGTCCGGCTTTCTTGAATCGTCCGTCTGTCTGCTGGCGATCGGTCACAGCGCGCGCGACACGTATGAAATGCTGCTGAAGACAGGATTGCCTCTGAAGCAAAAGGCGTTTCAGCTGGGATTGAGAATCGAGCAGCCACAGGAAACTGTCAATCATCGTAAATACGGTCGTGATGCAGACTATCTGACATTGCTCGGGGCTGCGGATTATTCACTGATCGCCAAAGGTCAGAAGGATTTGTTCACGTTCTGCATGTGTGCCGGTGGAGTTGTGATTCCGAGCGTGTCCGAACCCAACATGTACTGTTCGAACGGAATGAGCAATTCGCGGCACGACACACCATTCGCAAACAGCGGCCTCGTAGTGACACTGGAACCGCATGAATTTGGCAGCAGTCATCCACTGGCGGGTATCCATGTTCAGCGGCAGTATGAATCGTTGGCGTTTGACATGACCGGCGGAAACTATTACGCCCCGGTGCAGCGGGTACAGGATTTTCTGGCCGACCGCACGCCGTCACCAACCGAGCAACTCCCTTCGTCATACCAACGCGGCACCCGCGCGAGGAACCTGTCCGCCGTGCTGCCGCCGTCGATTCTGAAAGCGATGAGATCCGGTCTGCCCATCCTGGACGCTCAATGGCGCGGGGAGTTTCTACAGGATGCCGTGCTTGTCGGACCGGAAATGCGCGGCAGCTCGCCGGTCCGCATCGATCGAGACCCCGCGACATTTGAAATCCCCACGCTGCCTGGTGTCTATCCTGTCGGAGAAGGCGCGGGCTACGCTGGGGGCATTGTGACAGCCGCCGTCGATGGCCTGCGCGCCGCGCGGAAAATCGTCGCAAAGCACCGCTGTCCGGAGGTCTAGGAGTCTGCCAGTCGAGTTTTAAGTTTTAACGTGTGCCACTGGCTCTGCCAGTGCTTCCTGCAAATGGAGAGCACTGGCAGAGCCAAGTGGCACACAACCCTTCAATGAATGCAAGACAGAGAACCAGTCGCTACTCCACCACAATCACGCCGTTCATCACCATCCAGTGCCCCGGAAACGTGCAGAGAAAGGGGTACCGTCCAGGCTTCGGTGGTGCATGGAAATAGATTGTTTGCTTTTCCCCCGGTGGCACAATGTCAGTATGCGCGATGACCTTGTCTGACTCCGGGATGTACTGACGTGCAAAGGCTTCCGGATCGGCGATCAGTAGATTTCCGAGCTCACCCACAAGTTGCAGCGAGCCGGCTTCTACAAGAACCCAGTTGTGCGGGACAACGTCTGGATTGGAAAGCGTGAAAGCCAGCGGCTCGTCGGCTTTGACAGTAAATTCCTTTGTGGCGTACGACAGGTTTTTTGCGGTCTCAATTTCAATCGCACGAGCTCCCTTGATTTTCTGTCGCCATGGATTCGGGATCTGCACCGCGTTCAGAGCCAGATCAGTGAGCAGTGGATGGGCAGCAATGATTTTCTCGCGGCGTTCGTAGCCGGGGAATTCATCGAATGGCTTGTCAAGTTTGTGAACAGTGATGAACATGTCGTGATCAGTTCCCGCAGGCGAACAGGTGAATGAGTCGTCGTCGTTGACCTGCAGCCGCAGATGCAGTTGATTGACAGGTTGCAGTTCCGGAATTTCGAGAAACAAAGAACGCCCGTCCGCCAGCACATGTGCCGACAGAATGGCCAACGGATCGTGGCCTGGAATTCCGGGATGCGTCGTTGAATACTCCAGCGAACCGTACGCGGCGGTGTAACGATAGTTCCAGCACTGTGCGAAATGGCGACGTGCGTCGTCGGCCACGCCCTTGTCGATCGGCTCTGCAAAAGTCACACGAATTCCGTTTTCATATGGATGAAATCCGATCGGGATCTGAACCGGGTCATCCGTATATCGCACACGTTGAAAGCAGCCGTCTTCGGGCGTGTAAGAGCCCCAGCCGGACATCCCGGATACATACAACTGACCGTCCCTCGGATTGAAACGACCTCGATGCGCGCCGGACCGAAAGTCGCCCGACATGGGCACCACCGCTCCCTGCAACTGGCCGCCGACTTCGTCTCGCAATACGACAAACCACGATCCCGCGCCAAATGAGAAATGCAACAACTGCCCCTGCAGCGGGCCAAACAAATCACTGGCGACGTATGCCTGTCCCCCCGCTGAATTGTCAAGCCCGCGCGGCAGATAGACTAAAGGCAGCTCCGGTGGCTTCCCGTTTTTCGGGCCACGGTAGCCGAAATGCGGCGGATCTGCCGGAGATTGTGTTGTGGCGTTTCGAACTGCGTTGACCATTGAGGCAGGTGTCCATTCGCCTTCGGAAACAGGAAGCGTCACGGTTCCGTCAGGCAACATGCCCAGTCCGTCGGGATTGCGGAATCCAGTGGCGATGACATCGGCCGTTTGACCATCTGCGGAAATCCGAACCAAACCCTGATTTCCGGAGGCCGTATAAAAGTTGCCGTCCGAGTCTCGCTGCAAACCGCAAATAAAATCGTGCCCCGCAGGGGATGTCACAAAGGCGTTGCTGAAACATTCGTAAAAGTCGGCTTCACCGTCGTCGTTCAGATCTGTAAGTCGAGTCAACTGATCTCGACATTGCACATAGATCCCGCCGTCCGCCACAACCAGCCCCAAAGCATGATGGAGCCCTGATGCAAATCGCCGCCATTGAGCTACGCCCGGCTTCCCCACACCGGAATCCAACCCGGTGACGTGCCACACGTCGCCTTGCATGGTGCAAACTAGCGCACTGCCGTCCGGGAGGAAATCATGGTCACCGCAAAACATCGGAACTTTCCACGGATTGTCGTACGGCAATTCGATCGTATCGACAGCGTACGGACGACCGCTGCCAGGAATGATTTTAGTCTCCAGAATCTGCGGCCATTGAGCTGGTCCGCCTGCCACCATGTTTCGCAGCGGATGCTGATCGGCCGGGGCAACATCCTGCACGAACTGACCATCTTTCACCCATGGTGAATCAAGATACTCGACATCCCCGATTCGATACGCGAAGACAACTCGATTGCCGTGACGATAGAACCCGTGATATTTGAAACCCTTGTCAGGAGGATTCTGTTTTGGAACAGGCACCAACTGTCCCTTCAGCTGCAGAGTGCTCACAAATCCATGACGGACCGAATCAAAGCCCACAAAACCGCCTGACCACACAGCGTCGTACGTCAGTGTGTCTGGATTGAAGCAGGCAGACATCTCACCCCGATCGCCAAGTTGCAGGCAAACGCCGCGAGCTACTGTCGTCCCGCCTGCCTGAAAGACTCCCGACTGCACGGAACCGAGCTGTGCCTCGTTCCATCGCCCATCGGCCCAGACTGCCTCGTTTTGATTGCCCCAGTGCCCCTGCTTTCCGCCATCCAGACCCGGAAATTGAGCCACCAGCATCGGGATGTGATGCTGCTGTCGAAAGTACTCCGCCTGCTTTGTATAGAAGTCATACAGGCGATCACGAGTCACAGGATGAGTGGCGTTCACCCAGCGACTCGGTTGCAGCGGCTCCTTCGTGAACGGAAACTCCGCCGGGCCATGCGCCTGACGATGTGCAATTGCGTCCTGAAGCTCTGCGGAAAGCGGTTTGCCTTCGGGCCCAAGCTCACTCAGGAATCGGATCAGATCCAATTGTTGCTGCCGCGACATTGCCGCCGTGAGCCCGGCTGGCATCACGGTGCTGCCCGCGATTTCTTCTTCGATGTCCGCCCGTGCGATCGTCGTCAGCTTGCTCGTGGCGGGATCGCGGAGAGTGACCTGAATGTCGTCCGAGTTGTGTTTGTAGCCGGTGAATACCCTGCCTCCGACAGTCAAAATCTGAAAGTTGATGAATTCGGGTTTAACGTCTCGCTTCGGCCATAAAACGGATTCCACAATGTGACCTGGTTTGCGATCTTTTGCGACCGCCGACAAATCAGGACCGACAGTGCCTCCGTGCGGGCCGATTTTATGACACGAAATGCAGGCGACTTTGACATCAGCGAAGACAGCGGCCCCGCGGATCGCATTTCCATGTTCGCCTGATTCAGCAACCAGTCGCGTGACCGTGTCGAGATCGTAGGGAATCTCCGACATAAGTCGGCTCGGCGCATTCGGCTTCGCGGGCTCACTGTTCGCGCCGGCAGAATCTTTGCCATCGTAGGTCCACAACCCGACAGTGGAATCATCTCGCGCCGCAACGACAACAGGTTCAGCCGGGATGTCCCGCACTCCCTTTGAAATGCGAACCCAGTCAATACTCCCGTCACACCCTGCTCCTCCTTCAACGAGGCGTCCAACTGCCAGTGCGCCAGGGACGCTGGCTCCTCCGTCGCGACCGGAAATGGCCTGGTCGGCAACTTGTTTGCCGTCCACATACAGACGCACACGGCTCGGTTCGTAGATCATCGACACGGTATGAGTTTTCCCGTCGCAAATCATAGCCTCGCTGTGAACATGATCGGGCTGATTAGCGGGAAGATAGGCCGTGAACACACCGCTGCCGTTCATGGAAAACAATTCCCAGTGGTCAGCCGATTGTTTCGTGTCACTTGCCACGAGAATGTTGTACTGATCGCAGCGCTGAATTGTGGCTCGAACTTCCACCGTGATCGGCGGATGACGGTACGCTTCTGCCCCCGGATGGACGCGCCCTGAATTAACAACCGCGTTCGGATCGACGGGAGCAACTGGTTTCGGACCGCCGCTGCCGGGCTTTTCGATTTCCTTCCGAACCCATTCCAGCCCTTCGCGGTTTTCCAGCAGCGATTCGCGGGCATCCAGTTGTTCGCGATGATCCAGAATCCCAATCGGCCCGTCGTAACCACTTTCGACGACCGTGCGAATCATTTCGAGTTCATGAGCCCCCTTGCCGATGCCCAGAATTTTCGGCTGTTCCAATTCGTTCATTCCATTCAGATTCAGGCAGTGCAGATACGGCTTCATCGCCGCGAATGATTCCGCCCAGTCATTGATATGCCCATGGCCATGATGGAAGTTGTAAACGATGCCGACATGGACCTGTCCAAGTTCATGCAGCCGTTTGCAGACCGCGACCAGATTTTGAGGTTCGCCGCTCCAGCCACCGTGGTTGTAGAGCCCGAGCTTACAGCCCATCGACTCTGTGCGTTTCGCAAGCGGCAACATCTGTTGAGCCGCTGCCTCAACTTTCGCTTCCTCAGTCTCTCCTGCAGGCTGACTCATCATCTGCCAGATCTGCGGATGCAGGTCGTGTTTTTCAAACAGTTTGAAGGCGTCTTTGTGTGAACTCCAGAAGGCAAAGTATTCGATGCCATGCTTCTTGTATTCCAGAATTTCCTGCTCAAACGTCGGCACATGTTCTTCGCGCCAGTCGTAAGCACACCGCATGATCCCCAACTCTTTGAGCATTGTTGCCCTCTCAGCCGGCCCGCGCTTCGCTGCGTCAAAAGGCACAATACACCAGGCCACAAGGTTTTCACGGCGCAACACGGAAGCGTCGTCAACCGCCGACACCGACGATGCAGGACACGCACAAAATGACGCGACCAGCAACGACGTAAACGAGAGTAAAGTACTTTTGCTAACAGAATTCAGAGCGGTCGATGTGGGATTCATTGTGGATTGACAACCGTCGAATTGAGTTTTGGGGAAAAATTGCCACAAGTCAGCGTGACAGACAAGACTGCTCAGGCCTGAGATAGAATTACGTGGGGCACGATTCCATCGTGCCGGGCACGTTCCAAACGTGCCCCACGTCCGGAAGACGACAGTCAATTCTGCGCCGATCCTGACGCATTGAAGGAGCCACGGCTGGCCAAGGGTAAGAAACATTCGAAGCGTCCGCAAGCGAAGCACAAGCCGAATAGCCGTTCCCCGTAACTTGACTCTCCGAGTCGAGCCCAGCCGTCAATGATCATGCTGGTTCCCCGTAACTTGACTCTCCGAGTCGAGCCCATCTCGCTCATTCTCCTGCCCCCCCATTTTTCTGCCCGATTCCGTAGGCCGGACCAAGCGCAGCGCCGTTCCGGCAGGTCAGCTCACAACCGATCCAGCGGACTCTTCACGCCCAACGGTCCCTGTTGCAGCACATGAGTATAAATCATGGTGGTACTCACATCCGCTCGGCCCAGCCGACGTAAACCGACTCCGTTCTGATGGCATAATGTCGAGTCCTCAATTCCTTTCGGATAGATTGGATCAGCAGCGGATCGTTCTCGTTGATTCGTCCGGGCATCATTGCCGCGCGAGCCGAGAAGTCCTCGGGACGACCGCCTGACTCGTACTTTGCTTCTTCTTCATCGATTCGGCAAGGCGTGATTCAATTCCATCGAGCTTTGACGTCGGAGATTTCAGGATTCTGGACTCGAACCAGCGGATCGCGCGGGCGGCTTGGAGTCGTTGCCACGCCGGAACGCCGCTTTGAAGCAGGGATCTCAGAAATGAAATCACGACATCCCGTTCGACGATCAACTCCGAGTACCCGGCGTGTTCCAGGAACTGACCGTACTTCTCGAGCCACATCGGAAACCATTCGACGTCCTTTTCGTGTACTCCGGCTTTGCGGAACAGCACCTGAAATCTTGTCGTGACCGGGTTCGTTGGCTTGACCATAGTTCGCCCTCCTTTTTCAAAAGACTTCGTACTTCCGGAAATGCGTGCGAGACATACGATATGGCATTATTCGCAGCCAGCGTTTCGAGTATCCGACAAGCTCGCCCATCGAGTGAGAAAACCTGCAGCTCGCCCTCCGAAGAATATTGGCTCGCCAGGTTGCCTGTGCCCAGTGCGTCTCCAAGGAACTTGACACGCAGGATTTCGCTTGATACCAACCTCGCTCGGACGGTTGTTACCGAATACAGGCCGCTGACCGAGACTAATGATAGTTCTGGCACAAACCCAGAGTGAATCAACATGATCGAAGTATACGTGATATACACCGGACAGACTGTTCGAACTACGATTCCAGGTAGTCCGTTTGTAAATCACCAAGCCGCACACACCGAACTTTTCAATTTCGGCGTATTGCAGGGCGGTAATTGGCCGGGCTTTCTCAACTTGATTGATGAGTATGGTTTCATCATTCAGGGCGGCAATACAATTTCTGTCCCAACAAAACCGTAATCATCGAAGATGCAAATATGACAAACGATGTTCAACTTGAATGCGTTAGCTGCCAGCACGACACACCAACCGAAGGGCCGCGAATTTGTCCGTTGTGCGGCCATGAATTTCGGGGCAATGGGTGGGACGGAATAGACGCGCACTGGCGAGCTCGTCATGAACAAACCATGACATACGAAGACTTTTGGCGGTCCTTATGCGATTCCCATCGCAGCGGACGCTAACGCAGACAAAGCCTCATAGGTCGAACCCGACATCATGAATAGCAAGGGATCACAGGGCCATCCGTTGGTTGCACGTAGATTGAGAATTGTGTAGAGTTTGCGAAATATGGGTTGTTGTCGGTGGCAGGTTTTTATTCACGTTTTGTTGGGGGCAGGCAAATGGCGCGCACAAATCGGCGGGATGTGTTGGCGGCGGGCGAGATTCAGGTGGTGCATTGCATCAATCGATGCGTGCGGCGGGCGTATCTCTGCGGGCAGGATCCGTTGACCGGCACTGATTACGAACACCGGCGGGAACTCATCCGTCAGCGGCTGGAATTTCTGGCGGGAATCATGGGGATTGAGGTTCTCGCCTATTCGGTGATGAGTAACCATTTCCACTGTATTTTACGCAGTCGGCATGATGTGGTGGAGACATGGTCGGATGAGGACGTGGCTCGGAAGTGGTGGCTGTTGTGTCCTGCTCGCAAGACGAAAGATGGCCTTCCCGCCGAACCGACGGAGTTTGAACTGAACTCGATTCGCAACGACGCAAGCGGCTTGAAGGAAAAGCGCGTCCGGCTGTCGAGCATTTCATGGTTCATGCGGTTCCTGTCAGAGCGAGTTGCAAAAGTCGCGAATAAACAAGACCAGTGTTCAGGGAGATTTTGGGAGGGTCGATTTCGGGGACAAATTTTGCTGGATAGTGCCGCAATTCTGGCCTGCATGCAGTATGTGGATTTGAATCCCGTGCGGGCGAATATCGCCGTGAGTCCTGAGTCGAGTGATTTCACGAGTGCTCAGGACCGCATCGTGGATTTGAAAGCGGCGGAAGAAGTTTCGACTCCGGAAGTAGCCCCTTCATCAGGCCTGCCGGCCACCTTCTCCCCCGATGCGGGGGAGAAGGGACACAGTGAGGATACGAAGGACAATCGCATTGAGCACGGTCAGCGTGCGGGTTGGTTGGCTCCGATTCCGCTGGAGCCGAAGCGGCAGGCCGTGC
>CAMAVB010000270.1 GCA_945861465.1 Candidatus Kuenenia stuttgartensis
GGCGTCCGGCAGCGATTTCATTGAAATTGCCAGGATCGCTGGGCGGTGCTTCCTCATTCGGTACAACATCATTGCTGCCGGTTGCGACGGTGCGAACAACGTCTCTGGCTTGCATATCATTCACTGCGTCTGAGATACATTTCGCGACTTTCTTAAGCTGCGAATTCCGGTTTCCTCCTGCGGTTCGATCGAGTGGTTGCGAGGGATCAATCGCAGCTTGAAATCGTTCAATTTCCGGATGTTCTTCGAGCAAACAATCAGAAATCGGAACCCAGACAATCGGCAGGCCGCGTTGCTCTTTGGTAGCCCGCAGGACGGGAAGTTCTTTCTCGACAATAAAGTCCGAACCTAGAAAGTTCTGGCTGACGAGCAGAACGGCGACCTGAACACGCTGCAATGCATCATCGATTTCCTGTCGCCGGTCATCGCCAACGCGAATCTCACGATCCGTCCACGCAATGACCTGGCCTTTGCGTGTCAGCGGTTTCAAAAGTAATAGCAGGTCATCCAGCCATTGTTGGTCGCGATGACTGTAGCTGATAAACAGACTGATGGGTTCTTCTTCGAATGCGTAGACTCCCAACGCCCAGTGCAGAAGGTCGCCCGCTTCTTTCTGCATCTGTAACTGAACATCATCATTCGTCCACAGGATCAGCGGACAGGGGCATTGCACTGAGAATTGATCTCGGTGGCGATTTGCGATCCGCAGGATCTGTGTGGTGAGCATCTGTTCGAGCCCCAGCACTTCGATAACCGGCTAACGCGAATCATCACTCGCTGCGTCGGACTTCGCAAGCACTGACACGACCTGTTCGAGCAACTGATCACTGTTCGTACTGCGACGCAGGTCCAGTGTCATGAGTCGATAAGGTTCCCCCGCAATCCGTTGCTGAAATTCCCTGCGAATAATTCCGAGTGTTGTCAATGAATTCACACAGGGCGCAGCCAGTCGAATACGATCCTGACCGGCATCCTGCAAAAACAGAATTAATCGTTTCAGGAGATCATCATTCGTTTTCGTGAGCTTCATTGCGTTCGATCTGCATCGTCATCAGGTTCTGAAAACCTGGCGTACCAGCCAGCGCCGGGTGAACTGTGTACCAATCATCATCCCCATTGTAGTTCAGCACCGCACCACTCTGAAGCAGGTCATCGACGGCACCTTCCATTTCCTTTTCTCTACCATCGGGCCAAAGCTGTTTCGTCTTCTCGACACGAACGAGAAATTGCAAAAATGGTGCGGCAAGCCGCTGCAACTGCACGCCATGTACACGAGCCGCTTTGCGAACGTGATCACGTCCGATCGGTCAGACTTTGTCGTCACTGGCAATTCCTGCCGGAAAACTGCGATCGATGACGCACAAGTATTTCCCGTAGTTTCCGGAACTTTGGCCTTGGGATTGTGGGTTGAAGCTGGTGTTGCTATTCTTTTGCATGGAAGGTAATGTGACATCTGCCTGAAGCGAGTCCGATTCATCATTTTGAATCTGCTTGACTCAGTGGGTGTGGCCATCAGTAATCTCGAAGACAGTCGCGTACTTACAGTCTCGTCCGCTCTTGAGTTCTCCTGCGCAGCATACACCTTTGTGATAAGCCTCTGATGTTTTTGATCAGCCGGGCTTCTAAATCTGTGTTCAAACGGTTGCCGTTGTGGCAACGATCAGGTGTTTTGTTAGCTGTATAGCTCAAGGGTTTTGTGATGAGTAAGAACATTTTTGTGGGTAGCCTCGCGTGGGGCACTACGTCTGAGGGCCTCGAGCAGGCTTTCGCTCAGTACGGCGTGGTGACTTCTGCCAAGGTTGTCAGTGACCGTGAAACAGGCCGATCCAAAGGATTCGGTTTTGTGGAGATGGAGACCGGTGGTGATGAAGCCATTCGTGCTCTGAACGGTTCTGATCTTGACGGTCGCCAGATTGTCGTCAACGAAGCACGTCCTCGCGAAAGCGGCGGTGGTGGTGCTGGCGGCGGTGGAGGACGTGGCGGCTACGGCGGTGGTGGTGGTGGCGGCGGTCGTGGAGGCAGTGGCGGTGGCTACGGTGGTGGCGGCGGCGGTCGTGGAGGCAGTGGCGGCGGCGGACGAGGCGACCGTTACTAGGCCGAATTTTTGGGCTTTACAATAAGAGTGTTCCGGATTGATTCTGGAATGTTCGTGATCCAATAAAAGGATGGCCGACTCATCAGAGCAGGCCATCCTTTTTTCGTTTCCAAGCCCTTAGAAAGCTCCGCCGATCATCTGCAGAATACTGGACACCGGTGCGTCGCCGGACGTTTGAGTCCACATCCACATCGTGCGGACAAGTTCGATGCCGACCACCGCACACATCACAGAAACCAATGTCGAAATTCCTATCATGATCTTCGTGCCGATGCCCCAATCGACGTCCGCTCGTCCAGCACGCATCGGAACCGGGAATCCTGCAACCTGACTTTGACCGGATTCGAAGTTATCGTCTTCGAGTCCTTCGGAGTCGTGAACATCAAGGTCTCCGTCATCTTCAAATTCTTCTTCTTCGCCGTCGTCGTCATACGAACTTTCTTCATCCTCAAACTCTACATCGTCGGCTTCATCCACTTCGTCCTTCGCCGCAGCGACGGACAATGCGGGAATGGCCATCGTCCGCGATTCGTCAGATTCATCGACTTCGTCAAATGTCAGCACGCCGGTGTTGGATCCGGCAACCTCATCATCGTCGTCAAGTCCCGCCAGTTCAAATTCACTGTCATGACCGCTGACGGATTTCGGGATTTCAAACTGTGTTGTCATCGACGTCGAATCGGATACTGGAGGTTTGGCACCCTTCATACCCTTCATACCCTGCATCGGCATCGTCCGGCTCAAATCCTCGGATTGCATTGAGATCCCGCTGTCCTCATCCGGTTCCAGCGAAATTCCACTGTCTTCGGCGTTGAATGAGATCCCTTTGTCATTACCCAAGCTGGTTCCGCTTTCGAAACCTTCCAGCGAAATGCCGCTGTCGAAGCTTTCAAGACTGATGCCGCTGTCGTCGGCTTCCAGGCTGATGCCGCTGTCCATTTCCAGTGAAATGCCGCTTTCGTCGGCCTCCAGCCCAATTCCGCTGCCGCGAGCCGGGCCTGAGAGGCTAATGCCACTGTCAGGCCTGTCTTTTCTGACGCCAGACCCCTTATTGATCAATTTCAAGTCGCTGTCATCGGGCGGAGTCTTAAGCCGCTGTGGTTTTGCCTTTGGATCAGCAGTAGGTTTTCCCGTCGAGGCCGGAGAAATCTTTGCGTGCAGAGCGGGTGAAGGTTCCGCGAGCCGCATATCTCTGTCAGTGCGATCCACGTCTGCACTCAGCTTCACGTCGCTGTCGCTGTCGTGGTCCGACAGCAACAGACCTTCGCTGCCCATCAGATTAACATCACTGTCCGAATCGGTGACATCAAAGTGGGCGGTGGCAGTCAGATCTTGATCATCGACAAGATTGATGTCGCTGTCATCGTCCCCAGTTGACATGCGAACGTCGCTGTCGGAATCGGAAAACTTGAATTCGGAATCGGCAGGCAGGGCGACTTTGCCCGTCACCATCACAACATCGCTTTCGTCACCTTTCGCCGACTGAACTTTTGCACGCAGATCGATTTCCGGCTCAGTCGCAGCATTAAACAGTTTGACGTCGCTGTCCGAATCCGAGAGCTGCCCATCATTTCCCCAGGCACTTAAGTCCAAATCATCTGCAGATTCTGTTCCTTCCAGGTTCGGCCCACTGTCGCCCGTCAGTCGTAAATCGCTGCCGGAAGTCTCCAGACCCTTCATGTCTGTGCCGTCAAACAATGATTCATCAAAGAACAGCCGCACGTCGCTGTCGGATGATGACAAATCGTCTTCATCCACTACTTCCAGAATGGACGAAGACGAGTCACTCGTGATAATTGGAAAGTTGGGCGAGGAATCCGCCTGTCGGCTTCGCTGAAATTCATCGATATCCTGTTCGCGAAACTTCCAGCTGCCACGATCCGCAAATCCGCGAATGTCGCCCTGCTCACGAATCTTCATCAATTGCTCGGTCGTCATGTCCAGCAGGCCAGCTGCTTCTTCAAGGTTGAGATATTTCTTAGCCATGTGTTCCAATACTCCCAGAAGTGGACATTCGTGCGAAAACAGGTTGTGCCAACAGCCAACAGCGGGTTATGGCCAGAATAAACAATCGCCATCGAACAACGAGATTCAACGGAACCCCTGAACGGACAATATCCAGCGCCGTTTGACTCATCTGTGCAATTCTAAAACGTTGCCGCGCAGATGCAAGATCTTTGTTGCGAACATGCACCGGTTGTGTCGATCTGACTCCTGTTGCTCTCGAGCCGCACAAGCGTCACATTCATCACTACCACTACGCCACACACAATCGGACGCGCTGGTCGAATTAAGGTCACACGTCAGTCATAAATATTTCGACGTGATATCTTATTTCGGATTCGGCGACTTTTCAGCAGAGTCTTCAGAAAAACCCCATTCTCCGGGATCGGAAACAAATAGCCGTCTTTTCCAACCGAAACAAACACTTCAAGTGTTGCGACTGGTTCCCGTACGGCGACTTCTGTGCATGATAAACAGTCCACTGATGATCATGCCGCCGCCAAGTGCCTGAGCCGAGTTGATCGTTTCGCCGAGCCACACCCAGGCCGCTGCCATCGCTACAACCGGGGTCAGATTCTGGATCATGGCTGCCTGAGCCGCTCCTGCATGTTTCACCCCGTAGCTCCACATCGCCAGGGCCAGCCCTGTGGAGAGAATTCCCGAGTACAGGGTGCAAGTGACAAGCGACACATCTTTCATCGCAGCGGCACTGGCTGGCACGGAGTCCCAGCCGATCAGCAGTGCGATGATGATGTGAAATGGTAAGCCCAGTGTGGCGGAGCACGCCGACAATTGAATTGGGGAGATTTTCCCGAGTAACGGGCGACTAAAGACGGTCCCTGCCGCCCATGCCAGTGCGGCCGAGAGCGCGAACAGATTCCCCAGCAGTCGTCGCGAGGCTTCGCTTTCGTGCTGCTGAACGGGGACCGAAACCGCAGTTGTCTCAGCGATGACCTGACCCCCGCTTTCGACCGTGTTGCCATTCGTCGGTGTCGGAGCTTTATGCAGTGTCACGATCATGGTCCCGGAAAATGCCATGATCAGACCCACCCACGCCAACAGTGGCAGAATTTCTTTCAGAAAGAATCTCGCGCCAATTGCCGTCCACATCGGGACAGTCGCCATGATCAGCGCGACATCAGCCGACGTTGCGCGAGAAATCGCCAGCAAAAACAGCAACTGGTAGGCCATGGAAACCACCGATGCGTAGATGCAGACGTTGCGTTTCGACAACGTACTGGCCGGTCTGATGCCGTTCAAAAATTCCCGCCGCGCAAAGAAGATCAGCACGGCGGACGAAACGACCAGCCGGATCGCATTGAACGCATAGGCATCGATCGTCCGCAGAGCCACTTTCATCACGGGGATGTTCACTCCCCAGATGATGGCCACCAGCAACAGCGTCAAGTCGGCCAGCCACAATGGCCGTACGGTCGGCGAACTGGATTGAGTTGTGACCCGAGCGTTCATAAGATCGTTGTCAAAAGTGGATGTTTCGTAACTTGACTCTCTGAGTCGGGTGTTTTTTCCAGCGATGCTGCCACTGAATCCAACTCAGCTGAATCGCCACAGCCCTTGACGCTGGTTTTTCCCGATGACCGTTTTCAATTTTTAGTGCAGGATATGTAAAACCCGCCGTCCTGACCCTCCTCAACCGCTGAGCGTTCGCGCAGAATACGGAGAGTTCCCGGCATTGGGCCGGATACCAACGACACCGTTAACGATGATGGAGACGGGAAATGACCGCGCAGCGCTGGGCGATGATCGCCGGATTGACTTTAACAACAGTTTCAGTTACCTCAGCAGACGACTGGCCGCAATGGATGGGACCCGGTCGCGACAACGTTTGGCGTGAAAGCGGGATTATCGAAAAGTTCCCCGAAGGCGGACCGAAAGTGCTGTGGCGCACTCCGATCGCCGGAGGCTACTCTGGCCCGGCAGTTGCAGGCGGCAAAGTCTTTATCACGGACTATGTGACAACCGACAACGTCAAGGTTGATAACTTCGATCGGAAGGAATTTACCGGACAGGAGCGTATTCAGTGTCTGGATGAAGCCACAGGCAAAGTCTTATGGACCCACCAGTATCCCGTCAAGTATGCGATTTCATACCCGGCAGGCCCTCGCTGTACTCCGAACGTCGAACACAATCGCGTCTACGCATTGGGTGCCGAAGGCAATCTGATCTGTCTGAACACTGCCGATGGCAAAGTGGTCTGGTCGCACGATCTGAAGCTGGACTATGGTACCAAGGCGGCTCTCTGGGGTTATGCAGCTCATCCTCTGATCGACGGCGACAATCTTTTGTGCCTCGCTGGCGGCGAAGGCAGCCATATTGTCGCATTCAACAAGCACGATGGAAAAGAAGTCTGGAGAAGCACGACATCGCCGGAACAAGGCTATTCACCGCCTACAATTTTCAAACATGGTGGAGTGCGGCAATTGATTCTGCTGCGTCCGAATGCCGTGTCGTCGATTGATCCGGAGACCGGCAAGGAATACTGGGCAATCCCGTACGAAGCATCCAACGGATCCATTATCATGTCGCCGGTCATGGTCGGTGATTATCTGTACGTCGCTGGCTACAGCAATCGGAGCGTGCTGATTCAGATGGATCCCGCGAAGCCTGCCGCGAAAGAAGTCTGGCGCGACAAGCAGAACATCATCTGTCCGGTCAACGTGCAGCCTATCCTTGATGGAAACGTTCTGTATGGAATGGATCAAAAAGGGGACCTGCGCGCCGTTTCAATTCCTGAAGGAGAACAACTGTGGAAAACCTCCGGCCCGGTCGGAACTCGCACTGCGGGCTCGGATACGGCTTTCCTTGTTCGGCTCGAAGATCGATACATCCTGTTCAATGAGCTGGGTGAATTGCTGTTCGCAACGCTGTCACCGGAAGGCTACACCGAGATTGATCGCGTCAAAGTGATTGATCAGACCAACACCGCGTTTGGACGTGACGTCGTCTGGAGTATGCCGGCGTTCGCCAATAAACACGCCTACATTCGAAACGACAAAGAGATCATCTGCGTCGATCTGGCGCAGTAGTGTCCCGCACGAAGTCATGTGCTACCAGTCTGCAATCCGCTGCCGAGCTGCTGCGCACAGGGCATATTGTTGCGTTTCCCACCGAAACAGTTTACGGACTTGGAGCCGATGCAACAAATCCGACGGCAGTCGCACGTATCTTTGAAGCCAAGCAGCGACCGACGTTTGACCCGTTGATTGTGCATGTCGCGGAACTCTCGCAGGTCGAACGAGTTGTCAGCAAGTTTCCTGAGACAGCTCGTCGACTGGCCTGTCAATTCTGGCCCGGCCCCTTGACCCTTGTTCTTCCCAAACGCGACATCATCCCTGACCTTGTAACGGCTGGTTTGCCCGGCGTCGGTATCCGCATTCCGCGTCATCCGGTGGCGATCGAACTCCTGAAAGCCGCTGGATGCCCGGTCGCTGCTCCCAGTGCCAATAAGTTTGGTGGCATCAGTCCGACGACGGCGCAGCATGTCGCCGATGGCCTGGGGAGCAGCATCGATTGGATCGTCGATGGCGGACCGTGTGCGGTGGGACTGGAATCCACGGTCTTATCATTGATGGCGGCGAGGCCAGTGTTGTTGCGTCATGGAGGGTGTCCGCTGGAAGACATCGAAAGTCTCATCGGTCCGGTGGAGATTGCACGATCCGATCCGTCGCTGGACGATGCGGCTCAACCGTCCCCCGGTATGCTCAGCCGTCACTACGCACCTCGCACACGGCTGATCGTGATTGCCCACGGACGGTCGGCAGAAGCAATCGCCGGACTGCGTTGCGGGCTGCTCACGGCAGGCAAACAGCCGTTTTCTGGCCAATTTGCGAGAATTGAGATCCTTTGTGACGACGGAAATCTGCAAACTTGTGCCGCAAATTTCTTTGCAGCCCTGAGAACTCTCGACGCATCCGATCTGGACGTTATCATCGCCCATGAATTTCCTGCTCACGGCCTGGGCGTTGCCCTAAACGATCGACTGCTGCGAGCGGCCCACTGATCATGTTTCGATTTTTTAATTCCGACGTTGGCATAAAGTGATACAAATGAACAGAGCATCCTGGATTGTGGTTGCGGCGGCATGCGTGGTTGCAGTCGGCCTGCGTTTGATAGATCGCCCCTGGATGAATTTCTCCGCTCTCGGTGCCCTCGCCGTACTTTGTGGTGCGCTGGTGCGTCCCGCATGGCTGGGCATTCTGATTCTGCTGACGTGCCGAGCACTTACAGACGTCATTATCGAGGCTAAGACTGGTCACGGATTTTACGGATCGTGGATCTTTGACTATGCCGCATACATCACTATCTTCGCGATTGGACGATTGATTCAGCCAAAACACATCCTGGCAGCCGCTGGAACGGGATTGCTTGCCGCGGCAGCCTTCTTTCTGATCAGCAACCTTGGCGTGTGGTGCATGCCGCACGAAGCAGGCCAGTACCTGTATCCGAGAACGCTCGCCGGACTGACAACCTGCTTCATAAATGCCATCCCGTTTGCACGAGGTACATTTCTTGGGGACATCGGATTCACCGTCGTCTTCATTGGTGCTATGCAGCTGCTTGTGGCTTCGACCGTGAAGAATGAAGCAGCCGCCTCAACGAAAACTGGCTCAATCGACGCCTGATTTATGGTCCTACGAAGAATCCACACCCGCGGCGAAAGTTGATGTGCGTTGATTCGCCACAGATTTCAGAGGATTGACATCCCCCGGTAGGCGTCAAGTCGGTGGGAATTCGCAGGTCTGGGCAACAGACTGCTGGTTAGTCCATGAAACCTGCAACATCTGCTATTGGAGGATCTCATGCACGACGCGGCCTTTCACGTCGGTCAGGCGGAAATCGCGGCCGCTGTTGCGGTAGGTCAGACGGGTATGGTCGAGGCCACATTGGTGCAGCAGCGTGGCGTGCAGGTCATGGAAGTCACAAATGTTTTCCACCGCGTGAACACCAAATTCATCCGTCGCCCCGTAGGTTGTCCCGCCCTTGATTCCCCCGCCTGCGACGAAGACTGAAAAACCTTCCGGATGATGGTCGCGACCGTCCGGTCCGGGAGCATGTGGTGTCCGGCCAAATTCGCCAGCCCATAAAAGCAATGTGCTGTCGAGCATGCCTCGTTGCTTCAAATCTTTCATCAATGCCGCGACAGCGCGGTCGGTTTGCCGTGCATTCTTTTCATGACCTGCTTTCAGACCACCATGTTGATCCCATGTTCCGTTGGAAAGCCCGTAAGGACAGTTGATCTGCACGAACCGTACGCCGGATTCGACCAACCGCCGGGCGCGAAGACATTGACGGGCGTAAAGCCGCGTGTTCTGGTCGGGGTCGTCCAGGCCATACAGCTCACGAGTTGATTTCGTTTCCTGCGATTCATCCAGCACATCGGGCACCAGAGTCTGCATGCGCGCGGCGAGTTCATAATTCCGAATGGCGCTTTCGACCGCATCGTTGCTGCCGAGACTCGCCGAAAATTCAGAATCCTGCTGACGAAGCAATTTCAGCTTCGTACGCTGCAGATCCAGTGATCCGGCGGGCACGAGATTGTCCAGCGGTGCGCCGTCGGCTTTCAGGATCGTGGCTTCATAGCTGGCGGGCAGAAATCCGCTGCCGAATGCTTCCAGTCCGCCGACCGGAACATGGCCGAAACTCAGCACCACATATCCCGGCAGATTTTCCGATTCGTTTCCCAGCCCATAACTCACCCATGATCCGAAACCTGGTCGCCCGGCACGATTGTTACCGGTATGCAACAGCAGCACACCGGTCGCATGAATCGGTAAATCCGCTTTCATGGATCGAATCACAGCGATGTCATCCGCACACGACGCGATGTGAGGAAACAGCTCACTGATCCACATGCCACCTTCACCGTGTTGAGCAAATTTCCACGGACTTCTGACCCATTTGCGATTCGCGTCTCCGCTCCACGGCTCACCTTCATGCGCCGCCAACGCCGGTTTTGGATCGAAGGTATCGACATGCGACACCCCACCGTCCATGAACAGAAAAATGACGTTCTTTGCCGGGCCGGAAAAATGCGCCTGTGATTCTGTCGCGCCAAATCCGCGTTCCTGACTCAACGCAGACAATACCACCATGCCGAATCCGGTGGCACTGCTCTGCAGCAACTCACGACGGCTGAGAGGTGCAGGGACTCGACCGGGGCAGCGGGAACGATTTTGGAGAAACTGCGGCATAGCTACGGTATAAAAATGAATTCTTTGAAGTTGAAAACTGCGTGTGCCGCGTCTTTCCAGATGGATCGATTTGACAGAAGATCGGCGGAACTCACGCTGTGGATTGTGGCGAGGTCGCCGATGGTCTGTTCAAACCGCTGAAGTTCCGACGACGACGGCGAGCGGCCAAAAGCCGACTTGAACATCCGCGTTAACCGCTCCGTGACGTCCATACTACCATCCGCAACGAGTGATTCCGACCAGCGATCAGCCATGGCCAGCACGAATGGATCATTCAACAGTGCCAGGCTCTGCGCAGGCACGTTCGACGCATCGCGACGTCCCTGAGCAATTTTGCCGCCCGGTAGATTGAATGCACTCAGAAACTGAGCGGCTTCCATCAATTGAAACTTGATGTAAATGCTGCGACGTCCGTCGCCGTCGAGCGGACCGATGTACAACCGTTTTTCCGTGTCCGCCGTCGCTCGGTACGGATGAACGCTCGGACCGTACAT
>CAMAVB010000271.1 GCA_945861465.1 Candidatus Kuenenia stuttgartensis
AGATCATAAAACGGTCGAGCGAGCGGGTTGGTTTCGACCGCCAGTTGCTGCCGCAGTTTCTGCTCGGTATCCCGCGCGAAAGCCGATTCGCCCGTTTGAGTGTAAAGGTGCTTTGCAAACAGATTTCCGCCGTCGATGATATCCAGCATCCGACTCACTGAACGGAAGCCGATGTAGTAGTTGTCGGCAGGCACATAGTTGGCCAGCACCGAAAACTTCGGCTTCTGTCCATTCAGCATCTCGTGCCATGGATGACTTTCGACCGTGGGGCCGGTCAGCGTCCGAATCTGAATGGCTGGTCCCTGTTGCTGCTCTCCGCTTTCGCGGTTTACATTCGATCCCGGTCGCATCGCATCCAGCTGCAGGCTTTCCTGCACGGCGAGCGACCCTGAAAACAGATTGAACAGATCAACGCTCTCATGACGCTCTGCTGCAATTTGGCGCCGAGTCGGTTCGTCCATTCCCAACATTTCAGTCGCATCAATTCCGTCGCGTTGCCCCAACTTCAATGCCACGTACTGCAGGAAGACGTCTTTCGGATACATCTTCAACTGGGCCTGAGCTTCCTCAAACGACCACAGCGGTTTGCGCTCAACCACCTTCTCCGCATCCTGTGCGACAGCGGTGATCGTCATCGCTGACAAGGTTGCCAGGAGCAACAGCCATCGCACACACTTAAAGCCCGAGTGAATCAACATGACGTGGTTCTCCTGTTGGGTGTGATGATTGACTTCGGTGTGACCGTTCCGCGAATCGCGGATGCCACGAGAGAACGTGCATACCGAAGCAGGATACCCGTTTGATATGCCGCTGTCATTCTCAAGCCCGGACTCGTCTTCTCAGCCAATGCCATTTGTCTAAAAACGACTGGCGAACACAAGGGGAAAAACTAATTTCGCCGGAAGCTTTCTGACCCTACCGGATTCTACGTGTGTCTTTACGGGAAGTCATTCGTTTAACGGCAATCTCCCCCATGAAACCCGTGATGCAGTTTCAGTCCAAAATCGACAACCCGGTCGTCGGAAAGTTTCCTGTTTCGGGATAAGCAGTTCGCGTTTGCCTCTGGCCGACGTCGGGCTGCCGGTCTTTCCTGGCTTGCCGCAAGGGAGAAATCCCGCTTTCCCGCCGATAGCAAGCGAGAAACAGGTTCAGAGATGCCATCGCGAGGAACCTTTTCTGTGTTTAGAATGTCACCCTTCCACAAACACAAGGTCAGTTGAATATTTTAAGAAGCACGGTGTCGTGCTGGTCTGAAGATCCCACGGAACAAGAATCATGCGCAGCGAATCTGAAGTACTATTTGAAGACAATCCATTTACCATTCCGGTCGCCGATCGAGTGCGGCGGTTGCCGCCCTATCTGTTCGGGACGATTAACAAACGGAAATATCAGCTTCGCGTCGCAGGTGTGGACGTGATCGATCTGGGAATGGGTAATCCGACCGATCCACCGGATCCGTTGATCGTCCAGAAAATTGAAGAAGCCCTGGCAGATCCCCGCAACCACCGGTATTCTGTTTCCAATGGTATCGGGAATCTGCGTAAGGAAGTCTCCGCCAGGTATCTCAAACGTTATGGCGTACGGCTGGATTCCAATGACGAAGTTCTGGCCTGCCTCGGATCGAAAGAGGGCTTCAGCCACATGTGTCTGGCGCTGATGGGCCCCGGCGACACGGCAATCGTACCGGCCCCTTCGTTTCCGATACACGTCTATTCCGTCATGCTGGCTTCCGGCAATGTCATCGCTCTCGATGTGCGCGATCCGGAGAAATTCCTGCGCAACATTGCTTACACGTGTGAGCATCTGATGCCGAAACCGAAGGTCGTAGTCGTCAATTTTCCGCACAATCCGTCATCGACTGTGATTGAACAGGACTTTTTTGTAGAGCTCGTGCGACTGGCGAAGAAACATAAGTTCCTTGTCATCAGCGATTTTGCCTATGCAGACATCTGCTACGACGGCTACAAGGCACCAAGTTTTCTGGCGACTCCTGGCGCACTGGATGTTGGCGTCGAACTCACTTCGATGAGCAAAAGTTACAGTATGGCCGGCTGGCGGATCGGATTCTGCTGCGGCAATCGTGAAATGGTCCGCGCTTTGGCGACGATCAAGGGATATTACGACTACGGGATTTTTCAGCCCATTCAGATTGCTGCGATCGTCGCCATGCGGCACTGCGACGACGCGATCGATCGGATGGCGGCGGAATATCAGGTGCGGCGTGATGCCCTGTGCGAAGGTCTCAAACGCATCGGGTGGAACGTGCAGCTGCCCCGAGCGGGAATGTTTGTGTGGGCCGAAATCCCGGAACCCTGGAAGAAGATGGGGTCCATCGAATTCGCAATGAAATTGCTCAACGAAGGCGGCGTCGCCGTGAGTCCCGGTCGCGGCTTTGGTGTTGAAGGAGAAGGATTTCTTCGCATGGCAATTGTGGAAAACAGCCAACGCCTGCGTCAGGCCGTCCGCCAGATCGACAAATGCCTGAACGTGGCCGAAGCCACAGAAACGACCCCTGTCTGAGCGAATCCCTGCGAGCTACCAACTACTTTGACTTGTCTCGCTCGACCATGAACTGGAGGACGACTCGGTTTGGCTTCTGCCCGAAGGCAAATTCGTTGGAAAGTCCTGGATTTTGCTGGCAGAATGAACGGACGCTGGCGAATTCGAAATGCCGGTCGAGATCACTCCGAGCCCGGCCCCCAGCGATCGGTTTCGTTCGCGCCGTTCCTGTTCGCGCCGTTGCTCCGCAGCGTCGGCTGCAGATTGAGCTTGCCGCAGTTCCTGGCGAGACGCTGATATCACTGAGTTTGCAAGTTCAATCGCACGCTCATACTGCTGACTGTCCAGTGCCTTTTGAGCCGCCGGAAGTTGCAGTCTGACAGCCGTGACGTCGGCCCTGAAGCCCGATCGATAAAAACTCTCTGCTTGCCGCAGTTCGCGCTGCGCATTCAGGATTTCCTGAGTCGCCTGCTCAGCCAGCCGGATATCGTCCTGCGCCATCCGTTCGGCAGTCGAAAATTCATGACGCACGGACTTCAGGGATTCTATGATCTGCGGCCAGTCGGCTCGGCTGCGAGCGGCTGCCTGGATCTGTTCCTGCAGCCTGGATTCCGCATCCTGAAATCGACGATTCGCGGCTGCTCGATCCGCCCTTGACGACTGAAGCAGCGAAGCGATACGGTTGCGATCCTGCTGCAACTGATTCTGTTCAGCTGTCGTCTCCGAACGCAACCGTCTCAGCTGCTGCAGTCGCTGGTCTCCCGAAGCGATCAGGAGTGTGGTGTCGTTCTGCATCTGTTTCAACTGCCGCAGAGCCTCCGCTGCTTTCTGATAATGCTGCACGGCATCCGATCCCGCCAGGGTGGCGTCGGACAGAATTGTGTGTCCGTGCAGCACGGCATCGGAAGCGATCGACCGCAGATTTGCAACGCCACTCCATGATGACGCCGCGAAGTCGGTTTGCAGCGCGAGTAGCACCTGTTCGAGTGTTTTTAACTGCGAATCCAGCTGCCGCTGTTCGGTCGTGCGAAGTGGAATCTCGCGATAGCAGGCTTCTTTTGAATCCACCTGCATCTGAATGGCCGATTGCGCCTGCGATACCAGCGCGAACCCCTGCTTCAGATGTTCTGCTGCAGTTTCGTCTTCTCCCAGGTTCAGCAGCTTCAGACATTCGTCGCAATGATGCTGCATGGTCGGAAACAATGGCGAGGGATCGGAATCGTCTTCACAGAATTTCATGCCGCCATTGCGAAGTGACTTCAACCAGTCGGATGTCTTTGCCAGCTTGTCGCTCAGCTCGCCAATACCTCGTCGATGCTGCAATATGCGTTCTGTCAATTGCCCAACGCTGCGAAGCAGTTCGTTGGCTGCTGCCTGAATCGACTGACTGCCGATCGGATCCGGTACCACGATTTCTGCCGCCCTGACCCGCTGTTCGGCGACTTTGTGGAGCGACGATTGATAAGGCTCCACCGCCAGTTGGAGAGTCTGCAGTGCAGCAAGCTGCTGCTGAACTCGCTGCAATGCGTCATTGAGCGAGCTGTCCAGACGCTGAACTTGTTCATGCGCGTCCTCAAGCCGATCCAGGGCTTTTACGCACTGATTGTTCAGAGACGATTCGACTTCACTTAGCGGTACCTGTTGCAGGAGCACCACTGCTTCGCGGAGCCGGCTGCGACCGAAATAATGTTCGCTTTTGGTCAGCGTATCCACCTTGTCCCATACGTCCATCAGGTCCAGCCACCGTTGACGAAGCTGTTCGAGCGATGCCTGAATGCCGTCGTATAACGTGAGCGTTTCACCCAGCATAGGCTCCTTGTAGTCTTTGTCTGTGAACGGCAGCATGCGATGACGTTCACGAAGCAGGTCGATGTCGTCGCTGAGTTGGACGACATGTTGTCGGTAAGCCTGCTTCTGAATTTCCAGCGGTCGCCGCACGCGCAGGTGCAGCCATCTCAGGACGATTAACGTCAGCAGGCCAAGGGCCAATGCCGTGCCGGCAATCGTCGTTGCAGAGGACAGTAACGTCGTTCTGCGGGAAGGTTGGGCTACTTGACCGGCAACACCTTCGGTTGGGACGACAGGAGTCAGCGGTTGCTGATTGATCTCGCCCTGTTGTGCGGCATTTGCATCGTGTGTACGGATTCGTTCATCGATCTGAGTCAGCAGAATCCTGACGCCCTCCGGATAGTTCCCGGCTTTCGCGAACGGAATAAAATGCTGCTGGACAAGTTGCTGATCAATCGTCTGCGAGTTCATGCCGTATGTCTGCAGTAATGTCTGTCCTGCATGAACAGACAACTGCCGATTCTGGATTGCCAGCAAGACCAGAACCGAACGTTCCTTGTCGAGCGGCAGATTGTTTCGCGCCGCTTGCTGGATCCAGTGTTCGTACAGCCGATCGGTGTAGTCCCTGGTCGCCGCTGCGCCGTCGCCTGTCGATTGCACGACAACCACGTAATAGGTCTGCTTTCCGGTTTTCTCCAGATCCGTGATCACCGCCGGCAGAGATTGCCATGCAGCGGAATCGACACCTGAAAATGTCACACGCTCGCCGGTAAATCCCGGCATCTCCGACTGCCCGCAGGCCGTCCCTGCGGCAACCACAAGGCACAGAATTATCAACAGCATTGCGGACAACCGAAAATCGCAGCCTCGACGAAGTTGTCCTTTCGCGAGATTGACCATTCTATATTCCAGCAAGCACGAGTTTGTTGATTGCCACACCATCCGTTCCCGGCAGTACATCATTCCTTTAACACAAAATCGATACACATGACGGCGGCCATCACCAGAATTCGGATTGGATGGTCCTGAGGCACATCTTCATCGATTGAAATCATGTAGTTGTCAGCCGACGTGAACATTTCTCTCCCCAACCCAGCCCATTTCTTCGAAACACGCGCGAACTCTTTGTCGCCTCGGCGGAATGAAAAATCCCAGGCTGTCCACTTGCCCTGCAAATCACAAATCGGTGCGTCGTTCGCATCCAGCACGCTGAAGGCACCGCCGATCGAGAAAAATTTCTGCTTGAATCCACCGACTCGATAGCCGTTTTCGTCAAGCACGTCGACGGTCGACAGGAAAATTGAAACCCCGCGTTTGACAGTCAGAACAGGTTCTCCATTCGGTGTGCGCAAGGTGATCTCAAACGGCGTCATGCGTTTGTAATCAGTGAATCGCAGCAGTTTCGTGAAGAAACCAAGGTTCTCTTCGCGACAGTCTATAATCTTCTGGCCGGTTTCCGGGTCAAACACATCAAAATTGCTGGCAGCTTTGAACATGCCAACGTGCTCTTTGACGAGAAACAAATTACTGTGCAGCACTTCGTGCATCTCGGGAAATCCCTGGACTGGGCTGAAACAAATGGAATCGAACCACTTCGACTGCGCCCTGATGTTCGGAGTCCCGCCTTTAGGGCGAGCGGCAGAAATGAATTTACCGGTACGACGGACTTCCAGTCCGTCGCATGGTGCTACTCGACGGACTGGAAGTCCGTCGTACAAATTGCGAGTGGTAAGTTCAATCCTGCCGATCGCCTAGGCGGAAATTCAGCCTGTTTTCCAGCTAAGGACCGCTCAAGAAAAAACTCTCTCTTTTTATACCCCTCACCCTGCCCTCTCCCCTTCCAAGGGAGAGGAGGATGCGGTCAATTATTTCTCGAACGGTCCTAAAGCCGGGACGACAAACACATTTCGGACAGTCGAAATATCGACTAACACGAGGTTTATCGCATTGCACGCCGCATTTCCACCGTCGAACTTCGATTTTTCGCAGTCCCATCTGCCGTCAGATCGTTGACAAGCGTGCTGACATCTGCGGTAATCGGGGTCCGCATTCTGTTGCTCACCTGTCGCTGCCTCGATTCGCTGCGCGTATTCAATAAGGAATCCCATGAGTTCTGGAGCCCGCCGATTAGATACACACCGCTCAATCTTCTTGCTCATGACCATGTTCGTCCCTGTTAGCATGTGTTTGGATGTCAGAGCGGCCGACGAAGTCAACTACAACCGCGACGTGCGGCCGATTCTGTCGGATACATGCTATAAGTGTCATGGTCCCGATGCAGCAGAGCGCAAGGCCGGACTGAGGCTGGATGCGCACGACGGCGCGGTGGCCAAACTGGAATCCGGCAACACGGCAATCGTGCCCGGGAATTCTGGCGAAAGCGAACTGCTCGCGCGGATTCGATCCACGGATCCAGAGCTCATTATGCCACCTGTGGCCAGCGGAAAAAAGCTGACGCCGTCGCAGATCGACACGCTCACGACCTGGATTGCGCAAGGAGCCGAATACAAAGGCCACTGGGCATTTATTCGGCCTCAACGCGCCGCCTCGCCGCCTGTCAGTGACGAAGTCTGGTGCAGAAATCAAATCGATCGCTTTGTCATCGAGAAACTCGACGCGGCCGGCTTGAAGCCATCCGCGGAAGCTGATCGAGTCACTCTCATTCGTCGTGCCACGCTGGATCTGACCGGACTGCCACCGACGCCGGATGAAGTGCAGGCATTTCTCGCTGATGCGGATCCGAATGCATACGAGAAAGTTGTCGATCGATTGCTGGCGTCACCGCGTTTTGGCGAACAGATGACCCGCTACTGGCTGGACCTCGTGCGTTACGGTGATTCACACGGCCTGCATCTGGACAATGAGCGAGCCCTTTGGAAATATCGCGAATGGGTCATCAATGCATTCAACGCCAACAAACCATTCGATCAGTTTACGGTCGAACAGCTTGCCGGCGATCTGCTGCCTGAATCCACGATCGACCAGAAAATTGCCACGGGCTTCAATCGCTGCAATGTATCGACCAGTGAAGGCGGTTCGATCAACGAAGAGGTGTTGGTTCGGTACGCCGTCGATCGCACGGAAACCATGTCCACGATCTTCATGGGCATGACGCTGGGATGTGCAGTTTGTCACGATCATAAGTTTGACCCGGTCACACAGAAAGAATTTTACCAGCTCTTCGCGTTCTACAATGCGTCAGCCGATGCCGCGATGGATGGCAATGCACTGGCCCCGCCACCGACGATCAGAGTGCCGACTTCAGAACAGACCGCGATCATCGCAGATCTGGATGCGAAGATCGCAGCCGCGAAAGAACAGATCACGTCGGCACTGGCTGCCGTGGACTATGTTGACCCCGGGGCCGGAACTGTCCCGGCGACGCTGGAGTCGGTCGAGTTCGTCTGGATCGAAGATGAAGCTCCTGCAGGCGCTCAACTGCAGGGCGACTCACCCTGGGAATTCGTCTCCGCTCCGGATCATCAGGTTCACACGGGCATGAAGTCGACTCGCCGTAAAGCGGATGCCATGAGCCAACATTTCTTCACGGGTGTCAGCCCCGGTCTGAAGATCGGCACAGGCGACAAGCTGTTTGCTTACTGCTGGCTCGATCCGGCGAATCCTCCAAAAACTGTGATGCTGCAATTCAACGATGGAAGCTGGAATCATCGCGCGTTCTGGGGCGAAGACACGATTGTCTTTGGAGCCGGTGATGTTCCAGAGCATCGACCGATGGGGCCGTTACCCCCGACCGGTCAGTGGGTTCGCCTGGAAGTCGATGCCGCACATGTTGGTCTGGCGGCAGGGGCGGAACTCAACGGCTGGGCGTTTACGCAGTTCGGCGGAACCGTCTACTGGGATCACGCGGGAAGCGTCACGAAAACTCCGCAGGGAAGTCAGTCGTTCGATTCGCAACTTGCATGGGAAGCGTTTGACCGTGCGCTTGACAAATCGACTGTGCCTCAGCCGGTGCGTGATGCCATCAAGGTTGAAATTGATAAACGTACGCGGGAACAGGCAAAACTTATTCGAGACCACTTCGTCCAGTTCGTACACCCAAAAACCCGCACGGCATTCGAACCACTTCAAACGCAGGTGGCCGACATGACCAGACAACGCAACGAGACCGATGCGGCGATTGCCATCACCATGATCATGGAAGACCTGCCTCAGCCGCGCGACACGTTTGTGCTCAAACGAGGTGAATACGATAAGCCGGGTGACAAAGTCGAAGCAAACGTACCGGCGATGTTCCCGCCGCTGCCGGAGGGAGCACCGAAGAATCGCCTTGGCCTGGCAAAATGGCTGATCGATCCATCGCATCCGCTCACTGCGCGAGTGGCCGTGAATCGCTATTGGCAGCAGTATTTCGGAGTCGGGATTGTCAAGACGGCCGAAGATTTTGGAATGCAGGGACAGTGGCCGGCAAATCCGAAATTGCTCGACTGGCTGGCCGTGGAATTTGTCGAGAGCGGCTGGGACATCAAGGCGTTTCAGAAATTGATCGTGATGTCCAGTACGTATCGTCAGTCGTCCTCCGTATCGCCCGAACTGTTGTCAGTCGATCCCGAAAACGCACTGCTTGCCCGCGGTCCGCGCTTCCGCCTGGATGCCGAAGTCGTGCGCGACAGTGCGTTGTCGATGAGCGGCTTGCTGGCAGAAGTTTACGGCGGAAAAAGTGTACGAACGTATCAGCCCGATGGCATCTGGGAATCCGTGGCATTTGTCGGCAGCACGACTCAGAATTACAAACGTGACGACGGCGCTGCGCTGTACCGGCGCAGTCTGTATACGTTCTGGAAACGCACGGCACCGCCACCATCGCTGATGGCCTTCGACGCTCCTTCGCGCGAAACCTGTGTCGCCCGTCGAGCCCGCACGAACACCCCGTTGCAGGCGCTGGTCCTGATGAACGACACGCAGTACGTTGAAGCATCTCGTCATCTGGCTGCACGGATGATGACCGCAGGCGGCGATTCGGCAGCGCAGCAACTCACGTTCGGCTTCCAGCTCGGCACCGCCAGGATCCCCGCCGAACACGAACTGCAGGTACTCACACGAGTCCACGCGGATCAGCTCGCGCACTACCAGGCAAATCCTGCCGAAGCAGAGAAACTCCTCGTCATCGGCGCGTCCCCACGTGTCGCTGGCCACGACCCGGCGAGCTATGCCGCCATGACGATGATGGCCAACCTGATTCTGAATCTGGATGAGACGATTACTAAGGAATAATCTCAGTAGCAATCCCTGCAGTGTCCATGGGCTGATTCACCTGGTTGACCATGCTATCCGGAACGGTAGCCTGATTATGGATGGTTTCACACACACGAGTGATTGTGTGAAATGTTGTCTGCCAGTTTCATTTGTTGGCCTTGTGATCCCATGGGCGTGAACCCCTATCAGCCTCCAGATGCTCAGCCTCCGAGGCGAGTTCGTCGTTTGCGTGTTTTTCTCGCCGCGTTGTTGGTCATTTACTTGACCTCATACGCTGGTCTTTCCAGGCACGGTTTCGCCAAATCCGATGCCATTGGCCTCACTGGACTTTGGTTCTTTACTCCGGAAGACGGAACTGGTTGGCGTCGTCTGCATTACACGTGCGTCGTTCTTTTCCTGCCGCTGATCGCAATCGATAATCTCATCGGTACCGGGCGTCCGCCGGTGAATGAACCGATTTGGGACCTGGACTAACTGAGGTGTCACTGTGCCGGGAGGTGGTGCTTGCCCTCCGTTTCACGCGCCCTACGGGAATCGCAGATTCACTGAATCAGCTTTTTTGACCTGTCAATTTTCGCCACTCTGCGAACACTTCCTGTCGCTCATCGATGGTGACGCTTCCGATTCGCTCGCCAATTCGTTTGCGATCAATCGCGCGGCATTGAAACACCAATGCGGTAGAATCGTTTCGCAATCCGCTGGTGAGACTGGCGGAAATCAACGCCGTACCGGCAAACCGTAATGCACTACGAGCACTGCTGAGAGGAACTACAAAGACCGTTGGCAGTCTGCCGCCATAGTTTTCGTCTTGTACGATGATCGCCGGTCTGCGCCCTTGCTGTTCTCTTCCGCCGTCCGTTGGTAAATCGACCCAATGGATATCGCCGATCTTCATTGATCTTCACTTTCCCACTTGTCAATCATTGCCCACGCTTCGTCTCCAGCTCTCTCCCATCCGTCGAGTTCCGCTTTCAACTCGGGTGTCATTCCAGTTGGCTGCAGCACTATTTCAACATGTGTCCCCTCGGGCAGTTGGTTTTCTGTTTGTGGAATGACAACGCCATTCCTGACGATTCCCGGAATGAACTTAGTATCGATCGACATGCGGTTCTCCTGCTTCACTTCGCCGTTGCGACGCCCGAGCATTCATGTCTTGATACAGGGTCCGTCGTCTCTCCTTCGATTGTAGACTGTTTGCGCAGCCATTGGTAGAATGATTTGTCAGAGTCAATC
>CAMAVB010000272.1 GCA_945861465.1 Candidatus Kuenenia stuttgartensis
TAGACTACCGCATCGAGCCATTTGGCCCGGGTGTCGACGGTGGAGCCAAATCACTGTCGATCAAAACAGCTTTTTTCGGCAAGAGACGAAAGTTCTGAAATCAGTGGCGAACCTGAGTCGGTGAGACCGACCGGAACAACGCTGTGCAAAGTCACAACTGCGTCGGTCACATCGATGAATGGCACTAGCTTAAGCCTAACTGGTTGAAGACAGCTCACTTAACGATGCTTTCTTTTCTCGCATTCATGGATGCTATCACGCCCCGATCGATGCCTTGGGAGCGATGGGTAGCCAACCCGGCAAACTGCGTCGTCTTGCACTGGTCGATAGCGTTGCTTCGACACCGTCACTAAACTCTCGTCACGGAACGGTTTACGCTTAAGCGAGTGACATTCTTCCGACACACTGACGCGACATCGATTTGACTCGGCAAGTCCGCGATGCTCGATCAAGTGGCGCAGTCATTCCGAATACAGATGGAAGTCCGTTGAACGCGGACGTGATCGCGACTTGGGCCCACAACGACACCGTACCAACCTGCACAGGAGGGTGTGTCCTGAGTGCCCAAGCGGTTCGCGTTGTGTTCCTGTACGGCCCCGGACGCGACGGCGCGGAGGTGGTTTTTATTACAATCGAGGGCCTTGGTCACATCTGGGCTGGCGGCGTCAACCTTTTGCCGGAATTCATCGTTGGCAAACCCACCGATAAGTTCAAAGCGACCGACTCGATTTGGGATTTTTTCAAAGCACACCCAGCACCATGAAAAGTTGAACAAGCAATACAACTGAATCCTGTTTGCGTATACGGTTCTGTTTTCCAGGTAGTACGTCAATCCCTCTGCTCGATAGGCACGTACCAACGCAGCAAAACATTCATGGAATTCCGATGGTCGGCGACGATGTAGAAATCCGAGTTCTCCGCGAAGGCAATCTTGCCTTTGTCGATGAATTCGTACAGCAAGCTGGCTGGAACCAACTTCGCGCCGATTGGCTGCGAGTCCTGCGTTACGAACCCCATGGTTGCTTCGCTGCCTTTTCCGGCGAACGATTGATCGGCACTGTCACAACGACCAGCTACGGAAAAGATCTGGCGTGGATCGGCATGATGTTAGTCCACCCGGACCTTCGAAGACGCGGCATAGCCACGGCTCTGATGCGGCAAAGCATCTCGTATCTCAGCGACCGACATGTGGGCTGCATCAAGCTGGATGCGACTCCGGAAGGCCAGTTTGTTTATGAGCAACTCGGCTTCGTGGCAGAATGGAAATTTCACCGGTGGGAACGCTCGGCCGATCAACCGTCGGAAATCATTCGTCCCAATCACGTGGTATCGCAGATCGGACAAATTGAACAGGTCGACCGTGTCGCATTCGGAGCGGATCGATCAGTATTTTTGAAATTACTTCAAGAAGGCTCGTTCACGATTTCCAATGACGAAGGTTTTGGCATGATTCGTTCTGGCCGTCGAGCGTCCTATCTCGGCCCTGTGACCACCGAGACGACGGAAAGTGCCGAGCGCATCATTCGGGGGCTCGTTGATCCGATGACCGGGCGTATCTTCTGGGATATTCCGGGGCCGAACATCACAGCTCAACAGTTGGCCAAACAACTCGGCTTCCACCCGATTCGAGAGCTGACGCGAATGGCTCTTGGCCAAATGCTAACCATGCCGGATGTCGCAATGCAGTATGCTATCGCAGCTCCTGAAACCGGCTGAATTCAGCAAAGCACAGAGCGACACATTTTGAAGCAACGCCCCACTGCCGAGCTTCGATTGATCATCGAACGACATCGTTATGGGCAAAAAGATTCAGGGCAAAGAGATGTTCGGCATTTTACTTTGCTTCAAGAAGAATTGCCGTTGCCAACCTGAGCGAGTCCAGTCCCGAAGCTGACAGCCGACCATACGCCGTTGTTCCAGCGTCCTCTTCATTGGCCTTGCTGACCTGAGCGTTCAGGTTCACATATTGATTGACGAAGCGACGCATCTGATCCTGTGACCAGCCTCGACGTTGTTGCAGCAGATTCAGATACTCAATCAGCTGTTGTGCATCCCGATATGCCTTCAGTCGCATCGAGTGCCGAATGACAGTTTCGTCAGCCGCGTCCTTGTCGAAGATGAACAAGCCGAGCTGATCCGCTTCCTGCAATGCACTCCCTGATTTATCGACCGTTTGCCAGGGAACAATGCCGGTCGCTCCATGCTGCCATGCATCCAGCGCCCAGGCCTGGATATTGCGGTTCGTCTCATGAACGTGATTTGATGTCCCATAAACCCACGCTGTCAGGCCGTCACTCTGCATACGGTCGGTGACCAGACGACGATAATTCTGGAACGCCCACGAAGACACGATCCACAGATCGTCACGTCGATCCAACTGGCCTCGACAATATTCAGGGCGTGAAATGTCGATGCGATAATTGATCTGAACGCTCGGCGCAACTTCATGGCCACGGTCGGTCAGCTCCCCATAAAACTGCAGCGCCCGGTAGTCCCAGAACCCAGATGGTTCATCCAGGATCCACGGTGCCTTGGTCTTTTCGTTGAGAGATCCTTTGTTGTTGAAGTACACCTGAAAGCCGGTTTGCTTCCATCCTCTGGATTCGGCAAGTCGAGCGAAATCCTGCAGAATGTTGACGTACGTCTGAGCATACTCCGGCCGGTCCACAAACGCCTGATATGCGTCGGGATTGCCGTTGAAGTACTGTCGACAATTCAGCGGCCAGCTTTCATGAAACGTCAGATAGAAGCCCGGCGCCGGGATTGGGCCGCGATGGCCGTCTTTGAAAAGTGAGCCATCAATGTACGGCCCGAACGCTTCCACAAAATCGTCCCAATATCCGGTCGTGGCTCCCGGTTCAATGCCGTCGTATTTCTTATTGTCCATCCGCCGCCCGGAACGAAGACGCATGTCGAGATTACTCTTCCTTGATCCCGGAGCTGCCGTGTTGTGTGAGTAATGCAGGATGTTTGAGTGAACTCGATGGTCATAGGCGATTTGCTGCAGGGCATAGTATTCGTCGACGTGATCTGGCAAGCCGTAACCATTCATCTCGCAGAAGAACGTCGCCTGACGCGGCAATGCGAAAGGAAGAACTTTGATCTCCAGCGGTACCATGCGACCATCGCTGATCGTGATCCTGCCTTTCAGAACGCCAGGAGCAGCGTCAAACGGAAGATAGACATCAGCAATGATGCAGTGGTCCATATCAGGGGCAAGCGAAATCAAACCCGGCATTGGCAGCAGCGGATCGGGAATCAAACGTCCTGCGGCTTCGGCCTTTGCCGGAACGTACACGGCTTGATGCAGATCGATGCGAGGTTTCACTTCGTCCAGTTGAACGCTGACCGACACTTTTTCATCACGTGTGCCCTGCTGACTTCGCAACAGCAACTGAAATCCAACGACTTCTCCCGCCGCAGCCGTGAGGCGAACTCGATGACCATCGAAAATTGCGTTGTGAGTCCGGTAATCTGGCGGGAGGTCACCGACCGCTGTGCCTTGAGCGTCATACTTGTCCGTGACTGGAATCACACTGAGGCTGGCGATTGGTGACGAATGCGGTGGTGCAAAAGATATTGCCGGGTTAATGATTGGACCCGACTTCATAATTACGCTGCGAAGAACCGCAGGCATTGAACGCTGACCAATACGATTCAGCGTGACGACCTTGATTTCATACGGTTGATCTGCGGCAATCGATGAAGCGAGGTCTCGCAGGTAAATCGTCTGCTTTTGACCATTGATCACAAGCGGGATGTTGTATCGACCGAGCAGCTGGCCATCTACGCTGACTTCATAGGCAAACCCAGACATTGGCGATGTCAGCATCAGTCGCGGTGAATTGCTGTCCGCTGAGTCCACATGCAACTCGGCCGCAGCTTCTGGTTTGGCCTCGGGTTGATCATCAAGCTCAACGATCAGAGACGGCTTTTTCCCGGATTGCTCGCGCGAAAAGATTGTCGGATTGCGTCCCGTGTCCGAGTCGTGTTCATGAACTGCCAAGCCATGTGCGACGCCAATCGCCATGGTATGAATCATGTCGGGCGGAACATTCCAGTGATATTTTCCATCGTGGATTTCAGACGTCGTCTGGTGTACCAGCGAGAATCCGTTACCTCCGCAGACCGCCGGAAACCGGGCTCTCTCGTAACCCCAGCCTTGAACGCCATCGATCCCCGCCGTCAGACCGTTTGAGCGATTTTCATCCCACGGCGTGGCGATGGTGGAAATGCTGACTCCGGAGATTTCCTGTTCGCCCTTCACGCAAACCAGCGTCGCTTTCTTCACTCGTTTTCCTGCGATTGCAGACGTGTCGAACGCCATGGCCACCATATGCTGGTTGCCTTTGATACGAATGCGCCCCTGCTGCCCCGCGTTCAAGTCCCATTCGCCATCAACCATGACGATTGAGTTGTCCCTGGTTACCGGCAGTTGAATCGTATCTGCCGCTATCGCCAACGTTGCACAGAATGAAAGGGTGAAGAGCAGAGCGAGAAAGATCCGCATAGTAGAATCCGCCATAGTTATTGCAGTGAGATCGTTGCGTCAGAAAAATTGTAACCGTTCACGACATTTCGAGAATGGCAGTTTAAACCACAGATGGACGCGGATGAACACAGATTGATTGTTGATGTCTATCTGTGTGAATTTGTGTTTATCTGTGGTTGTTTGCGCAGGTTTCGTTCTGATGCGTGAACGGTTACGAAAAATTGGGCCACCGATGACCGTGGCGTTGAGTATATCACGCTGGAGGCGACTTCAGAAGTTTCGAAGGTTTCAGAACAACCTGGCGTGTGCAATCGCCGATCTTCGCGTTTAAGTTTTTGTCATGAGTTGAGAATTCAGTGTCGCCTGCTTATCGAGGACTTCCATGTGCATGACGACTGAATCTTCACTGTCGCCGCCGCCGGCCTCGGCACCAACAACGTCACCACTGAACAACTCGGCAAACTCAACCTCGTCGCCCACCAACTCGCCGACAACCGAATCCTGCTCATCCCCGACTATGACGAAGCAGGGGAAACCGGATTCAAAGACCTCTTGTGGAAACCTACGGCAGCTGGCATCCGGGTGCATCTGAGCTGATCAAACGGGTTCAATGACAAATGAAGTGCGCGGAGGAGGGCGGCTGTTTAAACCGCGAATGGACGCAACTTCAGCGTGGATTCGGGAATTGCGGAGCAGTATGTCTCAAGGTCTTCGTGCAGGCAAAGTTCTGGGATCATTCGCTGCGGTCTCGCAGGTGCTGATCGAACCAGTCTGCGAATGCGGTCACATCTTCTATCGACTTCCAGAAATCTCCCCAGCCATGTCCCTTGCCGGGCCGGACAATCAACCTGATATGTGGTGCCCCCTCGTCCGAAGCACGCTGGACGAATCGCTCGGATTGCTCCAGTGGTACAACGTCGTCACGGTCACCGTGAATGATCAGCGTCGGCGGCAGTTTCGAGGTGATGTAGTAAATCGGAGAGATCTCCCGGCCCAGTGCCGTTCGCTCTGCGGGTGACAGTCCTTTCGAACCGAAGGCGGCCTCCAGCGGGGTCAGAGGGCCTTCACCGACTCCGCTCTTCCCGGGACCACCGTAGTTCAAAAAATCCGTGGGTGGGAAGAAGCAAGCGGCGGCCTGAACCTCGCCGCTCTCCCGCTCCACAGGATCGGATGCATCCGGATTTCCTTCCCCTCTGCGTGCAGCGATCGACAACGTAAGATGTCCACCGGAACTGGCCCCCAGGACACCGATCCTTCCGGGATTCACCTCAAAACGCTGCGCATTGGCGCGCACGAAGCGAACTGCCCGGGTGACATCCTGTATTTGCTCGGGAACCGTGAACTTCGGCTGAGAACTGGTGACGACCGCGAAAACTGTATATCCGCGTTCCAGCAGGATTTGATAGTCACTCGGTCGGATTGTCACCATCAACGGCGTATCTTTGCTGGAGAGCCAGCCGCCATTCACAAGAAACAGCACACCGCAACCGTTTGGTTTCGCAGGTTGAAAGACATCCATTGTCAACGCCATGCCGGACTTTCGACCATAGATCACATCTTCGGTACGCCGGACATCGTTGTCAGTCTGAACTGTCGTCACAGTTCGTTCTGTGTGTGAAGTGCAGACTGCACAATGGCGATCATCGAACAGATTCAAATAGAAGACGGTTGCATCTGCCGGTACTGTTGCTTTAACTCGCGATGCAACTTCATCGATTTCTGCGGGCAAAGTCTCCCATTCGCGGTCCTGCCACTTTCCTGTTGCCCGAGTGAAGCAGAGCTCGGCATTGACGACAGGCACGTCCGCTTGAAACGTCGCCCAGGTCTCGTCTTCACTGCTGTCCTGTTCCAGAATCTTCACAAGCGGTTTGCTGTTCTTCAAAAACGAATCGGCGTACGTGAAGATCTCTTCAGGGTGCTCGCCAGCGGTGCCATGACCGTGCGGCATTCGAACTCGGAGGCATAACGACTGCGGAGATTTGGGCAGCATCCATGATTTCTTCCACGAATTCTTCCACGAATTCATCGGATAGGCAAAAGCGTTCGTCCCGTTGACCCATCGATCAAACGCGGTTCCCCCGCCGCCATGAATCAATATCATGGCAGGCAGCTTTCGATGACCCTCATTGCCCTCCGTGTTAGCAGGAACGCCATAGTACGCAAAAACGCGAGTCTGTTTGCCCTTGTAGTCAGGGCCGGAATAGAAAAATGTCGTTACGCCATCAACCTGCATGTTGTCAGCAGGGAAAACTTCGGGCAGTTGTGTCAGCGCATTCAGATCAAACTGGACACCGGAGATTTCGCTGTCTGTCGCTGCCGCCTGAGCACATATCGGGGACCATCGTCCCGCGCAGAGAATGAAAACCAGGGGCAAGAGAATTCCTGTACGGCGTGCTGACAGCAACATGGTGGACTCTCTGTACTTAGATGAGGGCGAGACAACGACAACTGCGTGCAGCATATTGCGCAGCCGAATGATTGGCGAGCGGTATGCGTCAGCTCGACACGCCGATGCGACACAGATTCAATTTGTCATGGTAGCTGAACTTCCTTCGCTGCGGCAGTCAAACCAAATACAGCCGCGACTTTGCTGAGCTCGAAGGCGATCGCGTCTTGAGTCCGCAACGACAACCTGCCAAACAGCACAGGAGGGCGTGTCCTGAGTCAGATTTTTCGGAACTGACGAAGCACCGCTTCATAGCATCCACTTGTTCAGTGAGACGCGGCAGGCTGCTTCGGTGAGACCGACCGACGCGAGTTGGCGTCCATCCGTTCGCTGCTCCGGTCACATCGTACGACACAAACGAACAGAGTTTTCAGCGTTTCCAGTGTTTTATATGGTTTCTACGTTCTGAAGTAGTTCAGGAAAAGCATGAAAACACATGGTTGCAGGTGTGGCCACACCCGTTGAATTGCCCTGATCCGGCAGTTGTGCCGACGTATCTTCGTACTGGCCGCAGCATGTGTGCAACCACCTGAACCACTCCGGAAGTCATGCCAGTCATACCACTCCGAACCAGTTCATACCCTTTGCACCGGCCGCCCGGTTTCGAATTTGCCCATCGGCGCTGAGGCATCGCCTGCCGTGCGTGAAAGTGTATGTGCGGCAAAGCTGGTGTGCCCGTTGCGATTGCTTTGGCGGCTGTGGGACGGTCGCTTTGCCATCCGCTCACTTGACCGGTTTCGCCTCCGGCGAATGCACAGACAGGGAACTCAGGGCTAGGCGGAAGCCGAGGTTGTTCGAGCGGAACGTCGGGTCGAGCATGAGGTGGTCCGCCGTCCGGCAATCCGCCGCGTCGTTGTTCCAACTGCCGCCACGGACCACGCGGACCGAGCCCGTTGATGGTCCCACGGGATCGGTCACCGCACCTTTCGGATAGTCCCCAGCCCTATCCGAACACCACTCCCATACATTCCCGTGCATGTCGTAAAGTCCCCAGTCGTTCGGTAACTTCTTACCCACTGCCTGGGTTGTACTGCGGCTGTTCCCATTAAACCACGCATACCTACCCAAGTTCTTCTCATCATCACCAAAACTGTATTCCGTCGTCGAACCCGCGCGGCAAGCATACTCCCATTCCTCCTCCGTCGGTAAACGATATACGCGACCTGCCGCGACCTCTTCCGGCAACGCTGACAGCTTCTCACAAAACGCCACCGCGACATCCCAACTCACTCTCTCAACTGGGTAGTTTTCGACGTTGAATCTGCTCGGGTTAATGCCCATCACCTGCTCGTACTGAGATTGCGTTAACTCATGCACGCCCAGTGAAAATGGCGAAGCGATAGTCACCCTTCGTTGCGTCTCACTATCGCCTCGTCCTGCCTCCGACTCTGGGCTCCCCATCATGAATTCTCCTGGCGGAATCAACACGAACTTCATGCCGATGGAATTTGTTGATTCCACTGCTGTGCCAAGATGATCGGCCCATGCCTTCTGATGCAACTTCGCCTGTGCTGCATCGAAAGGAGCGATGGCTGGTGGAGGGGCTTGTCCAGCTTCTTGTGCGGACGCTTCACCGCTACCAGCCAGAGAACATGTCGTCACCAGGCAAGTGAGCCACAAACTTGATCCATATCGCATGACGATCAGCCTATGAAAAGATCGGGCACCGGCAACCGTTGACGGGCCAAGTCTACGACCGGAGCCGCTGGCCAGCAACTGTGCTGGCTGATCAGAGCATTGTTCATACATCCGGATATTCCAGCGAAAACATCCTCTGTCCGGGGTTGCTGACTCCGCATACACTTAGAGCCTTGACCGATTTCAGCTCAACTGCAGGGACGTTAACAGATGAGATTAATTGCGAGGCTCTGCGGCATTGCGGCATTGCTCCTGGCATCGCAGGGCTGTCAGACCGATTCACAGTTGCTCTCGCAGCCCAACATCGAAGAGGTGGAGCGGCAGACTCTGAATGCTGCGGAAGAGCCAGCCACAAAACAAGCTGAGATAACGGAGCCGGGCAGGATCAAGGCGACGACAATGGGATGGAAGTGTGAAATTGACGACTCTGAACAACCCAAACTCATTGACCCGATCGAAAACGCCGCACAACTGAAGCAGGTCTGGGCGGTGTGTCATCCACGCAAACCTGCTCCTGACGTTGACTTTGACCGGTGCCGTATTTATCTCTGCACTTGGGACACCGGTAACAAGAATGGGCACGGATGCTCCTTCTACTGGGAGGCGGATGGATCGATTCGACAGGAGACCCTTTCGACGGCAATGGCATCCGGTCCTCCGACAGACAAACCGGAAGTTGAATTCTACGTCGTTTACGTAAAGTGACAAGTAGTCCACTGGGTGTCACCACCGGAGTCACCTGGTCAGATCTACTATCAATTCCCAGCGACCGCCCGCCGCTTCATCTCACCCTCCACCGCTTCCGCGCTCTGTACGTTCACCAGCGCAGCCAGGCTTGCCTGTAACACCAGTCGCATCAGGTCAGGCTCTTTTACTGCCAACTCGCTGAACGTCTCCAACATGTCGTCAGGACGCATCAGTCGGCGGATGGCGTTCCGCATGTCTGGTCATTCGTTGAGTCCAGCTCTGCTAATTGCACCAATCACCGCAACCGGAATCACAAACGCCAGGCAAATCGACGTGACAAGCACTTCGTCAAATTGTAGACTCGGTCGTGCCGCTGAGTGACCGCGAGTGATTCCGCAGACTTGCGCCTAATCCACGAGGCGGAAAAGTTCAACGCACGTTCAAATGCGTCGGCTAATCGCCAGCCGCATCGATGCCTATATGTGGCAGGCACTGGAGACCAAAGCCCGATTCATCGGGCAGGTCATCACCGGTGCCAACGCCTCTCGCCGTGCCGAAGACATTGGCGGTCAGGAATTGTCGTATGCGGAAGTCAAGGCGATAGCCTCCGGCAATCCCGCCGTGCTGACGCTCGCTCAAGCGGATGCTGAGCTGCAGCGGCTGGCCATTTTGAAAAAGAACCACATGGACGAACAATACGTGGCTCGCCGCCAGATCCGCGACCTGCCCGCCATGATACGAAATCTGCACGACCGTCACGAAAAACTCACCGCCGATCGCCAGACGGCGGAGGACTGCCATCATTTGCCGGTCTTCATCGGCCGAAATGCGGTGCTCCGTGCGGATGTGCCAGTCGTGCGGGAAAAGAAACTGGATGCCATGCCGATCAAGATTGTTGACACCGTGCGATTCCCGATCGGTTCGTATCGCGGACTTGAATTCGGCATGATCCTATATCCAAAAGGCCAGCCGGATGTTTACCTTGAATGGGAAATGACCAGGATCACAGGACTTTCGAGCGTGAACCCTGGCCCCCGTGCCGTCCTGAACGCTGTTGAACGGCTGCTGGGATCCTTCGCTGTTGAGATCTCTCGCCTTGAACAGGACATGTCGATTGCTGAATCACAGCTCCATGACTACGAAGCCCGCCTTGGGAAGGGTTTTGCACACGAGGCGTATGTCAGTGAACTCACCCAGCTTCGAAACGCCCTCAAGGAACGGCTGACAGGCCGAACGGATCCGGCTACGCCCACCGACGGACCCACGATTTCCGAACTGGTGACTGGCACCAAGTCGCTGACTGTCACGCAGCGAACAGTCATCGAACGCCCTGTTTCCGGGTCGGTGATCTTGCCTGCCTGTTCAAACACACGGCCTGTTTCAGAGTCTCCAATCAGTTTGTTGCGTCCAATCTTTTCCAGAGGCATGCTGGCATGGTGACGAATCAG
>CAMAVB010000273.1 GCA_945861465.1 Candidatus Kuenenia stuttgartensis
TGTGACGTATCATCCCCGCACTCACGCTTCAGACGATCAGCCAGCAACTGAGCCTGCTGCAGCATGAACGGACTGTTGAACAGATTCAGTGCCTGCAGCGGCGTTGTCGAACGGCTGCGTTTGGGGACGGAGGTTGCGGCGTCGGGACAATCGAACACTCCGAAGACGGATTCTTTTTCCAGACGGACTTTGGTCATGTAGATCATGCGCCGCCAGTCTTCGGGACCGTACGTCTTCTTTGGAAAATAATGGCGTACGTTTTCCAGTTCGACTTCAAAACCGCTGAAGCCGGGGCCGTACATGCGGTTGTCGAGCACGCCGGTCACCGCGAGAATGCTGTCGCGAATCGGTTCGGCCTCAAGACGGCGCGGAGGAAATCTCCACCACCATTGTGTATCGGCGTCCGCCTGAAGAGCGTCCTCGCGAGGCTGGCTGCTCTGTTGGTACGTTGCAGAATTCAGAATCAGCCGATGGACATGCTTCAATGACCAGTTGTGCTGCATGAGTTCCATCGCCAGCCAGTCGAGGAGTTCCGGATGAGTCGGTGCGACACCGGCCTTGCCGAAGTCACTCGGGGTCGCCACGAGTCCCTTGCCGAAATGAAACTGCCACAGACGGTTCACGATCACCCGCGCGGTCAGCGGATGATCCTTTGATGCCATCCAATCCGCTAGTGCCAGGCGGCGTTGCTGTTCCGGCGTTGCTTCGGAAATAGCGAGCTTTCCCAGTGCTGCGACGGTGCCGGGTTCGACCTGCTCACGTTGGGCGAGCGGTTCGCCGCGGAACAGGCGATGAGTCGGCCCGGGCTGCTGAAAAGTCCCGGCATAGACCGTTGCTGATGCCTGGAGCTGCGATTTGCGTTGTTCGTGTTTTTGAAGTTGATTCAACAGCTCACGACCCTGTTCAGCCTTGTCGTTCGGAAACTTTGCGAAATCGTATTCAGGCTGAGTCGAAGCAACGCCGGTGAAAGGAAGGCGGTCTGCGGACGATGCGACTGGCTTCCACTGACCGGGCTCAACCGCGACCTCAATCATATACTGCGTTGCGACACGATCGCCGAACTGGCCGTCGCGATCCCGGGCCCAGACGATGCGATTGATCGTCGCAACTTCCGGCAGCTCAATCTGAATCCAACCCTGACCGGATTCATTGGAAATCCAACTGCGGGAATTCCCGAAACGACCGTCGTTGATGTGTTCCAGTTTGTGGATTTCATACCCCGGCAGCGTGCTTGAGCAGGTTGCTTTCGCTCCCATTGATGCCAGCGCAGCGTTTTTTGTGCCACTGAAGATCTCGAGCTCATCAATGCAGGGTTGTGAGGCGTTCGTTTCCTGGATCGTGAATCGTACAAATCTGGCGGCAGTGGGTTCAAACAATTCCTCATTGCCCCGAGCGTTCACGGGCGGTCGATGGGGACCCGCATCTTTGACGAACGGCCTGAGTTCATCTCGAAGCTGCACCAACTGTTGATCGATTTCGGCGATCTCCAGTTGTTGCTGTTCCGTCAGCGGCAGCGACCGGTCGCCGTGCTGAATCCCGGCGAAGATGGCCTGCAGTGAATAATAGTCGGTCTGTCGGATTGGGTCGAACTTGTGATTATGACAGCGGGCACAGCCGAGAGTCAGTCCCATGAAAGCTGTCCCTGTCGTGTTGATCATGTCGTCAAGTTCGTTCTGCCGTTGCATGAGCGTCAGGTTGATGTCCGGACTTTTGACGAGATCGTATGGCCCTGCGACAAGGTACGCCGTGGCTTCCGGAGTGCCGATGGCATCTCCCGCGATCTGTTCTTTCAGAAACTGATCATACGGTTTGTCATCATTGAGCGACCGAATGACGTAGTCGCGATAAGGCCATGCATTCGGGCGTTCGCGGTTGGTTTCGTAGCCGTTGGTTTCCGCAAACCGCACAAGATCCAGCCAGTAGCGCGACCAGCGCTCACCGTAGTGCGGATTCGTAAGCATTCGTTCCACAAGCTGGCCGTAAGCCTGCGGATCAGGATCCGCGACAAACGCACGGACGTCTTCCGGAGTCGGCGGCAGGCCGAGCATGTCGAGGGAGATCCGTCGAATCAGTTCTGCTCTGGTCGCCTGCGGATTGGGCGTCAGCGAGTGATCCGTGAGCTTTTGGAGAACGAAAGCATCGATTCCGTTGGCGACCCGCGGATTGTCAGTCGGCGGTGGCTCGCTCGTGCGGACCGACTGAAACGACCAATGATCCGACTTCATCGATTCGTCGTCTGCCGCACCATCCGGCCCTGGCCACACCGCACCCTGATCGATCCAGGTCTGCAGCAGTTGAATTTCATTTTTCGACAACTGATCCGCCTCATCCGGAGGCATCCGCTTGCCGGATTCAGTGCCGCGGACCAGTTTCATCAAATGACTATGCTCACCGTCTCCTGTGACGATGGCCGGCTCGCCGGAATCTCCGCCGCGCAGCATCGCCGCTCGACGATCCAGCCGCAGATGACTCTCCTGCGTGTCGGGGCCGTGGCAGTCAAAGCACTTGGATGCAAGGAGCGGCTTGATCTGGGTCCCGAAGTCAATGTCATCCACAGCATCGACACTGGCGTGCGCGACAAGCAACAGGATCAGGCTTCCGGTGAGTCGAATGGTTTTCATATGGTCGAGGCGGGGGGAGCGTCAGCAGGATGGATTGCACAGGCTGTATTGTGCCGTCAACAACCCTGTCGCGTCCAGTGCCCGCCCTCAAACTGGGGGCTACGGCAGCGGCATTGAGCAACTTGAGTGTTTTCGGATAAATCCGCGTTCTCGGATTCCGTGTAAATACACTCACAACCGATTCGATTTGCGCGAATTACCTGACTGAAACACTGGCCGGGCAAATCGGAATTGAGGGGTGGCATGAGCTCAGATCCGCTTGCTGAAAATCCGAAAATTCAGTGGATTGCATACGACCAGTGTCGCCAGCAGATTCCTTGCCCAGTGCCAAATCGGCAACTGTAGCCGGAGTTCCCCTAAGCAAAAGCATGTGGGCTGGAGACTCAACACTCTTCGTGAAGCCGATGCCACTCATTCCCATGCAGCAGATATCCATCCATCCTCAAAACACAATTCAGCGATGCCTGTTGGCAGTCGTGGCGGTCGCCATCCTGCCGACACCGTGTGTGGCTCAGGATGATGGTTGGGTGTATGCCTGGCGGACTCAGCCGTCCGGTGAGTTTGCACCGGACCACCGAAAAGTTGATCCGTTTCAGCCGATGTTTTCGGATGCGGATCTTGAATCTCAGGCAGCCCGCAAGACTCCGTCATTTCTGACGCAGTTTACATCGAATGTGAAAGCGTCGGCGCGTCAGGATGCAGATGCTGCCCCAATCACTGATGAACCAGAGTTTGACGCACTCGCAGACAGTGATGCAGCGGAGTACGAATCTGATCCGACGACGTCTTTTGCTCAGCAGCCAGCACAGGTTTCAGCAGGCGACACACAGCTGGATGAGTTGATGCCTCAGATTGCCACGGACCTGCCGATCACGCCGCAGCAGGTCTTCTCGAACGCACCGGCTCAATGCAACAGCTGCTTTGGCTGGCAGGTGCTTCCTCAGGGGCTGATGTACAAGTCTTACATTGCCGGTGAAAAAGAGCCCCGATTGCAGTTCACTCAGTTGCACGACACACGCAGCAACCAGCGCGTATGGGACGCTGTGTTTGGCGGGCGAGTCGGGCTGCTGCGTTACGGGAGTTTTGGCTCGGTAAAGCCACAGGGATTTCAGCTTGACATCGAAGGTGCTGTGTTTGCCCGCGTGCTGCCTGATGAACGCAGTACGATGTTGGTGGGTTCTGACTACCGAGTGGGTTTGCTGGGTACAAATCGGTTCGGTGGAACGGCTGTGAAGTACGGTTACTATCACATCAGCTCTCACATCGGCGATGAGTTCCTGGTGGCAAATCCCACCTTGAATCCCATCAACTATGTGCGTGACTCCGTCATCGTTGGCGTGACGCAGGATCTCGAACACGCAACGCAGATTTACGGGGAAATCGCATACGCACTCGGCGTCGATGGTGGGGCGAAACCGCTGGAGTTTCAGTTCGGGGCGCAGTACTTGCCTGTCGCACGATCCACCCTCCGGGGGGCTCCGTTTGTCGCGGCGAACTATCACATTCGCGAAGACTTCAATTTCCAGGGCGGATTCAACACCGTGGCAGGCTGGGGCTGGCAGGGGATCGAAACGCGTCATCGGCTGCGCATCGGACTGCAGTATTACAACGGCCCTTCGCTGCAATACCAATTCCTGAACCAGGTGGAAAACCTGTACGGCGGCGGGATCTGGTTCGATTACTGATTCGGCACATCATTTCCCCAAAAACCACTGCTGACTGAAATACCAGGTCGTCAGCACGACACCGATCACAATCACGATCCTGCGTACGACACTGCGGTCCATCCTGCGGGCCAGCGTTGCCCCGAGCCAGCCACCAATGGATGCGGAAATCAGCATCGGCACGGCGAGTTTCCAGTTCACGCTGTCCGAGATCACAAACACCACGACGGCAATGCCGTTGATCATTCCGGCAAGCACTGTCTTCATTCCGTTCACATGATGAATGTTTCCCAGGTTCAAGAGGCTGAGAGTACTGAGCATCAGGATTCCGATCCCGGCTCCGAAGTATCCGCCATAGAAACCAACCAGCAGTTGCAGCCCGAACACGAGCCAAAGGTATCGGCGACCGGGGGGCGCTGCCGTTAAATCGTCCGGCGTGCCACGATCCGGCGCGGCTCCCGCTTTCGACGCAGGCATTAGTCGAGGCTGCAGAATAAACAGCACTGTGGCCAATCCAATCAGCCACGGAATCATGGCCTTGAACGACGATTCCGGCGCGAGGACAACGATGTAAGACCCCGCCAGGCCGCCAATCAGACTGGGTACGGCGAGCCAACGCACCCATCCCCACAGTTCGCTCAGCTCGCGGCGATAACCCCAGGAGCCCGACAGCGAGCCGGGACACAACGCAACCGTGTTTGTCGCGTTGGCAATGATCGTTGCCCCCGGAGTGCCTCCCAACGCCCACAATAACGCGGGAAATGTGATGAGCGTACCGCCACCGGCCACCGAATTGATCATTCCACCGATCAAGGCTGCCGGACACAGCACAAGATAAACCTGCCAGGGTTGCATCGCAAAGATTCTTATGAGTTGGACTATTTCCCGCGTGGTCGTTTTATCAGGGCCAGTAACTGCAGGAGTGTCATCGTTTAACCTCGGCAAGGCGATTGAACGAAGTGCGTCACACAGAATTCTCAAAAATTATGAGTCTACAGGACCCGTGAGATTGTAACGACTCACGCAGGACTTTGTATGCTGTCTCGCAGACATCGCGAACTTGCCATGTCAGAATGAGGGCATTTCGTCACAGACGAATGCGTTTTCAGTTTCAGTAAGGACCGTTCGAGAAATAATTGACCGCATCCTCCTCTCCCTTCGAAGGGGAGAGGGCAGGGTGAGGGGTATAAAAAGAGACAGTTATTTCTCGAGCGGTCCTAAGTCAGTCAGACTGCATCAGCGCACGGCGAACGGCAGACACGAATTCAGCTACGGAACAGGGAAGAGATTCTCTGTCGCGCGCCCCACAGAAAGGAAGTTAAGGGTGACAGCCTCACATCAGATCACGACGGATTCAAACGAATGCACCGAGGCGTCGGTGTACGATCGATACGCCGCCGCATCCCGGCAGGTGGAATCGGCGCTGTGCTGTCCGGTGCAGTATGCCGGGCAGTATCTGATGGTCGTGCCCCAGGAAATCATCGACAAGGACTACGGCTGCGGAGATCCCAGTGCGTGGGTTCAGGAAGGTGACACCGTTCTGGACCTGGGCTCTGGAGCCGGAAAACTGTGCTACATCATGTCGCAGGTTGTCGGACCGCAGGGGAATGTGATCGGCGTCGATTGCAACACCGAAATGCTGGCGCTGTCAAGGAAGTATCGCGCTGAAGTTGCCGGTAAGATTGGCTACAGCAATGTGGATTTCCGCTATGGCATGATCCAGGATCTGCAGCTGGATCTGGATCTGCTCAATACACGCCTTGCCGAAAAGCCAGTTCAGAGTTCATCCGACTGGATCGCAGGCCGCCGACTCGAAGAACAGCTTCGAAAAGAGCGACCCCTGATCGCGGATAACACCATCGACTGCGTGGTGTCGAACTGTGTGCTGAATCTGGTTCGTCAAAAGGATCGACGCCAACTCTTTGCCGAGATCTACCGCGTGCTGAAACGCGGAGGACGCGCGGTCATCAGCGATATCGTGAGCGACGAGACTGTACCGGATCACATGCAGCAGGATGGACACCTCTGGTCCGGATGCCTCTCCGGCGCTTTTCGGGAAGACTTGTTTCTGGAAGCGTTTTCCGATGCCGGATTTCATGGCATCACGATTGCAAAACGGCAGACAGAACCCTGGCAGACGATTGAAGGCATTGAATTCCGATCGATGACTGTGATTGCGTGGAAGGGCAAAGATGGTCCCTGTCTGGAACGCCATCAGGCGGTGGTTTATAAAGGTCCGTTTCGCCGCGTCGAAGATGATGACGGACACATGTTCGTTCGCGGTCAGCGCATGGCGGTTTGCGATAAACTGACTCGCCTGATTCAGCTGCCGCCATATGCCGGGATGTTTGAAACGATCGAGCCGCATCAGGAAATTCCGCTGGATGCCGCACAATTATTCGACTGCCGACGATTGAAAACTCGTGATCCGAAAGAGACCAAAGGACGGCATTACGACGCCACAATTGCAGCCGTCGCTTCCTGCTGCGTCGGCGATGAACCGTGCTGCTGAAGTCGCATTGAAAAGGAGTACAGTCGGAGTTTTTTGTAGGCCGGACCGAACGGAGTGAGTTCCGGCAATTCGGCCCAGTGAAAGTCTGAACTCGACTCAGAGAGTCGAGCTACGTGAGTCACGAATCCCAAACAGGATCCAACATGCCTGCCTTATCACTGCTGCGACAGGGAAATCCGCTTGCCAACGCCGAACATCAGCGAGACGTGCTTGAACGCGACAATCAGTCGGGCATACCGTCGTTCCAGTCCACGCTCGCAGTCCATGGAATCGTGCCGCTGAAGAGCGGTCAGCTGACATCGCTGCAGGTCAACGTCGGGAAGCTCTGCAATCAGACGTGTCGCCATTGTCATGTCGATGCGGGTCCGGATCGGCGCGAGCTGATGACGAAGGAGAACTTTCTGCACTGCCTCCGGCTGTTGTCAGAATCGACGATCGAGACGGTCGATATCACGGGTGGTGCCCCGGAAATGAATCCGCTGTTTGAATGGTTCGTGTCGGAAGTGCATCGGCTGGGTCGGCACGTCATTGATCGCTGCAATCTGACCATTCTGACGGCTCCCGGATTCACGCATCTGCCGCAGTTCCTCGCCGATCATCACGTCGAAGTGATCGCGTCCCTGCCATGCTATCTGGAGGAAAACTGCGATGCACAACGAGGCGACGGAGTGTTTCAGAAGTCCATTGAGGCGTTAAAGCTGCTGAATGGCCTCGGTTATGGACGGGAGAATCCGGAACTGAAACTGTCGCTGGTTTACAACCCGATTGGCCCGGCGCTCCCGCCGAACCAGCAGAAGCTCGAACAGTCTTACCGAGACCAGTTGCGGCAGCGATTCGGGATTGAGTTTAATCACTTGTACACAATCACCAATATGCCCATCAGTCGATTTCTGGACGACCTGCTGCAGACCGGACGGTACGACGAATACATGACGCTGCTGGTGAATTCGTTCAACCGCAACTCGGTGCAGAGCTTAATGTGTCGATCCACCATCTCGATCGACTGGCAGGGCAATTTGTTCGATTGTGACTTCAATCAGATGCTCAATCTGCCGCTGGTCGATACGCTTCCCCGCAGCGTCAGCAATGTCCGGATTGCAGACATCGAAGATCGTCCGATTTCCGTCGGTCGCCATTGCTACGGTTGTACGGCTGGTGCCGGTTCCAGTTGCACTGGATCACTGGTGCCAGGCTAGTGCCTTGTTCGTACGCAGGCGAGCCGCTCCGTCGGCTCGCATTCAGCCCCAAAGCTTCGCCCAGTGCGGGCTGAAGTATCTGGCACAACAGTTGATCGTCTCAATGCTGGATTCTGAGGTTTGTGGAACATACATTTTCGCCGACGGAGCGGCGAATCTACGTAGGCGAGCCGCTCCGTCGGCTCGCATTCAGCCCCAAAACTTCGCCCAGTGCGGAATGAAGTGTCTGGCACAACAGCTGATCGTCGTCAGGATTCACGGAACGCAGGTCCAGCAGGACGCAGTCGGCTTCGATTCGGCTCCAGATTGCTGGCATAATCATGCGGAGTTTTCCGGCGAGGGCTTGAGCAGGCTTACTGGATGAATTCAGCGAGATCGCGACGGACGGAATCTGATGTCCAGCACAGGAACCACCGCCGACTTCAGCGACGCCGGGTCTGATTTGTAGCGTGACATCCCGCAGCAAACCCAGTTGGGCGACAATCGATTCTGCTCGTCGATTCAACGCGGAGATGTCGGTGTGCAGCATTTGATAGAGCGGTAACTCGTTGGTGGCCGTTCCGCGAGCGTGAATCAGCAGTGTGGCGTGCAGGGCGGCGAGACTGATTTTGTCGATCCGCAGACAACGTGCGAGCGGATGCTGACGCAGCGTCTGAATGAACGTGGAGCGACCGAGGATGATGCCCGCCTGCGGACCACCGAGAAGTTTATCAGCGCTTCCCAGCACAAGATCCGCACCGTCTGCGATGCTGGTGCGAAAGTCTGGTTCGCCGAATGCCGTAAGAATCGGATTCTGAAACAGTTGTCCGCTACCGATGTCGTCGAACATCATCAACCCACGCGCATGCGCCAGTGTCGCGAGTTCCAGGCTGGACGGTTCGGTCGTGAAGCCGACAATGCGAAAGTTCGAAGCGTGTACGCGCAGAATTGCCGCAGTCCGTTCAGTGATCGCTGATGCATAGTCTCGCAGATGAGTGCGATTCGTTGTGCCAACTTCACGCAGCACGACACCAGCCGTCTGAAAAATCTCCGGCAATCGAAACGACCCGCCGATCTCAACCAGTTGACTGCGTGAAATCAGAACTTCGCGGCCCTGACACAGCGCCTGCAGCAGCAAAACGGTGGCACCGGCATTGTTGTTGACGATTAAGCTGTCGTCGCAACCCGTGAGGGCCGTCAGCAGTTCTTCAACCTGAAATCCGCGATACGAGCGATCACCCGACTCGGGATTCACTTCCAGTAAACACGCACCCGCCGCATCCATCATGGCCTTCCGTGCCGCAGCGGCGAGCGGCGCGCGACCAAGACCCGTGTGAAGCAGCACGCCGGTCGCGTTGATGACTTTCCGCGGAGCGTTCCGCAGGCTGTGATCCATGTCGCTGACCAGCCAACTGATCACCAGTTGCTCGCAGTCCGACTTTGATGCAGGCAATTCCTGCGGCGAGCGGACGGGCGTCAGCCCACCGGTACATTGGGGCTCATTGCCTGTCGGCGATCCAGAAATGTTCGTCTCAGCCAGTTCCAAACGAAGTCGTTCGATCGCGCGTTCAAGTTTCATCCGCACGATGTCCGGTCCGAACGTTTCAATCAGAGACGCGACTTCGTCCCGAGCCAGAAGCCGAGTCATCGAAGGAATAAGTTTGCGGACATCGTCAGACATGGGAAAACAGCATAACCGCAATGGCAGGCCGTGCGAATGCTCCAAAGCAAGGTGTTTCGAGAGTTCAGCTTCTCTGGATCGCGTCTTCAGGGTTTTCGTCAAATTCGGAAAAAACGAAGGGGTGGTAGCTTGCCAGCCCAAACCCGCCGCTCTAAGCTATCGGCATGATTTGTGGGATAAATGCCCGCAGAGATCTTTGAAAACTAGTTGAAAGTGGGTTTTGTGCCCGTTAGGCTGTAAGGTTCAACGCCAGAACAGCCAAAATCGGGTAGGTTCTGATGATGTGACCTCCGCGTATTTGCCACGAAAGCTTGTCATGTTTCTCACCGGGGAATTTCAGCGAACGATCGATGATCGCAATCGCCTGATGTTGCCTGCAGAGCTGGCATCAGTCGTGTCCGACGAGAACGGCGACCTGATCATCGCGAAGGAAAGAGCAGGCTGCCTGAGTCTGTGGAAGCAGGCGGAATGGCAGCAGCGTTTAGACAGCGGCATCGCATTGCTGCGTCAGAAAATTGATTCCGGGCGAATGGAGCAGCGTTGGGGTGAAGTGCAGCGGCTTGGCCGTTTGTTATCGACACGCCATCAAACCGTACGCCTCTCAAATCGTTCACGACTGTTGATTCCGGATGGCTTCAGAACATTCCTTGGCGTCGGTTCAGGCAAAGAAGTCGTCATCGTCGGTGCCGTGATTTGCGTTGAGATCTGGAATCCCGAAGCATGGAACAGCGTGCTGCGAGAAGAGATGCCGGACTTCGGCGAATTGTTCAAACAGCTAACTCAGTAGGCCGGACCAAGCGCAGCGCCGTTCCGGCAGGGCTCGGTAATTCCGGCAAAACAGTCTACAAATCGTTGAAAAACAGCGCCGCGCATTCAACCCACATTCAACACTGGACGCAGAACGGATCGAAGCAGAGAAAAGCACTACTCATTCACGCAACCCACTCCTTTCAGGTCGCTTGCTCACTCAACAAGACACGCGATCGGCCTTAGCTCACCAGGGATGGCCTCCTGGCAGGGATGCCGCTTTTCTCTCTTCGATCCGTTTATTTTTGTA
>CAMAVB010000274.1 GCA_945861465.1 Candidatus Kuenenia stuttgartensis
GATGCGATGGCGGCAAGTGGTTTGCAGTTCGAGAGATTCTATGCAGGCGGGCCGGTCTGCTCGCCGACGCGGGCCAGTGTGTTGACTGGTCGTTCGCATGATCGCACTGGCGTGCTCAGCCACGGTTACGGGCTGCGACTGCAGGAGAAGACGATCGCGCAGGCGCTCAAGAGTGTGGGCTACGTGACAGGGCACTTCGGCAAATGGCATCTCAACGGACATCGCGGACCCGGCGCGCCGATCTTCGCCGAAGACCCGCGCAGCCCGGGCAAGTTCGGTTTCGATGAGTGGGTCTCAGTCTCGAACTTCTACGACATGCACCCGTTGATGAGCCGCGGCGGGAAGTTTGGAGAGTTTCAGGGCGACTCGTCGGAAATCGCCGTCGCCGAAGCGGTGAAGTTTCTCGACAAGCATCGGGCAAGTGAAAAACCGATGTTCGCCGTGATCTGGTATGGCAATCCGCACAGCCCGTTTAAGGCGCTCGACGCAGATAAAGCGAGTTTCAGTGAACTGAGCGAAGCGTCGGCGAATCACTACGGCGAACTCGTGGCGCTGGACCGCAGTATCGGCACGCTCCGCAAGTCATTGCGCGATCTGAGGCTTGCCGACAACACGTTACTCGTCTTCTGCAGCGACAATGGCGGGCTACCCAACATTACGCCTGATACAGTCGGCGGATTGCGCGGCAACAAAGGAAGCGTCTTCGAGGGTGGACTCCGCGTGCCGGGCATTATCGAATGGCCCGCGGTCATCCAGCCGCGCGTGACGAACTATCCGGCCTGCGTGATGGACCTGTTCCCCACCGTTGCGAACATCGTCGGCCTGCCGGAAAGTGCGATGACAGAACCGATCGACGGGCTCAGTCTCAAACCCCTGTTTGCGACAGAGATCAGTGAGCGCAACGCTCCGATGGGGTTTCGTTATCAATCCAAACGTGCGCTGATAGACGACCGCTACAAACTGCTAACGGACAATCTCGCCGCCGGCAAGTTTGAACTCTACGACCTCGTCGCCGATGCCAAAGAATCGCAGGACCTGAGCACCAGGCAACCGGACGTCTTTGCACGCATGAAGCAGCAACTGCTCGACTGGAACGCGAGCATGGACACCAGCTTTTCCGGGAAAGATTATCCAGAAGGCCTGGTCTCGCCGCCGGACCCCGAACCAGTCAACTGGTATGATGCGCCGCAGTATCAACCGTTCCTGACCGAGTGGAAACAACGCTGGGAATACGAGGGCTACCTCAATCGCGCGACGGGTGAGAAGAAGAAGAAACGGAAGAATTGAGCCATGCGACATTTTGAATCCAACTCCACGAAAGTCATCCTGTCGCTGCTCGTCAGCCTGATCGGGTACCCTGCACTCCATGCCGCTGAGGCATCGCGGCCGAACATTCTTTTCGCCATCGCGGACGATTGGGGCTTGCATGCCGGTGCCTACGGCACACTCTGGGCGAAGACACCCTCCTTTGACCGCATCGCCCGCGAAGGGCTGCTGTTTCGTAACGCCTACACGCCAATGGCTAAATGCGCTCCGTCGCGGGCGATCGTGCTCACGGGACGCCATCTCTGGCAGAACGAAGAGGCGGGTAATCACATGGCGATGTTTCCGCCAAAGCTCAAAAGCTGGCCCGAGGTGCTGCTGGAAAAGGGCTGGCACATGGGGATCACCGGCAAGGGCTGGGGACCGGGCATCGCCCACAATGCCAGTGGCAAGCCGCGACTCATTACAGGCAAACGCTTCGACAAGCACAAAGCCGTACCGCCCGCCGAAGCGATGGGCAACAACGACTATGCGGCCAACTTTAAGGACTTCCTCGACGCCACGCCGCAGGACGCACCGTGGTGCTTTTGGTATGGCTGCACCGAGCCGCATCGCGCGTATGAGTTTCAAGCTGGCGTCAATAAGGGTGGCAAGAAGCTCGCGGACATTGACCGCGTGCCCGATTACTGGCCCGACAACGAGACCGTGCGCCATGACATGCTTGACTACGCTTTCGAGGTCGAGCACATGGACAATCACCTCGGACGCATGATCGCCGAACTGGAAAAACGCGGCCAGCTCGATAACACGCTCGTCATCGTGACCAGTGACCACGGGATGCCGTTTCCACGCGCCAAGGGCTACGCCTACCACGACTCGAACCACGTTCCGCTCGCCGTTCGGTGGCCAAACGGTGTGAAAAGTCCGGGACGCGCAATCGAAGACTTCGTGGACTTCACGGACGTCGCGGCGACGATACTCGACTACGCCGGCATCTCCTTGGATGACAGCGGCATGTTGCCCGTCGTTGGCAAGAGCTGGCGGCCGATTTTGGAAAGCACTCAGGCCGGGCGCATCGTGCAGGAACGCGACCATGTGCTGATCGGCAAAGAACGCACCGACGTGGGCCGACCGCACAACTGGGGTTATCCCATTCGCGGCATCGTCACCGCCGAACACCTCTACCTGCACAACTACGAACCGACGCGCTGGCCCGCCGGTAATCCCGAGACCGGTTACCTCGACACCGACGGCAGCCCGACGAAATCACTGATCCTTGAACTCGGTCGGGCCGACCGTGCGAACCATTTCTGGCAGCTGAATTTCGGAATGCGCCCTGCTGATGAATTGTATGAACTGCGTGCCGACCGGGACTGTGTCCGCAACATTGCCGCACATGCAACGGATCTCGTCGATACGATGCGTTCGCGTCTGGAAACGATGCTCAAGGCGCAGGGCGATCCACGCATGGATGGACGCGGGACCGTATTTGATGATTACACGCCGACCACCGGCGACGGCTTCTACGAGAAGTTCATGCACGGCGAAAAAGTCCACGCGGGCTGGGTGGAACCAACGGATTTTGAGAAACAACCACTCCCATCAAGCAGGCCCTAGTTCATGAAATATCCCAAAGCAGTTCTCGCCACACTCCTGCTCGGCACGATGTGGGTGGCCACTTTATCGACCGGCACTTGCTTCGCTGCCGACAAGCCCAACATCCTCTTCATGCTAACCGACGACCAGCGGTGGGACGCCATCGGCCTCGGCGGCTCAAAGCATCTCAAGACGCCGAACATGGACCGGCTGGGTAAGGAGGGCGTGTATTTCAAGAACGCCTTCTGCACTACCTCCCTCTGCTCTCCCAGCCGCGCCAGCATCCTGAGCGGCCTTTACGCCCACGCGCACGGCGTGGTGAACAACTTCACTGATTATCCCGCCAACTTCAAAAGCTTCCCCATCGTCCTTCAAGCCGCTGGCTACGACACGGCCTACGTCGGCAAATGGCACATGGGCGAGGACAGCGACGAGCCGCGCCCTGGCTTCAACTGGTTCGTCACCCACAAAGGTCAGGGCAAATACTTCGACACTGAGTTCAACATCAACGGCACGAAGCGCGAGGTCGTGAAGGGCTACTACACCACCGTTGTCACCGATATGGCGGAAGAATGGCTCAAGCGTCCACGCGACGGCAAGCCCTGGTGCCTCATGGTTGGCCACAAGGCACCACATAGCTTCTACTTCCCTGAGCCGAAGTACGAGAAGTCTTTTGAGAAGGTGCGCATCCCCTATCCCGAAACTGCGTTCATGCTCGACGACAAGCCCGACTGGATCAAGCAGCGTCTCCGCACGTGGCACGGCATTTACGGGCCGCTCTTCGACTGGCGGAAAAAGTTCCCCGACGAATCCCCCGAGGCCGTGAAGGATTTCGAGGCTATGACCCGCGCCTATTGGGGCACTCTGCAAAGCGTAGACGACAGTCTTGGCCGTCTCTACGAACTGCTCAAACAACGCGGCGAGCTGGACAACACCATCATCGTCTTCATGAGCGACAACGGCATCCTCAACGGCGAGCACGGCATGGTCGATAAACGCACTGCGCACGAGCCGAGCATCCGCATCGTGCAAGTTGTCCGATTCCCCGGCCTCGTGAATCCGCAGCAGCCGAAAGTCGTCGAGCAACAGGTGCTTACCGTGGATATGGCCCCCAGCCTCCTTGAACTCTGCGGTGTGCCCGCGCTCGAAAACATCCACGGAAAAAGCTGGGCGAAGCTCGTGCGTGAGGGTGACGACACCTGGCGCAAATCTTTTCTCTATTATTACAACTACGAGAAACAGTTTCCCTACACCCCGAACGTCCGCAGCGTCCGCACCGAGACGTGGAAATACACCCGTAGCCCGCACGGAGACGGCGGCCCCGACCGCCATCCCGCCGAGCTTTACAATATCGAGTTCGACCCGGAAGAGCGTCACAACCTGGCTGCCAATCCCAAATACGCGAGCGTGGTAAAAGATATGCAGGACGAGCTTTTGCACGTGATGAAGGAAGTCGAACTCACCCCAGACAACGATAAGATGCCGCTCGACGAGGGCATCAAATCCGAACTACCCGACCAGAAAATCCGCTGAACCAGGGAAGCCCATGAAACGCCACATTCACACCTCGCTCGCACTTTTCGCCATGCTCTGCACTCCGCTCGCTGCGGCAGACAAACCCAACATCGTCTTCATCCTCGCCGATGACCTCGGCTGGTCCGACCTCGGCTGTTATGGCGGCGAGATCAAAACGCCCAACCTGGATGCGTTGGCGGGTGGAGGGCTGCGCTTCACGCAGTTCTACAACACGGCCCGCTGCTGGCCTTCGCGGGGTGCGCTGCTCACCGGCTATTACGCGCAGCAAATACATCGCGACAAGCTGCCCGGAATCGACGGCGGTGGTGCCCAGGCCACGCGGCAGAAGTGGGCGCGGCTGCTGCCGGACTTCCTCAAGTCCGCCGGTTATCGCAACTACCACAGCGGCAAGTGGCACATCGACGGCAAGGTGCTCGATGGCGGCTTTGACCGTTCGCTCGATATGAGGAACCAGGGCAATTTCTTCACTGCGAATGGTAATTCCATCGACGACGTGGCCGTGACGCCGCCTGCGGACGAGACAGGTTACTACAGCACAATTGCCACCGCCGAACACGCCATCGACTGCCTGAAGGACCACGCCGTGAATCATACCAAGAAGCCATTCTTTCATTACCTCGCGTTCATCGCGCCGCATTTCCCGCTGCATGCCTTGCCGGAGGACATCGAGAAGTATCGCGACCAGTATCTCGACGGCTGGGACACGATGCGCGAAGCCCGCTTCGCGCGGCAGAATGAAATGGGAATCGTGACGACAACCCTGTCGGCACTGGAACGTGAAGTCGGGCCACCGTATGCCTTTCCTGACGCGATCACAAAACTTGGACCCGGCGAGGTAATCCGCCCGCTGCCGTGGATCGAACTCACCGACGAGCAGCGCCGCTTCCAGGCCACCAAAATGGCCATCCACGCCGCGATGATCGACCGCATGGACCGCGAGATCGGTCGCGTCATCGCGCAGCTCAAGGCGATGGGTGCCTTCGATAACACATTGATCTGCTTCGCCTCGGACAACGGTGCCAGCGCCGAGATTATGGTGCGCAACGGTGGCCACGATCCCGCTGCACCTCCCGGCAGTTCCGCCAGTTACCTCTGCCTCGGTCCCGGATTCTCCAGCGCATGCAACACCCCATTTCGCCGCCACAAGACCTGGACTCACGAAGGCGGAACCGCCACGCCGCTGATCGCCCACTGGCCCGCGGGCATCGCCGCGCGCGGCGAGCTGCGGCACACACCCGGTCACGTGATTGATTTCGTGCCGACCGTGCTGGAGCTGGTCGGCATCGAGAAACCGAATGACTGGAACGGCGAGCCGATTCCCGAAGCACCGGGCCGGAGCCTCGCACCCGCCTTTGCGAAAGACGTGTCCATCGCCCGCGACAGTCTGTGGTGGCTGCACGACGAACATCGCGCCATTCGCGTCGGCGATTGGAAGCTCGTCGCCGCCAAAGATACTCCCTGGGAACTGTACGACCTCAAGACCGACCGCGCCGAGCAGCACAACCTCGCCGCGAAGATGCCGGACAAGGCACAGGAACTCGCCGCTTCGTGGCAGAAGCAAACCGACGCCTTCACGACTCTCGCGCAAAAGGACCTCGCCGACCAGCCGCAAGGTACAAGCAAGGCTGGAAAAGGCAATGCGAAATGACCTGTTCATTGCGAATCCGACAAAGCCTCAGACCCTGAACTCAACGGCTCAATCATGAAATTGCTGATGAACCTGCTCCTATGTCTGGCGATCTACGGACCTCAACCCCTGGCTGCAGAAAAGTCAAACGCCGACCGACCGAACATCGTCTTGATTTTCGCTGACGATCTGGGCTGGGCGGATGTTGGTTATCAGGGGAGTGATTTCTATGAGACGCCGAATCTCGACGCGCTGGCCAAACAGGGAATGGTCTTCACCGCTGCGTATGCTGCTGCCGGTAACTGCGCCCCGAGCCGTGCGTGTTTAATGTCCGGAACGTACACACCACGCCATCATGAGCGACAACGGCGGGACACAGCAGAGTTCGCAGGAGCCATTGCGCGGTAACAAGGGGTGTTATTACGAGGGAGGTATCCGCGAGCCGTTCATCGTCCGCTGGCCTGGCGTGACCAAGCCTGGCTCTCGAAGCAACGTGCCGGTGATCAATGTCGATTTGTTTCCCACGTTCCTGGCAGCGGCGGGAGCGCCTGTGCCGCAGGGAAAGACACTCGACGGCGAGAATATTTTACCTTTGCTCAAGGGCGATGGAGAACTCATGCGTCAGGCCATCTTCTGGCATTTTCCCGGCTATCTGGATAACCCTGTCATTCGCGGCCGAGAACTCGACGTTCGGGCTGGTTTTCGTACTCGCCCCGTGAGTGTCATCAATAAAGCGGGCTGGAAACTTCATCTCTATCACGAGGAATGGCACCTCGACGGTGGTCGCGACAAGCTCGCATCGCACAACGCGGTGGAACTCTACAATCTGACGGACGATGTCGGTGAACAGAATAACCTGGCCAACGCCAATCCCGTGAAACGCGACGAGTTGCTGGCTGATCTGTTTGCCTGGTTCAAATCCGCTGATGCGATGCTGCCGACAAAGATGAATCCGCATTACGACCCACTGGCTCAGTCGGTTGCGAACAAACGAGCTGCGAACAGGAAGAAGTAGCAATAACGCTGCGAGTCGACACGAACGCCCTGCAGTTTGGAGGTTGCGCCTGGCGAACCCAATTGATCGCCGCCGTGTTTTCCTGGACAATGCGGAGATGCGAATCCTTACTCGGCATGAGTCAGGATCTCACCGGACGACAGGAATGCCGCTGCAGATTCGCTGTCCACCAGAGGCAGAGACAGCACGTTCAGGGAGATCAGATCAAACGTGGATGCTGTGGAAATCTCAAGGTCCAATTCTGTCAGCCGATCAACCAGCACAACTTCCCGTTCAACCGTTTTTTGCGTGGCGACGAACAAAATGTCGTATTGCCGCACATTGAGTTTTGCCGTCGAGATAAGCACTGGTGCATAAGTAAGTTGGCACAAATCGTTTAACGGCGAGCCGTAGGCGTAGGCGAATCCAGCGTGCTTCCGCCTACGCCTACGGCTCGCCGTTAAACTAAAAAACTTCTGCACCAATGCTTATGAGACCTATTTTCGGCAACCCACTGACTGAGGCGATTCAGCAGGTCTTCAAATTGACGTCAGAACCGAACACCTTTGTCCCATGCTCGGCAGGCCCGGACGGTGTCAGTTCCGGCCAGAAAGTGGGCCATGATTCCGGAGCCAGGTGAGCCACTCTGGAATGTGGCGTTTCCGGTTGGTGACCATGTTCGCTGGACACAAATGGCCGACCGACTCCAACGCAACGATGGATTTTTTTAGGCATACTCCGATGTCCAATGGTTGCATTCGCGGTTGTCCTGGGTTGAAATGACGTTGCCGGACGAAACGGAGGCAGGCTCTGCTGGGAAGCAACCTGCCAAGGGAAACTTCGGTCTCCGATGCGCCAATGGCGTGTCTGGATCCTGCCGGCTAATCCCGGCAGTAGCTGCGTTTCTTCGGCCTGATTGATTGGACATCGGAGTATGCCTCAAAAATCCACACGCGCCTTGGAGACGCATCTGCTTTTCCGTCAAGAGTGACGCTCTCATGCCGCCAGTGACGTTGATTGATTGGTGCCTCTTGTGAGTCGTTCGAATGGAATCGGTGACCGCACAAAAAACTGGAAGAAAAAACTCACACTCCCATTGGCTGAACTTTGTTTGTGAGAGTCTTCAGGGTTCTTCGCAGCAGCGATTTGCGTCTCGACGGTCCTCGCAGCTCCGAAGATCTATGTGATCGGAGACGCGGATGACCTTGAAGCAATAGGAACAGAACGGCTGGATTCGACCACATCAGACTAGCCAACGGGAAATCGCGGGGCTGTTGTCGAATTGACGCTTAATACTGTTCGCGTTGCCGTGTCCCACTGTGTAGGATCGACCTGGCGGTGTAATGAAGGCTGTTTTTATTGAGACACTCGGTTTCACAGACTGGCTTCAGGAGTTCCTTTCGGACGATGTCTACGCAGATTTGCAGCAAGAACTTATGTCCGACTCGGAGAAGGGGGATGTGATCCGCGGCGGTGGTGGTCTGCGGAAGGTTCGTGTCGCAGATCCGTCTCGGGGAGAAGGCAAACGAGGCGGTGCCAGAAACATTTACTTCTTTGTCCCCGAAGCGAATTGGTTCTACATGCTCGATATCTACGGGAAAGATGAGAAGGACGATCTGACAAAGGAAGAACGGAAACAATTGTCGGTCTTGGCGGCACAATTGAGACTTGAGGCCAGTTCGGCTATTGAACGACGCACGCGGCAGGGATCCAGAAGGAAAAGATCATGAAAATGACACAGAGGAAACCACTGTTCGAGCGACTTCAGCCGGGGCTGAGTGAGGGCGTGGCCCATGCAAGGCGAGAAATCACTCTGCGAACAACAGAAGTGCCTGAGGCCGCTCCGGAGATTGACGGAGAGACATTGGCTGCGTTGCGAACTCAGGCTGCGATGTCGCAACGAATATTCGCTCGCATGCTCAATGTTGCAACAAAGACGCTTCAAAGCTGGGAGCAGGGCGTTCGACAGCCCTCAGATGCATCGCGTCGACTCCTTCAGGTCTTTTGTGAAGAGCCTGAGATCATGTGCAGGATTGTTGGTTTGCCGGAAGTTCATCTTGCCGGTGTCGAGATGAAAGTTCTGCCGACTGGAGTTCGAAAGATCGTGGTAAAGGCGAGAGCCGCTGGTTCCCGGCGGCGGGGCAAGAAGCTCCCGGCAAACCATTAAACAGGCAGTGCCATGCTGGGTAACAGAAAACAAAATGTCATTGATTTCTTCAGAGAGCGCACCATCGCAGACTCAACTCCGCGCTGAACTGGAACAGATGGTCATTGGTGACCTGCTGGGACCATCCGGTGGCGAATCGGAAGAATTGACAGAACGGTCGGTGCGTGATCGGTATCTTGTGGGCGTGCTGGCTCCGTCCAGAGGCGGCGACTCGTCGGGACAGGACGATAGCCATGCGACACCCTCACAGGCCTCTGCTGGGCGTCATGCGACCGCTGGTGGTGATGACGACGAGGATGATCGCGACGGTTGACAAGTTCGCTCAGATGCCATGGAAAGGCGAAGTGCAGATGCTGTTCGGTCAGGTGAACGGCTTCTGTTCACGGCACGGCTTCAAGTCGCCGGACACAAGCAACATGGAACTGGGCACCCTGATTCGCGGCGGATCACTGCCGCAAAAAGTGGAGGCTCAATTCGATAAGCTGATTCAGACGGAGATATTGGTGCGGGTATGAATTTATGGCACTCATTGAGGTGCATTGCCACCCGTATTACTGCCATCACAAAAATTTGCACCGAGATGCTCCGAAACGACGGTCACTGGGTACTTGCAAATTTTGTCACAAGATCTGGGTTGGCTAGACTTTCGCCATCCCATCATGGCATTCTATCATGCCCGAGGCTTATCCACTCCTACGCACAATTGCCATTACTCTGCGGGATAGAACAGTACCATGTGGTTGAACCGATCGCAATTTCAGGCAACGACCTGGTGGTACTGCGTATCTCTGAACGAAAGGTGGCCGACACGAAGCTCTGCCCAATTGAATATGACTTCTATCGACTCACCGAGCCGATTCCCGGAACCGTCTTGCTGCTACCGGGCTGCACTCGCAAATTGGCCGATGCGCTGCTCAAGGGTTTGTCGCATTTTTTCTACGACGAGAACTCATTGCTTGATGAGCATCTGTGGTCCAGGAGCGGTGACGAATTCCGGATCTTCAAATCGGCGAACAATTGCGGTCACGTTTTCTATCGAAAACTGAAACGCGACGAGATCGATGGCATTCCACTCGTCCTCGTGATCAACAAACTGCTAGCGCCTTGCGGCTGACTTAACAACACGTCCCTCAGTTTTGGCCGCGCGGAGTATAACGTGTAGAATTTGCGCAAAACGCGAAGAATCTCCGGCCATGGGCTCTCGAAAACAGAGGTGTCCGCGAAGGGGCGCGAAAACAGAAGTTCCGTTCCGATCCAGACCGCGATTCGCGCCCATTCGTGCGATTCGCGGGCAAGACTTGAGTACTCGCAGAATGTATGGTACTTTCTGGAGTTTTGTGGCTGGTGTGACGGATCGCTTCCCCAAGGCGATAACACGAACGAGATCAGTACGCAAGGATTGAGGCGACTGCTAGACTTCCCGACGCTTTTGAAACCCGCCGGCTTCGCTCTTTATTTGTGAATTCATGAAAGTCGCCCTGTTTATTCCTTGTTACGTCGA
>CAMAVB010000275.1 GCA_945861465.1 Candidatus Kuenenia stuttgartensis
ACTCACGGACCCGAATGAACGATGATAAACCCACTGTTGCGCTCCTTCGCTTTGAGTGTGTACTCAGGACTGATACGGGGGAGCGCAACAGATTTTCATTTTCCCCGCAAACCCAATCCTCCTAAATTCCGGCCATTGCATCAGGCCAGACAACGACCCTCGGAAACAGCAGAATGAACCGACCGTTGCGGTTCAGGGTTCATTTGATTCTCCCGCGACAAGACTGGACTGACCGGACTTTCAGAAAAAGAAGACACAGATGAAGAAAATCCTACTCGCGTTTTGGATTGCGCTGCCGGTTCTGGGGGTCGTCTACCATCTTGCTGCTGGTGAGCAGCACCGCAGGATGGACGCAATCGGCGACCATCTCCGCAATGGCCGGAGCCTCGCATTATCTTCTGAATGGGCGACTGCAACCGGAGAATTCGAAAAAGCACTCGAGGACATTCCTGACGATGCGGATCATCTTCGTCGTGATGTGCGGCTGGAATTGGCTCAGGCTAAATTGAATGGCACTCGACTGCCCGAAGCGCACGAAGAACTCAAGAAAATGCTCGATGAGCTGACATCTTCTGATGCAAAGCATGTTGGCGATGTTGCATTTGAAAATCGTGTTCGCGAATCGCTCGCCAGCTCTCAGTACTACATGACCTGGTTGATGCGATTGGAAGGGCTCTCGAAAGCAGAGTGGGAACCAGAGATCGAATCTGCTCGACAGAATTATCGCCTGCTCGCAGAGAGAGCTGAAGCAGCGAGTGATGGCGTCGAGGCGAAAACGCAACTTGAAAACCTTGAGGCTTCGATCCGCCTTGCGCGTCTGGAACTGACCGACCTGCAGGGACTTCCGATTCCGTCGCCGTGCAAGTGCTGTTGCAGTGGTCAGTGCCGGGCTCGACGCGAAGGAAAAAAGGACGGACCTAAAACCAAGGATGCTCGTGGGGCATCGGCAGGAAAACCTGCGGATGGACAGGGCTCTTAGACCTGAAACAAGCGGCAGTCATTCGGCACTTCAGCGCGCCGTTACCGCATTATTGTTGCTCGTGTCTCCGACGCGAGTTTTCCCGCCACGGAGTGACGAGCAACGATGGGTTGCGGGCAACGCCTGCGTTAAGTCATAGAAGCTCCAATATCCAATTGATCAGGTGTTTCGTGATGCGGCTAATCCGTTTTTGCGTCGTTGTTGTGATGTCTTTGGTTGCTGATGTCGCTGTCGCGCAGACGGCGTCTGCATCGGTGCAGCCACTCGTCGTTTTGCGGCCCTCTTCCGCGACCCCGCAGGAATTGGCTTCCAGTCAGATTTCCGCAACAGCTTCAGGCGAAGCGTCATCTTTAGCGGTGCCACAGGAAGCTCCCGAGGTCACACAGAAGAAGCAACAGCTACTGCAGCAGCTTTACTTTGATCGTCGATCGTCTTCAATCCTGAGGGCATGGGCGCTGCCTGCCGCGGAAGCCATGAAACCTGCATTGCAAAATGAAGGGGCAATGCCTCCAACTCCGGTATCGTCTGCTGTCAGGACGCCTGCTGCTGTCAAGGCCCCCGAGGCTCCTGTGGGTGAGCTGACCGAAGAACAGAAGGCCGCAAAAGCTGCGGCTGAAGCTGCAGTTAAGAAAACGGAAGCGGATCAAAAGGCTTTTGCTGACTTCCAGGCACAATTGCAGGAGTTGCAATTCTTCGTCACAAAGGGTGATTGGCCTGTGGTGGCAGAAAACATGGTTAGGTTTTCTGAGGCAGACAGAAATGTCATTTACGACAAGCTGCTGCAATCACTGATTCAGGGCACTCCCGATTCTCCCCGAAGTCGCGAAGGCCAGGTGATAGGCGAACGTAACCTGATCCGAGCGACGGATGTGATTGCCATCGCGGAGCTGTGTCCCCTGCCGACAATCACGCCAGCCCAGCGCCTGTTACTGGGGCAGCTCGCAACGGCGTGTCAGGCTGAGGGTGAAGCAGATTACGCATTTGAAGCAGCTCTGCGAGAGCATACTGCGGGCGAAGGTACAAATCACAAACTGACAAAACGTCTGGCGGCACAACTGCTTTTCGCTGCAGGGCGAGCGGCGGCATCGCTTGAATTTCTTCCGTCGCTGGAGGAAGCTCAGAGAGACGTTGACCTCGAATCGCTCAATCTTTTATCAGATGCTTTCCTTGCTCTGCACGCCAAGGACGCTGACAAGATCATGCTCGAAGGATCATGGGCGGCTGTTCAGGGAATTCTCGCGACACAACCGGAGGTTGAAGCTGGCACCGCGTCGGTCACAGGGAATGCGGAACCGCCGAAGTCGAACACTCCGGAGAATGCGGTCGAAGTCAAGGCTGCCGAAATCAAGCCGGGGGAACTATCCGAGTCGGAGAGGGACGGATTACGTCAGAAAGCACTTCGTCGCGCTGTGATGCTGGTACCTCGACTTCGTGAAGAACTCGGCCAAAAATGGCTGGCTGAGAGCTTTACTCAGAAAGCGGAACGCGGACGCAGAATCCTTAACGGGATTGGGTCTGCTGCAGCGAAGAACATGATTGAAAACATGTCAAATACTGACGAGCGACTCGCCACGCTGAAGCTCCAGCAGACAGCGGTCGAAGCAGTGTTGACTCACAGTGGAGACTCGGTCGATGAATGGTCGCCAGCACTTCACCTGTTGGCCGTCAACTGGCTGCGAGAAGCGACCTACTCAAGTCTCTACGATACCAGCACCAGCCGCGGTCCCCGGATGCAACGGGATGAATTCGGGAACTACTTCTGGAACCAGGAAACCGTGGGTTTTGGCCGCCAGACGCAGAATGGAATGCCGCAGGCTATTCCTTCCGGAAAGGTGCTGGATGCCCGACCATCCGATGCCTGGCTTAAATTTCTGGAGCCTACATTTTATCCGACTCTGGCCATCTCCACCGCGAGATTGCACCTCCGGGTCAAAGAAGAAGCGAGCGCTTTTCCCTTTATCGAATCTCTGGCAAAGACTCATCCCGCTGAAGCTCGGGGACTTGTCGAAAATTTCCTGAACACCTGGGCAGAAAATCATGACCCAAACAGTGAACGGCGTCGCACAGGAATGTACATGTTTTCGTTTGGCTATAACGAACGCCTGAGTGGCATCCCACTGACTCGCAGCCACCAGGAGCGGAGTCTGCGAGAACTGTCATCATGGGTACAACGGATTCGGGCTCTGGAGTTGAAGGACATTGACGAGAAATGGATTTCGTCGGCCTTTACCAAGGTTCACAGTTCAGCGGAAGTCTATCGTCAAGATGACCTCGAAGCTGTTTTCGGCAATGTGCAGGACATGAAACCGGAGACACTCGCTTCGTTTCTGCAGAGCATGCGAAACAATTTGAGTACCGTCTGGCGAGCACCGCAGGTTCAGCAGGACAGTGGCACAAATCGCAAAAAGAAGGACATGGAAGCCGAAGTCGTCCAGGGCTATGAAACGGCCCTGACCCTGTGCGCGAATGCTCTCGCAAAACATCCGGCAGATTGGCAGTTGCTGATGACGCAGGGGAGCCTGTTACATGATCTGAATAACTTCAACAACGACCTGACGAAATCTTCAAGCTTTACAGAACAGCGCAAAGTCGCCTTGAATGTTCTGAAGTCTGGTGCCGATGCATACGTTGCTAAGTCTCGGGAACTTAAAGAAACGGAATACAGCGTCGAAGCGTTCAACACCTGGTTCTACGCGGCGCTGGGTGATAGCGCAATCGGACAGATTACTCCTGATAGAAATCCGATGCTGGAACAGATGCCGATGCTCAACGCGGCCATGTTGTCGTTGCCTGAGGAATTGAGAGAGAAGCACCTCAAGATGTTTGCCAACGACCTTTTTGCCCGCATGAGCACGGTCAACCCTGCAGTGAAGTTCCGCTACGTACGAGAAGGTCTTAAGTTGACTGGTGACCGAAATCAGGCGCGCGAAGCAAAGCAGGTCTTCGACTATTACAGCGACCTCGTGACGGAAATTCAGCTTAAAGCTGAAATTGACGGCACAGCTCGCGTGGGGCATTCACAACCGTTTGGTGTTTTTGTCAGTATTCGGCATTCCAAAGCCATCGAACGCGAATCGGGTGGTTTTGCGAGGTATCTGCAAAACCAGAATTCGGGGGGCGGTTACTTCTACAACAATGGTCGACCGAATGAAGACTACCGCGACAAATTTGAAAAGGCGACTCGGGAGGCTCTGGATGAACACTTTGAAGTGCTGTCGGTAACGTTTGAGCCGGAGTCCATCAATTCCCGTTCAGACGCGGAAGCTGGCTGGCGTGTGACGCCATATGCTTACGTGCTTCTGAAAGCTCGCGGACCGGAAATTGATCGCATCCCTTCCATGCGTCTCGATATGGACTTCCTCGACACAACAGGATACGTCGTGCTCCCCGTCGAAACGTCGGCTATGCCCGTGGATTGCAGTGTCGAGCGAGGAGACCTGCGGCCGCTGAGTGAATTGAGCCTGACGCAGACGCTGGACGAGCGTGAAGCAAAGGACGGAAAACTGAGCCTGGAAGTGAAGGCCGTCGGCCGAGGGCTGATTCCACCACTGGAAGATCTTGTGGATCTGAAGTTTGATGATTTCGAAGTGACCAGTGTTGAGGACAACAAGTTGTCTGTCTCAAAGTTTGACCCGGACAGTCCTGCCCTCGCAGTACTCTCTGAGCATCTCTGGACAGTTTCACTCAAGGACCGCAATGACGCCAGCGTTCAGAAAGACCGCACGTTCCAGTTTGCGTCCGCCCGAGTTGAACCCAAAGAGTCTTTTTATCAACGATACGACGATGCCGACCTGAAGGCTGTTGAACAGACCGTAACGCTCGTTCAGACCTATGACAAGCCGGTTTCATCCGGCTACAAGTTGATTAGCTCGATCGCCGTCGGACTCCTCTGCCTTGCAGGAATTGCCGGATATTTTCTCTATCGATCACGAACATCCACGATCACACAGTCCGCAACATTGTGGCAGGTTCCAGAGGACATTACGCCATTCAGCGTTCTGACATTACTGAAGAGCATAGAGAAAAACAACGGCATGCCAGCGCAGGCTCATGCTGAGCTGACGCGGTCAATTGCTCAGATTGAACGTTACTATTTTGCGAATGATGCCGATCTGGTGAAACCGGATTTAGAATCAGAAGCACACGCCTGGGTTGGGAAAGCCAGATAGCTCGCGATTCAAGTGCAGCGAATGGCACACCACACGGAGACCATCGTTGCCTGGGGACTGATGTCTTAATCGTTTAACGGCAAGCCGCAGGCGTCGGTGCCAGGTTTCGCCTACGCCGGCGGCTCGCCGTTAAACGAAACTACCGACATTGAAGACTTAACCGTCGGGATCGTCAATCAGTTGCTGCAGGCGTTCTGCGTGTTCGGGAAGCAGCTTTGGGATCCATGTCGCATCCACCAGGCCGATGGAGATGAAATCCAGGAGATGCAGCTGATCCTTGCGGCGGAAGGAATTCAGTTTCATTCTGACCAGGGCTTCCAGCGTCAGTACATCGTATTCTTCGGCATGTTCGATTTCCGTGACTTCGGCCGACGCCGTGGCATACTGAGGCCGGACTTTCTCACCGGCATACAGCAGATGCACGGCATTTCGCGGACTGCCGTCCGGGCCGTCGATAAAGCAATCGATACCCATCAATTCGTGGTGCGTGAACCCCACGGCTTCCAGGGCGATTTTCACCGCGTCGAAGTCCGACCGACGCACCAGGATATCCACGTCCTGAGTATTGCGAACCGCCGCCCGATCAACTCGCGCGACCCATGCTGCGACGGCGTTGCCACCGGCGACAGCGTACGGGATATTGGCACGACGCAATGCAGCAGTGGCGCGTAATGCTCGTTCACGAACGGCTTCCACGGCTTCAATCATCCTTTGCCACGAAAATGGCTTCAGCACAATGGACAATGAACGGGCTCCACGATGACATCAACTGCAACTCCCAGCCAGAAGGATTGTATCCGTCTGGCGATGTGATGCAACATCGGCTGGAGATCGGCCATTTGTGTCTGGCGATCATGGTCACCATGCCAACCGGAATCACCATATTTCAGTGCGGCTCACCTGGCTCCGGAATTCTGGCTAACTTTCTGGCTCGAGCTGACAGAACTTAGCCGTCGGGATCATCAATCAGCTGCCGCAGGCGTTCTGCGTGCTCGGGAAGCAGCTTTGGAATCCATGTCGCATCCACCAAGCCGATGGAGATGAAATCTCGGAGATGCGTGCGGTCTTTGTCGCGGAAAGAATTCAGTTTCATTCTGACCAGAGCTTCCAGCGTCAGTACATCGTATTCTTCGGCATGTTCGATTTCCGTGACTTCGGCCGACGGCGTAGCATAATGAGGCCGGACTTTCTCACCGGCATACAGCAGATGCACGGCATTTCGTGGACTGCCGTCCGGGCCGTCGATAAAGCAATCGACGCCCATCAATTCGTGGTGCGTGAACCCCACGGCTTCCAGTGCGATTTTCACCGCGTCGAAGTCCGACCGACGCACCAGAATATCCACGTCCTGAGTATTGCGAACCGCCGCCCGATCAACTCGCGCGACCCACGCTGCGACGGCGTTACCACCGGCGACAGCGTACGGGATATTGGCACGACGCAACGCAGCAGTGGCGCGTAAGGCTCGTTCACGAACGGCTTCCACGGCTTCAATCATCCTTTGCCACGAAAATGGCTTCAGCACAATGGACAATGAACGGGCTCCACGATGACATCAATTGCAACTCCCAGCCAGAAGGATTGTATCCGTCTGGTGATGTGATGCAACAAGAGATCGCGGGAGTGCCATGGCCAAGCCTCTCTGAATTCTTGCGCATCCAGCTGCTGAAATTCATTTCTGCCGCTCGCCCACGAGAACGGCAGACTGGAATTCTGGCTCACTTTCTGGCCGGAACGGAAACCCGAGGCGGCTGCGCAGGAAGTAGGGTGCCTGAATGCCGTGTTGAATCCGGTTCAGAACACGCTCAGCCTGAATCGACGGATGACAGGCTTCATCGGCGGAAAAGCCCACGACGGATCCGATCCCGAATACTCCGGAACACCATGTCTCCAGATGAGCGGCGCACCAGAGTTGACCATGTTCATCGGGTTCGATCCCGATGGCTGGCAAGCCAAGGTGCTCGGTGAACCCTAACGTACTGCGGCAGTCCATAATCTGTTGATCGTCGAACGAATCAGGTCCGTCGCCCGTCAGCCCGAGTTCCGCCGGATGATGAACGATCTGCACACCAGCGCCTTCTGCCAGTTCGAGCAGATCGCAATCGCTGTTTTCTCGAGCCAGCAGACTGGTATGCACGCCAAATAGACTAAGAAAGGAAGCAAACCCGGCACCAAAGTCTTCGCCGCCCAGCACAATCAATGATTCGGGAAGACTTCGTCCTTCGAGAAACGATTCGACGCGCCGGAATGGCAACAATCCCAATGGACGATGAACAGCCGTACGACGCACGCCCGTTCCGATCACGATGTTGTTCGCGCTCACGACCGTCCGCTTACAGCATATTCTACTTGTGATGGCGATACTGCTGCGACTCAGGAAACGTGACTCTCCCGGCAAAACGTCCACACCCAATCGCTCCAACAACTCAATCGCATCAGAGGTTTCCGAGTTGATGGCGCCGGCCAACAGGCGCTGCAGCAAACGCGGCGTGCCGCTGCGGCGAAGGAGTGAACGGCGGCCTGTGGTGAAATCGACTGACAATTCCGTGACAAGTCGTCTCAGCGCCTGTTCCATCATCCACGACGAATGGCGTTGCTCTGGTAATGCCATTGCAGCGCGCTTCCCTGCACCGCTTGCCACGCATGCCATTTCAATCGCCGCTTCGTCGTTTCCAATAATTGCGATGTCGTATCGCATGATGTCACCGTGTCTTTGAATGTTTGACTGCGAGGCCCGGAGTCCATTTCGATTGCAGTCTCATGTTGCTAAACTCATTGTTTTGACTGCGCAAAAAGGGCAGTCCGCGAGGTTTGATCGGCAGTTTTCTGGTCGCTCCTGAGACGAAGAACAGAGAAGCGGGGAAAGATGAATGCGACATTGCGTGGGACACAGAGTGTGACGATTCTGAGAGTTAGAGCGTCCCGAGTTGTCGGAGCCCGACAATGGGAGCCGTTGAATCAGCCATGACTCAGCCTGAACCAGTTCTCGCGCCCATCCGCAGCAAACACCTTTACCTGGGGCGAAGCCTGATTGTCGCAGGCATTGCTTGTCTGCTCGCAATTGTGCTGTTGTTTCCGTTTCCGATGTCCGGTCGATACTGGACTGAGTTATTCAATCTGGCTCATGCACCTTCGTTCCTGCTGGCATTCCTGCTGGTGGTCGGACTGTTCGATCCAGCCTGTATTGGGTTACCGCAGTCATGGCACAGGATTCTGCCGTTGGGGACGGGACGACTGATTGTTCTTGTCACCGTGCTGATCGTGCTGGGCGCGGCCTGCGAAATACTGCAGGGAAGTGTTGGGCGATCACCGAGTGTGAGTGACGTGATTGCCAACGGATGCGGTGTTGCCGCAGGAATGTTCTGGTGTCTCAGTCGCCAACTCAGGACTCGAGCTTGCCGCATAGGATTTTCGCTGATCGCTGTCGGCTTGCTGTTCGCGGCGAGTTGGTCGCCGATTTTTGAGCTGCACGATTGCTACCTGCAGCACAAGGATTTTCCAATGCTGGCATCTTTTGAGCGCCCGAGGGAATTGCACATGTGGTGCTCGAACGAAGCGGCAATTCATCAAACGACGAAATGGTCGACCCAGGGTTCCGCATCGCTTTGCGTCCGGGGAGCTGCTGGCACGGAGTACCCAGGAGCCAAACTTCAGTGGCCAATCCATAACTGGAATGAGGCGACCTCTCTGGAAATGGACGTCTTCAATCCAGGTGACAATCCGCTGACAATGGCAATCAGTATCGCTGACGAATTCCATGCGGCATCCGGTAATGCGACCACAGACCGTTTTGGCACTTCCGTCGAACTTCCATCAGGGCAACCTGTCCACGTCCGCATTGAACTTACCGAAGTGCGGAACGCTCCCGCATCGCGACGGATGGACATGACTCGGATTGAATCGCTGAATCTGTTCATCGTGCGCCCGAAAACGGACATCATGTTCATGGTGGACAGCATCCGGCTGGTGGGTTTCTAAACATCCCCTTCGGTTGCCGACGTAAATTCCTTGCGATGCGCGACCCAAACGGCGGCAGCCAGAAACAGGACACTGATCGTAATCAACCAGAAACACTGCATAAATGATGATCCGTCGATCATCACGGATTGAAAGACCGAGTCTGCCTTCATGCGTTCATCCAGCGGCATCCAGTTGACGAACAGTGTCCTCAGTCGAAACTGGATGGTCATGCGATTGATGACTGCCGGAATCGAACCGCAGACGAGTTCGACAATCACGGTGTACATCATGCAGAAGACCATCGCCCGTTTGGGAAAGATGGCTCCGAGGAGCATATAGACGGCAGAATATGCGATCGCCGACAGCAGACTCAACGCCAGCAGACTCAGCAGCATCCGCAACTGTTCATCCATACCGCACAGCGCCACTGACAATGCTGCCCCCAGCCATGCGGCTGTGGTGCCCCATGTCACTGAAACCAGATACTTCCCGAGCAGCAGCCAGCGAATGCCATTCGGTCGCGTCGCCAGATATGCCCAGCTGCGTTGTTCCAGTTCCGAAGCCACGGCTGGAGCTGCCGTCAACAGGACGCTCAAGGCAACGCACACGCAGGGGATCAGTGCATACAGAGTGATCGACCATGTGGACTTCTGCGTCGCGATGTCGATCTGGTTTTCAAATTCACCGAGCGTGCTTATCAGAATCGTGATCATGACCGGAAATGCGGCCATGGCCAACCACCAGGCAATGCGCGCCAGCGTCAGCGATCGTTTCCACTCGTACACAAATACGGCCCGCAAGGCGTTCACAATTCACCTCGGTGAATCTTCATCAAAGAATTGAAAAGCGACTGCAGCGAATCATCCGCGGTGCGGATTTCGTAGATCTGAAGTCCATCGTCTTTCATCCATCCCGGAATCATGGAAGAAATTTGGCCAGCGTGTCGCGTTGACAGCACAACCACTTCGTTGCCGGAATTCGTGCTCCTGATCTTCGCCGAGTCCGCGAGAGACGCCGCCAGTATTTTCGCTGCAAATCCACGCAGATCACTGCACTGCACATGAATTTCCAGCGGTACGTCAAAAAGCAGCTCATGAACTTCTTCGGCCGTGCCCGACGCCAGAACACGGCCACCGGAGATCAGCAGAAATGACTGCGTCAGGGCTTCGATCTCATGCAGCACATGGCTGGCGATAATCATGCTGCGGCCCATCGCGATCCAGTTGCGCAGCAGGTCAGTCATCTGGGCTCGCCCGATCGGATCAAGGCCACTCAGAGGTTCATCCAGAATCAGCAGTTCTGGTTCGTGTGAAATCGCCTGAGCCAGCTTGGTTCGCTGTCGCATCCCGCGGGAATAGCTGGAAATCGGACGAGACATCCCTTCCGCCATCCCCACCATTTTCATGCAATCCAAAGCGCGTTGACGCGCGTTGCGGTGAGCATACCCCTGCATCTCCAGCAGATAGATCACCCATTCGATCCCGCTGACGGAAGCGTACATACCTTCAAAGCCAGGGCAGAATCCGATGCGGCGCATCAGATCCGGATTGTTGCGAGGA
>CAMAVB010000276.1 GCA_945861465.1 Candidatus Kuenenia stuttgartensis
GGCAGGGCGTCAGCCCTCCGTGTCTTGTCCAGTGCGTTTGCTCGGAGGGCTGACGCCCTGCCGCTCGCCGGAACCCAAACAGGTGATCTGAATCATGAATCAATATTCCATGTTGTCTCCGCCATATGTCTCACGTCGAGAAATGCTGACTCGTACCGCCGCCGGATTCGGAATGGTGGGTCTCGCGGGCGTTTGCGCCGCGGAACAACTGGCGGAAAGTCCTCTGACTCCAAAGCCATCGCATTTTCCCGCACGTGCCAAGCATGTGATCTTTCTCTTCATGAACGGCGGGCCGTCGCATGTTGACACCTTCGATCCGAAGCCGGAACTGAAAACTCAGGCAGGCAAGCCCGGCCCTGGCGGTAATTACATGCCGTCGCCATTCAAGTTCAAAGCAATGGGTGCAAGCGGAATTGAAGTGAGCGAACTCTATCCACACGTCGGTGAATGCATTGATGACATCTGCGTCATTCGGTCAATGTACACGAGCACTCCGAATCATGAGCCTGGGTTGTTCATGATGAACTCCGGAAGCCAGCAGCCGATTCGACCGTCGCTGGGGTCATGGCTCACCTATGGACTGGGCACCGAGAATCAAAACCTCCCCGGCTTCGTCGTGTTGTGTCCCGGCAAACCGGTGGTCGGCCCGGCTCTGTGGTCGAACAGTTTTCTCCCCGGGATCTTTCAGGGGACACATGTCGATAACGGAAAGATCGATCCGGCCAAAGTGATCGGTCACCTGAAAAATACGGCTGTCACAACTCCGAGTCAGCGGCGACTGCTCGATCTGATGCAGCAGATGAATCAGAAGCATCTGGAGCGGCGACCCCAGGATTCTCAGCTCGAAGCACGAATTCAGTCTCTGGAAATCGCCTATCGTATGCAGTCGGAAGCGCAGGAAGCGTTCGATATCAGCCGCGAGTCGGAATTGACTCGTAACGGTTACGGTTCCGGCGAGTTTGCGGACGGATGCCTGATTGCCCGGCGACTTGTGGAACGCGGGGTCCGCATGGTGCAGGTGTATTACGGCAGCGGGCAGCCTTGGGATGCGCACGGAGACATCATGGATCATCGCCGCGACGCATTGAAAAGCGATCAGCCGATTGCCGCTTTGATTGCCGACCTGAAGTCACGCGGACTGTTTGAGGAGACGCTGATCGTGTGGGGTGGTGAATTCGGACGAACTCCGACGGCCCAGGGCGACAAGGGCCGCAATCACCACGCAACCGGCTTCAGCATGTGGCTGGCCGGTGGTGGAATTCGCGGCGGTATGGTTTTCGGAGCCACCGACGATCTGGGTGTGAAAGCCGTCGAAAATCGCATGAGCGTCCATGATCTGCATGCGACGATCCTGCATCTGATGGGCATCCAGCATGAACAGCTCACCTACCGCTATTCCGGTCGCGACTTTCGACTGACGGACGTGTACGGCAACGTGGCTCACGACATCATTGCGTAACAAAGCCCTCGTTTACGACTCATGGCCCAGGGTCGCCTGCTTCACCTGCACATTACAGAAACAACTCCAGCCAGTAGTCGCCGATGCCCGTGTCGAGGTTGACGGCGACAGAAACGAAGTACGTGCCGGGGCCCAGCGTGAGTGTCAGCCGACTGTTGGTTCCAGTCGTGGCGTTGTCGTTCTCCGCGTTCAGCATCCCGGATGCGTTGTAAAGGCGAAGGTAGGTGTCGATCGGTGTTCCGGTCCCGGTGGCAGACAGATTGATGGTGATTGTGCGGGTCTGAGTGAGAGTGAACTGAAAGACGTCTCTGTCTCCGGCGGTTTCGAGTGTGCCAAAGAGTGAGGCATAGTTATTGACGACTGGCAGCGACGACGCTGACGCGTCAGGCGTGTTCGCGTGAAGGTCGCTCTTCGGGGTGAGGTATTCGACACTGATGCGAGGTACCCAGTTGCTGCTGTTGTTGACCGAGTAAATATCCACACCGTCGGTGTTGGTCGGCAGCAGCGCCCAGCCGAAGTTCTTTGCCGGGTTTGCGGCCCATGCAACCAGGGTCGATGTCACAACCAGATTCTGCCAGCCGGTAGAAGTGAAGACCGGCGTTTGCGCATCAGGTGTCGGGACGGCCTCAATCCCGTCGGCCTGAATGCCGGAGCCCATGCTGTTCCAGGTTGCGGCGTCAGTCCATGCAGTCAGCATCCGGTGGATGTTGACTCGGTCACCGCTGTTGACGACGTAGAAAGTCAGCGTCGCCGAGACGATCTCGCTGCCAAACGGAATTTCGTTGGCCCCGCTGCCGAACAGGTTTCTGAACTGCAACAGCGTGTGTTCGTGAAACGTCGTCGATGAGAGATCGACCTCATTGATGACTGCCGTCGCGCGGCTTGTGTTGGGGAGGTCGCCGGAGAGGAAAGTATCGGACGAACTGCTGTATCCGCCGACGCCGTGTTGAAACATCTTCGTCTTCTTCTCGCGATGTTCGACCTCGAGCGTGAAGCTGCCTGTTGCTGAATCGGCGTAACTGCCGGTCGAGATGTAGTACGTGCCGGAAGAAACGCTGAGCGACAACGCGCTGCTGAATCCCGGACCGCTGTCGTCATCCGAACCGATCAGCGTGCCGACGGAATTGTAGACGCGCAGGTAAGTGTCGAGTCCGTTGACTCCATTGAGTCCCAGCGTGATAACGCCGTTCGCGACAGCGACTCGGAAAACGTCCCGATCATCAGCAACTTCAAGGTTCCCGGACGCAAAACCTTGCCCCCTGGTGCCGCCGGAAAGTGAGATCGCGGTTGCAGTCGAGTTGAGCAGATTGCTGTGATCGTCGGGCGGTGGATTCACAGTGACCGTGACGCTGGCTTGCGAAGTCAGCAGGCCATCGGTGACTGAGTACGTGAATGAGTCTGTGCCGACATAGCCCGCTGTTGGTGCATATTGGAACGAACCGCTTGCATTCAAAGTCACACCGCCGTGAAGCGGGCCTGTGATGAGGGACGCAGTCAGCGCGTTGCTATCGACGTCCGAGTCGTTCGCCAGGACTCCACTTGCTGCCGGGACATCGAGCACCGTGCTGAAGTTCGTCGAGAAAAAGTTATCGACAGCCGTCGGCGCATCGTTTACAGCGGCGATGCTGATGTTGATCGTCGCGACGTTGCTGTTGAGTCCGCCGTCAGTGACCCGATAGGTGAACGAATCAGAACCGTTGTAGTTCGCTGCGGGAGTGTAGGTGATCATTCCGTTCGCATTGACGTTCGCCGTTCCGTGCGTCGGCTGAGTGAGGATCACCGGAGTGAGTAAATTGCCGTCAGAGTCACTGTCGTTGCCGAGGACGTGAATCGGAATCGGCGCGTCTTCGTTCGTGGATACAGTATCGTTCATCGCGACAGGAGCGAAATTCGGGACGACCGTTCCTTCGAGCAAAATTCCCTGTCCATTATTCGAACTGCTGCTGCGGATGTCGCGCCAGCCGGACGTGCCGTCGATTGTGTCGAAGACATAAATTCGGAACGTCGTCGTGCCCAGAGCTCTCGGCAACACCGAGAGATCGAACACCACATCCGCGCTGCCGGAATCGGCCAGTGCCTGAATGCTGTCAACGTTCGCCGAAAACCCGTCCAGACTCGTGCGCAGTGCGACGTTTGAGGTGCCATTGACCCACTCCTGAAACGACACGGTCAGATTCTCAAAGTCCGCCGATAATGCGCCGGTTGTCGTTACCGCAAATGTCAGATATTGAGCCGTGTCGAGCGTTTGGCTGCCGTACCAATAGACCGGAAATACGTTGGTGTTGGTGCCGCCACCCGCGCCGACTCGACTCAGGCTGCCGACCGTCACGCCGGCGACGCCGGTCGTGCCCGACAGGTTCGCACTGCTTTGCGAGCCGACAGGATCGAACTGCGCCAGAGTCAGTTGCTGTGCATTCACGGTCAGGCTCACCGACGCGGGATTGCTGTTGGTGACGCCGTCAGACACGAGGTACGTGAAGGAGTCGCTGCCGACGTATCCGGTCGCTGGCACATACGTGATCGTGCCGCTGGCATTCACTGTTGCCGTACCGTGCGCAGGCTGCGCAAGGATGCTCGGTGTCAGCGACTGACTTTCAGGGTCAGTGTCGTTATCGAGCACATTGATTTCGACCAGCGAGTCCACGTTCGTCACTGCGTAATCATTGTTTGCAACAGGAGTCTGATTTGTCGATGTGTTGTCGGTGATGGTGAGTGATCCGATCACCGCGCCGTTATCCGCTGCGATGTAGCTGATCGTGAGCGATTCCGGAGTCACGTCGATCTTCGCGAAGCCGTCTTCAGATCGCTGGCTTGTGGGATTCACGACGCCGTCAATGTAAGTCTCATTCGTCGTCCATGCCGCAGCGACGTAGGGATAATTCGAGTGGCTGCCGCTTCGCAGTCCTGCACCGCCAGTGCCCGCGACCACTTGCACCAATCCCGTGCCGGTCGCAAACGAGTCGTAATCGCCGTTGTCGTGAGCGATAGCGCCATTGCTCAGCCGCCCGATCAGAGGGTGCGTCCAACTGAAGGTGTGCGAGTGACCGACCAGAAACAGATCGACCCCTGCCGCTGTGAAGCGACTGACAGCATCGTCGTAATAGGACCGTCCTGCCGTGCTGTTCCATTCGCTTTCTTTTTCGGGGGCAGACGCGATCGGATGATGTCCATAAACGATCTTCCAGCGCGCGGTCGATGCGTTAAGATCTGCGACGACATAACTGATCAGCGCAGCGCGACGAGTGGGATCGGTATACGAATTTGAGTCGAAGGTGACGAAGTGAACGTCGCCGTAGTCCCAGCTGAAGTTGTGCTCGGCGCGCTCGGTCGATGGCGGTGCGACCGGAGAATCGACTCCTGTCACGGGGACGGGCACCGCGAAGTTCTGCTCAGACGGCTCACCGCTGCTGGTGCCAATGTCGTGATTGCCGAATCCAGGATAGTCGATGTGACTCCCCATCCAGGTGGTGGCTTCCGGATTCAAAGCGGGGCTGAACCGCGCGTCTGATTCTGTGTGCGAGCCAGCGGTGTAGACGTTATCGCCCAGCAGTACGGCGAACGCAGGATCCATTTGATTGATGCGACTTTGCACGTTCCGGAAGCCGGTCAACGACGACGCGGAGGCTGAATCACCATACGCGACGAAACTGAAATTCGAGGAGTCTCCTGATTGCAGCCGCGTGTGAAACTCATTGTTCCATTGCTGCACCAGTCCTCCGGCCCGCAGATGTCGCACACGATATTCGTAGCGGGAATTCCATTGCAACCCAGTGATCGATGTCTCATGCACGATCCTACCACCAACGCCCGTCACCGTCTGCGCAATCGCTCCGGAGAATTGCCAGGCATTGGTTGTCCCCGCCAGTCGGTACTGAACCGTAAAACTGTCCTGCGTCCCACTGCCACCCGACACAGTCTGCCACAGAATCGCAATCTGATCGAGCGAGCTGCCGGCGTATCCGGTCAACGGGGCGTCGCCCAGTTGCAGACGAGGGGACTGATTGACGGAGTACTGCGCCGCGACTCCAACCGGCGGGGGCGGCGGGGTTTCGTCATCGACAACCGCAATACTGACCGTCGCCACGTTGCTGTTGAGCGAACCGTCGTTCGCGACATACGTGAAACTGTCACCGCCGATATAGCCGTTCGATGGAGTGTACGTTATGGTGTTGTTCGCGTTCAGCACGACCGTGCCGTGAGTCGGCAATGTGCTTATCGACCCGACGCTCAGCGCATCTCCATTCGCGTCGGTGTCATTGCCCAGCACAATCACCGTGACGGGCATGTTGATGCCGGTCGATGCGTTGTCGTTGCTCGCTACCGGGGCGACGTTGGCAATCGAGCCGCTGGGAGCCGTAAATCTCACAACAAGTGACGGGCGGCGGATGATGCTCGCCGCCTCCGACGAATCGATGTCAATCCCGTTGGTCCCGGTTGACAACAAAGCCCATCCGAAATTCGTGGCAGGGTCGGCGACCCAGGCGCTCAGTGCGGCAGTGACGTTGATCGAAGCAGTTCCCACGTTGCCTGAGATCGTGCCATCTATGGTCGTCGAGGCTTCGATCCCGTTTGCCTGAATGCCGGAACCAAAGGAACTCCACGTGGACGCTTCGGTCCAGGCCGTCAGCATCCGATGCAGTTCGACGCGGTCGCCAAAATCGGTCACGTTCAGGTTCAGAGTCGCTGAATTGATCATCGATCCGAGCGGTATCTGTCCTGAACCTGAACCGAAGATGTCCTCGAATTGCAGCAACGATTGTTCCTGCGGGGACGTGTCCGCACCCAGAAGCACGGCAGAACCGTTCGACGTCGCAGGCAAGCCGGCCAGCAATTGGGTGTCTGCCGTACCGACGTAGCCATCAACGCCGTTTTGAAACAATCGAGAACCACCGATCTCGACGGCGTACGCACCGAGACTTCCGTAGTCGTCATAGCCGCCGGTATTCCAGGTGAGATTGCCGGTTCCGCTCACCCGGATAAAGTAAGTGCCTGAGGCGAGTATCTGATTGAGCATTGCAGCCAATTGGCTGGTCACGTCACTGGTCGCAATCAGGTTCATCGCGCTGTCGAACAGCTCGGCCATCAAATCCACGTTTGGACTGACACTGGTTGGTGCGACGCTGATTCGCGTCGCGCCACCGGTCGAAACGAACGAAAACAGATCAGAGTCGGTGTTCCGTTCGATATTCCCTTCCGCCAGCAGGTGTCCTTCACTGAGCAACGACAGTGGAGTTGCCAGCGGTGCCGTGTCGGCATGATCATCGGGCCGATACGTGAATCCGTTTTGCGTGCTCATGATCGCAAGGTCGTCTTCGAAGTTGCCGGCAGTGGGATAACTTCCCTGACTCCATGTGGTGATGGAGCTCGGGAAGATATTCCCCATGATGGGCGACCAGTCGGCTTCACCCGTGCCCTGACCTTCGTAATACTCGCCTCCCGGACTGCCGGTGTCATGATCAAGATAAAGCGCATGCCCGATCTCGTGGGAAGCAATCCCGCCGACGGTACGGGCGTTCTGTACCGTGAAGCCCGAGTTGGACAGGTCCACCCACACGACCGCGTCATAGGCAGCATTAAAGCTGCCAGTCTGAGCCCGCCCGGTCGCTCCGGTGTTGTATTCAATGGGGTCGCCGATCATGACGCGGACGCCCCATTCGGTATCGCTCCCGCCAACCTTGCGCAGCTTTTCGATGTTTGGCAGCTCGGTCGTCACGTCGATACCGAACGGTCGAAAATCCTCGGCGACAACTTCCCAGGCCCGCTGGATCGTCGCAAGTTCGCTGTCGTTGAATGCATTAGCAGCGTCGAGGCTGAAGGGATTCACATTGATTGTGCTGCCACTGTTCCATGATGGGTCATTGACCACACCGCCATCGAAGTCGAGATAGATCGTATGATGCGACCCCGGCAGTGAGTGCAGACTGAAAGTCTCGTTCAGCGGGACGAGCGCATCGACACCCGCTCCATCAAACGCATCGCGCACGCTGATCGTCGCCGAGACGAGATCCGTCGAGTAACCTGCGACCGGCCCAAGCGTCACCGTGATGGACTCAGTCCCTTCAACGGTTGAATCAGCGATCGGTACGACAGCGACTGACACAGAAGCAGCGCCCGCAGGAATTGTAATACTGCCGCCGAGCGACTGATAATCGCCCCCCGCCGTCGCCGATCCGCTCAACGAAAAACTCAGACTCAGCGTCTGAAACAAGCTGCCATCGCGCGAAAACACGAACGTGCCTGTGCTGGAGCCTTCAGTCGCAAATGGGTCGCTGGCAATGACCGAGACCGACGACAGCAGGCATCGTTCTTCCAGCGGTTCGGTGCTTCCAGCCGCCGCCTTTCGCTTTCGCCGGCGGCTCATCAGCGAACGATGATTGACAGACCAATTCCATCGAGACTCAATCTGTCGGAACCAGTTGTGAACCATCTTCTGCCTCTTTCAGCAAATTACCGGAGGCCGTCCATTCGCAATCTTGTTTCAGGATCGACTGGCGAAAAACGTATCCGGTAATACGAGCCGGGAAATGGACACTTTCGACTGCTCACAGTCCCTTGCAGAATTTCGTCGTTGGTTTGCGTCCGGAATCCCGGTCCAGATCGGACTGGTAAATGATCAATTCAGCAACCTAACTTAACGAGTACGGAGACGCAACTCATTTGGAATACAAGATGGCAGGTCAGGCAGGATGATGGATTCGTGCACAGTTTCTGGAAGTACATAGCCGGGCCATTGGCCAAAAGCGAGGGTTTTCAGTATGCGTTCGACTTCCTGCCGGGTCGGCCCCGTCACAGACCAACTATTCACGCTGACAAAGTCAAGTATCCGTTGGTCACGGGTTTTCTGCCGGTTTCTTAAAGCAAGTCGTGAGAAAACTCGGCTGAATTCGCGCAGTCTTCGCGAATTCCCCAGGCTGTTCTGGCGGAAACGGGTTGGTTTCGATTACCCTTCCCGATCCGCTGCGCTGAGATACGATCGAGCCAGTGGGACACGATGTCTCTTATCTGGCTTTATTCGTTACAATTCTCAGACGGGAAGCTCAATGCTTCCAGCGGGACATCGACCGTCGCATCAAGCGACTTATTTCCACCGAGACCGGCGGAGACGCTTGTCGTCACCGCGTGAATTGACCGACAGAATCGACATATGACGCTCGCGGAGTTAATGCAAAACCGTTTTCGTGCGGACCTGAGACATCGTGGCGCGGCCTACATTGAGGCCGAACGAATCACCTTGGTACGCGTGACTTCGGAAAACGTGTTCGGACTTGTCATTGACGGCGCTGAGTATCAAACACAGCTTCGTTACCAGCCGGATGACGTCAGTCTGTTCTGTACGTGCGACCAGTTTGCCAAGAGCAAAGTCTGCAAGCACCTGTGGGCTACGATCCTGGCGACGGATTCCGGCGGCTACGTGAGTTCATCAATGCGCCCCGGTCGGATGACGCCGTTCATGGCACCGAATGCATATCAACCGATCTCGGTCGATGACCTGGACGCTGGAGCAGATCCGGATGCCGGTACAAACCTGCCGCGCGGAAAAGCGCGTCCCAAGGCGCAGCCCATGCAGCGCACATTGCGTCCGTGGGAAGCGCGACTGATTGAACTCAAAGACAACATGGACGGCCCGACGGATGGCCGCAAAAAATCGGATCCTGAAGAGCGCCAGATTTTTTACGAAGTGGATCTGGAGGCCAGTAAGGAAGCCGGCAAACTTGTGATTCAGGCTTCACAACGTCAGCGTCGCGCGGGTGGACAGTGGGGGAAAATCAAACCACTCAAAGTCCGTCCGGGGGAACTGGATCATATCGAACACGAAGACGATCGGACATTTCTGTCGTACCTTGCCGGAGCGATCCCGGAGCGAAACAACTGGACGACGCAGCAGGCCGAACTGCGTACTTCAGCACATCGATTTTATGTGCCATTTGAACTTGGGCAGCTCGTCCTTCCCGGCATGTGCCGCAGCGGTCGTTTGCGAATTCTGGGCAGTGACGAGGCGGGTGAGCAGATATTAAACTGGGACGATTCAGAAGCGTGGGAACTCACGATTCGCGTGCGGCGTGATACGGAAGTCGAAGGCTGGAAAGTTGCCGGCCTGCTGATCCGCAACGAAGAAGTCATGGAACTGGCGGACGTGCCTCTCGTGGTGCCAGGCGGCTTTGTCGTCACCAACGATTCGCTGGGGTTATTGCGCGACTTCGGTGCGTCGGAATGGATGAAGGCACTTACGGACGGCGGTGCGCTGCATATTCCGGCAGCCGATGAGCATGACTTTGTGGATCGACTGCTCGATATTCCGTCACTGCCGCGACTTGATCTGCCGAAAGAGTTGCAGCTGGAAGAAGTCCGTGTCAAACCATCGCCGGTACTCCGGATTACGTCGCCGGCGATGAATCGTTGGCGCAACGATTCGCTCAGTGCGGAAGTCATTTTCGACTACCTTGGCACTCCGGTCTCCGGCAGCAGTGCGAGGTGGGCGGTTGTGCAGCGAGAGAGTAGTCGCTGCATCATTCGTGATCGTCACTTCGAAGGCACGTGCTGGGAAAAATTGCGTCAGGTCGGTTTCCGCCGTCGGCTGGGTGATCTCAAACAGTCGATCAATGTGGAGATCGCGCGGCGAGATCTGGGGCGAGCCGTACGTGAACTGGTCGATGGCGGCTGGGCAATCTTTGCGGACGGCAGTAAAGTGCGTCAGGCGGGCGGAATGCGGTTTCGCGTCACGTCGGATCTGGACTGGTTCGATGTTCACACAGACGTGGATTTCGAAGGTCGCGGCGTCTCCTTCCCGGAACTGCTGCGAGCCCTCGAACGCGGCGATTCCACCGTGCGTCTGGACGACGGTTCACTTGGCATACTTCCGGAAGAATGGCTGGAACAGATCGGCATGATTTCCGGCCTGGGTACGGCGACCGAAGACGGTCTGCGATTTTCCACGTCGCAGGCAGCTTTGCTCGATGCATTGCTGGCATCGCAGGACAACGTTGACATCGACGAAGGCTTCGAAGCGATGCGGGAACGATTCCGCAACTTCAGTGGCATGGAACAGGTCGAGGTTCCGGCGTCATTCAAGGGCGAATTGCGCGGTTATCAGCGAGAAGGCCTGTC
>CAMAVB010000277.1 GCA_945861465.1 Candidatus Kuenenia stuttgartensis
CGGACCTGTTCCAGCAGGACGCGGATATCAGGGTCGTAATTGACCGTGACACGTTTGCTGCCCTTGCTGACAATGTACGGCTGTTGGATGTCGAAGTCCGGCATCTCGGGAGACAGCAGAACGGAACACGCTTTACCGGGTGCGGCTTCCACGGCAAAGTACTTACTCGTGCGACGTGCCTTCAACCGCGCGGGATGAAATCCGTCGTCACCTGGCTGACTCGGCGCATCCAGCTTGGTGAACTGAGTGGGCACAGATTCCAGTTGCACCCACGACCAGCTTAAGTCCGTGCTGCGCAGAATGTCGGCGTAGATTTTTTCCGGAAATCGATCGCGACGATGAACTGCCATCCAGGCAAACACGTCGTCAGCTTCCTCAAAGTATCTTTCAGGGCCTCGATTCAGATACTTCACAATCATGGCGTCGCAGAATTGACCGCTGTCGTCAGAACGCTTCATCAGTTTCGTTAATATGATCCCGGCACGTTCATACCAGCCCCCCTGACCATCGCCCACGACGACGTACCACGGGACGTCAACGGCATTCCAGACGGTCCACTGCAAGTGCTTTCGGCCAAGTCCACAGATGGAGACCACTCCGGCAAACAAATCAGGATGCGATGTCACCATATCCATCGCGATTTCTCCACCGATGCCGTGCCCTGCCACAAAAACGCGATCATCATCAATCCGCAGACCGAGTTTCAACTTGCGCAGGAAATTCAGAAACCGGGTGTGTTCTGCAGCGGACGCTCCATAGGCGATCGATCCGTCCTCTGAGAGTTGCGGCACCACGATGATTGTGCCGGACTGTTCAGCCTGAGATTGCCACCACGCCAGATAATTTTCCGGCGTTGCAAATTCCCCCGGAAAAGCAATCACCAACGGGTACTGGCGAGATTCATGGTACTCCGGTGGCACAAACCCAATGGCCCCGGCGGAATCCTCTGTCGCCGGAATAGAAAATCGACCAATCGCACTTTCCGCATCGACCGACACTGCGATCGGCAGCGGAGACGACACGTTACGCACAATCGCGGCAACTCGATTGGCACTCAGGCCTTCCAGCTTGATTAAGCGATCCACCAGACTGCGACGTTCATCGACCTCGTCGTCGTCGGTCGTCAGGAAGTCGATCACCAGTAGCCGTCCTTCAAACAGCGACAGAGCCTCCGGCAGATTCTGAATGGAGTATTCCGCTCCCATCAGCCAGCCGGACATCGCCATTGCCAGTTTGTTCGCTGGCGGAATGTCGGCAACATCCGCGATGAGTTCATATGCGGCGCAGCGATCGATGGTGTCAGCATCGAGATGATCGATGACGTTTCGAGCTGCCTGTTGTGCCTGTGTTCGCAGCATTGCGTCATCCAGTGAACCGGCCAGTTCCGGAAGTGCCAGTCGGATTGATGCAAGACGGCGATCAATGTCGTCATAGCGCTGCGTCAGTTGCCCGACACGCACGAGAGTCTCTGGCGTCAGGTTTTCCTGAGGGTAAACCCGGGCGTACTGGGCAGCGGTGCGATGTTGTCCAGCGAGGCTGCGTTTCTCAAGACTTGTCGCAATCTGCCGTGCCAATTCTTCGCGAATTGACTGCTGATTTTCTGCCAGTTCAGCCTTGAGTTCCGGGAAGTCCTGCTGCATTGATTGCAGTACCACCCCGGCTTCCACGATGCGTTTTCCCCTGATCAGCATCCGGATCATCTCGAGCCTGCGGTATGCATTGGTTCTAAATTCCGGCTCGTGTTGCAGAATACTGACCAGCTTGTCACTGGGAATTGCATCGAACGCAATTGCGTAGTTCCAGCGATGAGTCAACGAACGGACCTCCGCATAGAGTTCGTTCACAGAAACAATCCCAACACTGATCTTCTCTTCCTCACCGTCCGGCAATCGAATGATGCCGTTTGCGATGCCGTTTTCGTCAAACGCACCCAACTGAGGAAAACCCTGTCGCAAAGTGCTGTGAGACACGGACTTCTGCGGAATGTTGAACGTCAGCACGGGCCATTGTGCCTGATCGACCACTGGAACATCAGCCTGGCGATTCGATGAAAAAATCTGGCGCGCTCGCTGATCCACCATCCGCAATTCAAGTGGGGTGCCGGGAACGTCGGGATTGAGCAGGCTTTCCCTGGAACACATGCCCGACAGCTGCAGGCCATTTTTGAATCGGACCGTTCCCGGCAGTGGCTTCTTCTGCTGTGTCGCAATGAACCTCAGTTGGCCGCCCGCGTCAGCAGTGGCTGCAAAATTCAGCAGCAATGCCGACAGGAAAGTTAAGGCGATCCGCTGGAACTTGGACACGTGCGACTCCGTTGACATCTGGCAGGCGAATTGGACCGTTCGAGAAATTGCTGTCAGCCCCGGAGACTGCGATTCCTGTAGCTTGGACATTCTTGTCCGAGAGATTCACCAGACAGCGTTCCGCCTTCGTAAGGCTGTCGAGCCACGACCATTCTTCCGATTGATAGCGTTTTGCGGGCCGTACGACGGACATGCATGTCCAACCTACACAAAAATACCTCACTGCCGGGGGAGTCATGTCTGTTGTTGAAGATGCCGTTCCAGGGTCTCCAGCAGCGAATCGATGGTCAGATCCTGAATGCGGTGCGGGGGGTTCCAACTGAACCAGCGATAGCCGTCATGTTCCGTCACCGTAATTTTTACCGGGTTCTTCAACCTCGCCAGATAGACGAGCAGTTTCTTTTCGACGACGCCTTTTCCACCATAGCGATTCTGATTGACCATGTAACGGTTTTCGTAGCTGAACGTCGGGTCAATTTCGATGTCTTCAGCCACAATTCCAGTTTCTTCGCGGAGTTCGCGCAGGGCGCACTGCAATTCGGTTTCGCCTTCGTCCACATGTCCCTTCGGCAGGTCCCAGCGCCGAGAATGCTTCATCAGCAGGAAGGATTCAATCGGGTTACCGCGCACAATCAGAAATCCGCAGGAAATCGGTTGTATCATCTCTTTGAATACTCCCTGTCGCAATCAGCTTATGTCTTTCACCGCATCGGGCGGTGGGAAGTGCGGATGATAATCAACCATCGACATTCTTTGCAGCAGATCTTCGGTCGTTGCTGTAAATGGTTGCCTAACTTCTGCACCGTTGAGCGACAAAAAATCCCGTAAAGTCCAGTGATTCACAGGAAACGCCAGTTCCTCCCACGGAATTGCCACCTGCGTTGCCGGAAACAACTGAACTTCCAGGCTCTCATCACCAGCGTGGAATTCGCCTCCGACCAGATCAGCAAGATAAATCAAATGAACCTGCCCGATCCGTGGCACAGCGTAAATACCCAGCAACGAGCGGATTTCAATTGTCGCTCCGGCTTCTTCGAAGACTTCTCGCTTTGCTCCGTCTTCCGGAGATTCTCCAAGTTCCATAAACCCACCTGGTATCGTCCAGTAACCGTATCGTGGCCGAATCGCCCGGCGGCAGAAAAGCAGGTCTTTCCCGGAACAAACCACGGCACCGACAATGACACGCGGATTTTCGTAGTTAATCCAGCCACAGTCGCCACACACCATTCGATCGCGGTTGTCGTCCGGCGGTTTGACGATGGAAAAATTATGGAATGATCCGGGTTGTGAAGTGGTCATTTGTGCTTAATCAAAACAGATTTGAAATCTGAAATCTGAAATCTTGAAATTTGTCCCGTGATCATTCCTGATCTGCTACTTGTTCCGGGGCCGTTTCACTTTTCGCTGCCCCGGAACGACCGAAATCTCCTCAAACAGCATCGACAGGAACTCCAGGGCTTTCCGATAGACATCCTTCCGCGAACTTCCGCGCGGGCCGGCAACGTTGAGGGTCTGAATCTGTTCTCGGCGAATCCAGTCGCTCACTTCTGCCACGCGGTGCTGCAGCGACAACTCTTCCGTCAGCAACCCCGGCTTTGAATTTGCACAGAGGTATTCAATCCTCAGTGGCTGACCCTTCGATTTCGCAGCATCGACCGTCAGCCGCGTGCCGCTGGAAATGCGATCCAGGACCAAAATGAGAGTCGCGTCAGAATCCCGTACGTTCCATTCTGTCCGCACCACATACGATCGAGATGCTGTTTCGCACAGCGGATAACGTGAAGGTATGATTCCGTCTTCGGAACGCCGATCACGCGGACACCAGCCACCAATTTCAATCCCGGCGGCCAGGGCAGCATCCAGCGCGGCGCGATCGACACCGGTCTGCCCTCCGGAAACGATGCGACTGAGCTGGCTGACTGGACTGTGACTGCGACCGGAAATAGCTGACTCCATCACCGCTCATACCATCCCTGAAGTTTGACTTTGACATCAAACGGCGTGCGCTCACTCACACGCCGAACCTGAAACATGACTTCATCGCCGGGCCGGAACGCCTTGAGCTTTTCGACCAATTCCTCGAAGTCTTTGAGTGGCGTGCCGTTGAACTTCAACAATAGATCTCCGGCCCGAATCTCGGCTCGGAATGCTGATGAGTCGCGCTGGACCAGGCCGACCTCCACACCGCTCCGATTGGCGTCCTGCCCCTGACTCACAATTCCGAGACACACTGCACCACGAGAAGTTACGCGGATGTCGCCGAAAATTGCTTTGAGTTCAGCCTCTTCTTCCGGCTGCTGAGTATGACCATTGATCAGGACTACGGAAAGCCGGCTTTGGCCGGTCATGAAATCCTGACTGACGAGTGGCACGAGTCGGCGGAGCAATTCAAATCCCTTTGCGTCAGCTTTCCAGTGTTCATCGATAAATATTTTCAGGTGATCGTCGTCGATCGGACTCTGCCTGTTGAACGGACCGGAATATTCACGGTTGCTTTCCCACAATTTTTCGGGAATTTTTGGCGACATCCCGGCCCCCATTTTCTGCAGTTCCAGCAGCGCGATTTCCACACGTCGTTTCCAGTGACGATCCAACGAATCATGAGCTGCCTCAGCGACGAACCAACGATCCGATTTCGCAGCAGCTTCCAGCGCTTCGGACGCCTGGCGCACGACTTCGGAATCCCGGTCGCCGGTCGCGTAACGTCGTTCCAGCAAGTCCACGCAACGACGAGCGACTTCGTTTTCCGTACTGGCCTGAATGGCTTGAGAGAGCAGGCCAATCTGTTCCGCGTTCACAGCCTGCAACGTCTCGATCGATCTTTGCCGCACGAAGAATTCCGGAGATCGTAGCTGCTCAATTGCATCGAGTACCTGCTGCGTCGTCAGAGCCGGTACGGATTCCGCGGGCTCGACAGACGGCGCAAGTTCATCGGCCAGTAACTTGCCGGTGGACGACAGACTGAAGAAAAGTGGCAGGCAAAGAATAAGGATGAGGCGGGACATTGAGGATCCTGTAATCTGAGGAGCATTGTTTCCGCCACACACCGGTTTCGCAAGGCCATCTGGGAAAGTTGCCGATAAGCTGCATTCGCGGGAAGCTGTCTGAGGCACTACACTGCTCATTCTCTTTCTGGTAATCACTTCTGGCCTGTTTCCTGATATCCATGGACGAACAACCCGCTACTACTTCAGGCGACACCACGGTGACTGGCAGAATTCGGATGGCGTTTGTCTGTGTCGCCTGGCTGGTCACAACCACCGTCGCGCTGTGGCACGAAGTTCCGCGGTTAAAAACAGCTGCAGAATCCCCGGCGGGTGTGTTGAGTTGGTTTTACGGGATGGACGCCGACTGGTCGCTGGCGGTGATCGTATTGCTTGCTCTACCCCTCTTGCTGGCAACGGCGAGAGTTGCAAAACTGAAATTGCCGACAGGACGCCCGGTTCTCTTGAGACGAAACCAGAAGCGAGCATCCGGGAGCGTGCAAACTGCGGCAGCCGTCGGATTGTTCCTGCTGTCATTGCTCAGCAGTGCGTCGATCGGGTTTCGCACGGTGCCATTGGCGGCGATCGCGGGACAGAAGGATGCGGTCACGGAAATTCGATTCCATGAACTGCCGCCAGCGTATCACGATGAATTCAGTTATCTGCTTCAGGCCAGAACGTTTCTGGCCGGACGCCTGGCCTGGCCTGCAATGACGGTGCAGCCAGACTTGTTCCTTCAGGTACACGTGCTCAATCGGCCCACGACGGCCTGCCGCTATTTTCCGTGGACCGGTTTCTGGATGGCTCCCTTCGTCGCGGTGAAGCATCCCTATTTCGGACATTGGCTGGCCGGTGCCATCGCCTGCGTATTCTTTCATCGCTGCCTTTGTCGCCTGATGGAGTTTCGGTGGGCAGTCGTGGGAGGCGTCTTGACGGCTGTGAGTCCGGGACTGGCAACGTTCAGTAATCTCCTGTTGGCTCATCATCCCACGATGATGGCTCTGGCCGTGTTCCTGTGGGCGTTCCTGCGATTTATGGATCACGATCGAGTCCGCGACATCTTCGTCGCCGGGACCGCGTTGTCGCTGGCCATGCTCAGCCGACCGATGACTGCAGCAGGCTTCGCGCTTCCGTTCGGAATCTGGCTGGTGGTCGCCGTGATCAGGCAGCAGTTCAGCATTAAAACGAGATCACCGACTGCGAGATGGTCACCCGTACGAACTCTCGCGGGAATCGGGATACCCCTGCTGCTGGGATTTGTCGTGCTGGGCTTGATGAATCACGCGATTACCGGCAGTTGGTTGAAGTCAGCGTACCAACTCTACACTGACACCTGGACGCCGCGCCATCGCTACGGTTTCGACAATGCCAACATCGATCCGACATTGCCGGAATCGAAAGTCCTGCAATGGTACGATGACTGGGCAAAGAACGAGAATCTGACGTTTGCCAAAGCTCAGGCAAATGTCGTAAAACGCACAATTTACAGCCTGCGGTGGACGCTCGGGATCGCAGCGCTGACGTTCTGCATCATCGCGGCATTGGCCACATGTCTGGACTTCAAAGACCGTCGCCCGCTGCTGCTGTTTTGTGCTGTGCTGTCGCTGCATGCCGTCCATTTCCCGTATTGGTACGATGGCATCATGCACTGGCACTACGTGTTTGAATCCGCACCGTTGCTCATCCTGCTGGCCACATTCGGACTGCGAGTTGCCAGCAACACGCTTCAATCGCACCTTGGCTCGAGATTGTCATCACTCTGGCTGACGTTGCTGATCTTGGCTTCGCTGCTACCGAACTGGATTGACACGGACACATTCCGGGAACCGTCACGGGTCACCACCGCATTCCGCGAACAAGCGTATTCCCGTGTTCGCTTCGAGTACTTTCGACGCCTGACAACGTCTGAACAGGTTCAGCATCCTGCCCTGGTTCTGGTCGATGAACGTGGCACAAATCAACAGCTCAGCTATATCGTCAACCCGCCCGACTTGTCCGGAGACGTCATCGTCTGCCGCCTGCCTGACGACGCAGCCATCGTTGACGAACTCGCCAAAGCATTTCCAGGGTATCATCTGTATACATTCATCCCGGAGTCGTTTCGGTTGAGCGAGTTGAAATGAAATTCACCTTGAGAAATCCAGGTCAATTCGAGCCTACGAATGGTCCCGACGGCAAGTGCAGGTCCTGCCTTCGGGGAGTTGATTTAATACCAACCCGAAGCGCCAGCGAGGTCGAAATGGCTGAATTCCTCGCTGGCGCTTAGGGTGGGCATGACCATGAGCCATAAAAACCACTAAATCAGCAGACCGCCGACCAAGCTTGATGATATCTGGCTTTTTGTTCGCTCCCCAGGATGAAAAGTGCAGGTTTTCCCGGTACTCAGCAGCTTTCCTGCCGGAAAATGGCCGTCAGTTGCACGAGAACCCGTCCACGCTCACAATGCCCGTCACAATTCGCTCCAATCCAGCCAGTCTGATGCGCTAGGGAAATCTTCGTTGACAGTCTTTCTGAAAATCATCAACCGCGAAATACAGGCGGATATCGTCTATGAGGATGACGTCTGTCTGGCATTCCGCGACCTCACCCCACAGGCTCCGGTGCATGTGTTGCTCATTCCGAAGAAGCCGATCGTCTCGCTGCGTCAACTTGCTCAGGACGATGCGGAGCTTTGTGGACATCTGCTGCTGACGGTTCCCAAAGTCGCGGATATTCTTGGCCTTGATGGTGGATATCGAACCGTTGTTAATACAGGCGCGGACGGCGGGCAAAGTGTCTACCATCTGCATATTCACATCCTTGGCGGCAGACCAATGGCATGGCCGCCAGGCTGATCGTCGACCGATCAATCTCGGCTGCCATCGCCGCACTTAACTACTGACCTGAAAATTTTCCCACCCCAAACCCCCCACGGATCATGACTATGAAATGGCTCATCAAAACAGCAACCTTGTTTCTGCTGGCAATGGCTTTCTTGCCAATCAACGGGAATACTTTCGCCGACGATGGCAGTGAACGCCCCGGTGTGAACATGGCAGTTGCCGCCACAAAGCTTGCGGAGATCCTGCCCGCTGAGCTCAAACAGAAAATGATGTTTTCGTACGACGATCCGGAACGCCTCAACTGGCACTTCATCCCGCGCGATCGCAACGGCATCGTTCTGTGGGATCTGTCGGGCGAATCCCGCAAAGCCGCTGATGAACTCGTGAAATCAGGATTGTCGGCAGCCGGGTATGCAAAGACGCTGCAGGTTCGCAGCCTGGAAGAAGTGTTGTATCTGTTCGAAGAAGGCGAAGAAGAGTATCGCCGGAACCGCCGACATCCGCATAAGTACCACATCGAAATTTTTGGTACGCCCGGCCCAACCGGCAAATGGGGATGGCGTTTTGAGGGTCATCATTTGTCACTAAATTTCATGATTAAGGACGGTGTCATCGTCAGCAGTACGCCGGAGTTCTTCGGAGCCAATCCGGGACTCATTGATGGCGGTCCGAAACGCAGCCTGCGAGTCCTCGGAAAGCGCGAAGATCTGGCTCGCGATATTCTGAAGTCATGCACCGAAGCTCAGCAGAAGCAGATGTGGATCGCGAAAGTAGCGCCGGACGATATTCGCGGTGCCGGCGAAGCTCAGCCAGTCGTGACAGAAGCCGTCGGGCTGCGGTACGCAGAAATGTCTCCGGAACAACAGAAACTGCTGCGTGAATTGATAGCCGAATATGTATCCGCCATGCCCGTGCAGGTCGTGCGTGACCGTATGAAGGCCATTGAAAAATCCGGAATGGACGATGTCCGCATCGGCTGGTGGGGCGAATCAGAACGCAATCAGCGACATCACTATGTCGTCCAGGGGGAATCGTTCATCATCGAGTACAATAACACGCAGAACGAAGCCAACCATGTACATGCGATGTGGCGTAACATTGGTGGCGACTTTGATCTGCCCGCAAAGAAATAGTTCATCGCGTTTTTTGTAAAGTCAGAATCCCTTCATGCTCCATTCGCCTCAGAGTTTTCGTCTTTCCAATGGTCTGCTTGTCATTGTTGAACCGATGCTGGATGTGCAATCGGCGGCGGTCACGCTGCTCGTCCCTGCCGGAGGGGTGCACGATACCGACGGGCGCTGCGGGACTGCCGCGATTCTGACAGAGATGTTTACACGCGGGGCAGGTGGACTGTCTGCGCGGGAACTCAGCGCGGCAATGGACAATCTCGGTCTGCAACGCAGCGTCCACGTGGGTAATGCCCATGTGACATTTTCTGCCGCGACGACTGCCGATCGTATCATTGATGCGCTGCCTTTCATCGGACGCATGGTTACCGAACCACACTTGTCAGACGAAGAATTCGAACCTGCACGCGATCTGGTCGAACAGAGTCTGATGTCGTTGGAAGACGAACCCAGACAACGGCTGGGAAAAGTGCTGCGTCAGTACAGCTATGCCGCTCCGTGGGGAAATTCGTCGGAAGGCGAACTTACCGATTTGCCGACGATCACGATCGAAGACGTGCGACAGCACTATCGCCAGTTCATGCGACCTGATGAAGCGATTCTGGGAATTGCAGGGAACGTCAACTTCGACCAGATTCGTGAAACGACAGAAGCTGCGTTCGTGGACTGGGAATCGGAACCCGTGTCGGATCTCGTGGGCGGAACATTGCCGCTGTCACCGTTTCATATCGAACATGATTCCGCTCAGACGCATATCGGCCTCGCATGGAACACGGTGCCGTACCGCGATCCACGTTACTTTGAAGCCTGGGCTGCAGTCAGTCTGCTCAGCGGTGGGATGAGTTCCCGGTTGTTCACCGAAGTTCGTGAACGCCGTGGACTGTGTTACGCGATTTCCGCGTCACTCAGCACACTGCGAGACGAAGGGCGCGTGTTTGCCTACGCCGGAACCACGACCGAACGCGCTCAGGAAACACTCGATGTGACGGTGGCAGAAATCCTGCGACTGCCCGAAGGAATCACCGAAGACGAACTTCAACGCTGCAAAGCCCGCGCGAAAAGTTCGCTCATTATGCAGCAGGAATCAACAACGTCGCGCGCGTCCTCGCTCGCGCGCGATATGTACCATTTGGGTCGTGTGGTGTCGCTGGACGAAATCAACTCCCGCATCAACGCACTCAGTACCACACAAGTCCGTGAATTTTCCATTGAGTACGCTCCGAAAGCAATGGTCCTCGTCACG
>CAMAVB010000278.1 GCA_945861465.1 Candidatus Kuenenia stuttgartensis
CTGTCTTATCAGCCGCCATGCGTTAGGACCGTTCGAGAAATAATTGACCGCATCCTCCTCTCCCCTGCGAAGGGGAGAGGTAGGTCCGCCGCTCCGTCGGCGGACATCTGTCGCATTTCGAGAAACTTCTCACGAAAACAAAACTCTTAGCGCCTGCGGAACTGAGAACCCGCAATAGATCTTTCAGTGCCATGCCTACAAATGCGGATTTCGCGGCAACCTGCTGACACTGATGCACGGATTCCTGACATCGTCGATACCGACCGGTGGCAAATTTGGGTCGGGTTAAACGATTAAATCAACAGACCGCTAGTGCTCTGTCAACCTTTAAAGTTGGGGTTGAATTGTATTTGTACGACGGACTTCCAGTCCGTCGGCGGTAACCTTTGTCGACGGACTGGAAGTCCGTCGTACCCGAAAATTGAGCCTTGACAGAGCACTAGCCGCCGGTACCAGCAAGTCGCCCGCCCCATCCCCGAAAGCTCCCCCGCTCCCAACGCCGTTAAGTATTTGATAGTGTCAGATCCAGCGAATAACCCCCTCATCCGGCCTTCGGCCACCTTCTCCCCCTTACCAGGGGGAGAAGGGACTTCGAGAAACTCGGTGAAAACACGACGATAAATCCTTAACGGCGTTGCCCCTCTCCTCGTTAACACCCCGCTGATCGACTCCCCCGAAGAACGAGTCCGCGAACTTCACAACATCGACGAAAAACTCATCCGCGACGTCGCAACAATGAACCCCACCGCCGCCGGTTACATCCGCTGCCACCCCGCCCTTTCCTCTGAGTCGATGACCAAATGTCGCTGCGGCTACCTGCCCAACGACGGTGCAGGAGATAATCGCGGCTGGTCGCTCCGCGGCAGCATCCTCTACCCCGTGCTCTCCGAGCAAGGCAAAGTCGTGGCATGGGCTGGACGTGACGTTCAGTTCGAACAGAAAGAGAAGGAATATCAACAACTCTCCGCAGCCGAATGACCGAAGCTCAGGGCGAAAAAATCCTCCGCTTCACCAAACAACTCAACCCCACTCACTCAAGCATCGCTCGAAGCCAATGAACTCGCTCACTATCATCTGACTATCAGCAACGGCAGTGCCGAACAGTATTGGCTGTGTCCCCGTTGCTGCCTCCTCCACGTTGTTGCCTCCTGCCCGTTGTTGCCTCGATAGTTCATTTGGTCAGCAGTCTGCCGTTCGCGATGAGTGACATGCGTATGAGTCGCTGCTATTGTTATGCATAAAACTTGCGGGGTCCTGCGAAACCGTCTACCATGAGGTCAGCCGCTTGTGTGCCCTGCGCTTTGGAACCCGCCTGAATAAAGTCAAACATGTTGACTCCCACCCACCACCTTGGCCGACTGTTCGTGCTCGCGTTGATTGCTGGCAGTGCGTTTTTGCTGCAACGTCAAAATGCGTACAGCCAGGATCGCGTTTCTTCGGACGGTCAGTCAGAACGATTGTTAAACTTCGAAAACGACATCCTTCCAGTACTCAGCCGATATGGATGCAATTCTTCGGGATGTCATGGGAAGGCGGAGGGGCAGAATGGATTCAAGTTGTCGGTCTTTGGGTTTGATCCGGAGGCAGACTACATCGCGCTGGTGATGGAAGGCCGCGGGCGGCGTGTATTCCCAGCAGTGCCGGATCAAAGTCTGCTGCTGCAGAAAATCTGTGGCAGTATGCCGCACGGTGGTGGAATTCGTCTTGAGAAAACTCGTCCTGAATACAGCACCCTTCGAGACTGGATCGCATCTGGAATGCGATTCGGTACCAAAGAAGATCCTCGAATTGTGAAGATCGATCTTTCGCCGGCTGAACGTCAGTTACCGTTCAGCGGGGAACAGCAACTAAACGTCGTCGCAACTTATAGTGACGGCAAGACATCTGACGTGACCGCCTTAGCGCAGTTTCAATCCAATAATTACGGACTGGCCAGCGTGGATGCAAGCGGGTTGGTGACCATCGGCCAGTCGGCGGGAACCGTGGCCGTGATGGCGACGTATCTGGGCCACGTGGATACGTTTCGAATTCTGATTCCTCGACCTGACGCGATCGAAGCTTATCCAGATCTGCCGGAGAACAATTTCATTGACACATATGTCAACCGTCGATTGCAGCAGTTGAATATCCTGCCGTCTGCCGGATGCAATGATGCGGAATTCCTGAGGCGAGTTTATCTGGACATCATTGGTACTCTACCCACCGTTGACGAAGCGAAAAGCTTTCTGAGCGATACCCACCCTGATCGCCGTTCCATGCTGGTGGATCAGTTGCTGCAGCGTCCTGAGTACGCGGATTACTGGGCGTTGAAGTGGTCGGATCTGTTGCGAGTCAACCGGCGTGAGTTGGGGCACAAGCGAGCATTCGAATACTACAACTGGATTCGCCGCAGTTGTGCGGAGAACAAGCCGCTGGATCAGTTTGTGCGAGAGCTGCTGCTGGCGGAAGGTCCGATGACGGATGTTCCGGCAGCCAATTTCTATAAGGTTGTCGATAAGCCGGATAAGATGGCGAGTGCTGTATCGCAGATCTTTCTGGGAGTTCGCATCGAGTGTGCTCAGTGTCACCATCATCCGTTTGATCGTTGGAGTCAGACAGATTTTTACGGCATGCAGGCCTTCTTTAATCAAGTCAGTTTCAAAACCTCAATGCGAGGCGAGATAATACAGGCCACCGGCAATGCGAAGACCCTGCATCCTCGCACCGGCCAGGAAGTTTTCGCTCACGCTCTGAATACTCAGATGCCGGACACATCCCTCGCCACCGATCCCCGCAAAATGCTGGTGGACTGGATGACAGCGAACGACAATCCGATGTTTGCTCATAATTTGGCGAACCGCATGTGGGCGCATTTCATGGGCTTGGGGCTCGTGGAACCTGTGGATGATTTTCGCGTCACGAACCCGCCGTCGAACCCGGAGTTACTGGATGCTCTGGCGAAGAGTTTTGTCGAAAAGCGATTCGATGTCAAAAACCTGATCCGCACCATCACATCGTCGCTGGCATATCAGCGTTCGGGGACTGTCAACAACACGAACTCAACTGACGAACAAAACTATTCACGGTTTCTGTTTAAGCAACTGGAAGCGGAAGTTCTGCTGGATGCTGTTTGTCAGACGACGGGTGTTGAGGAAAAGTTTCGCTTTGTGCCCAAAGGCGGCCGGGCAATTCAGTTGTGGGACAGCAACGCAGAACATTACTTGCTGAAGATTTTCGGGCGTCCGGTGCGAGCGACCGCATGCGACTGCGAACGGATTTCCGAACCTACCGTCAGCCAGGTGCTGCACGTTCTGAATTCGCCTGAGATTCAGAGCAAGCTATCGCATCAGGCCGGTCGACTGGTGGCTCTGCAGAAGGATTATTCCCAGGATGAACCGCTGGTGGAACAGTTGTATTTAACCTTCTTCAGCCGCAGGCCCACGGAGAGCGAACAACAGGTCGCCGTGAATTTTATAAAGTCACAATCAGACCGTCAGCAGGCCACAGAAGATCTGGCGTGGAGCATGCTGAATTCGCTTGAGTTCCTGTTTAACCATTAGGACAAATCGATGAATTCAATCAAACCATTCTGCGACAAAATCCGTCGGCGTGACATGTTGCGAATTGGCACGACAGGCGCGTTTGGGTTGGGGGTGACTCTGCCTCAGTTGTTTCAGAATCAGACATTTGCAGCCAGTCATTCGAAAGATCATGTGTCGTTGATTGTCGTCTTTCTGCAGGGCGGGCTTTCGACGATCGACACGTGGGACATGAAGCCCGACGCGCCAACAGAATTTCGTGGCGAATTTAATCCGATCAACACCAACGTCTCCGGCATTCAGTTGTGTGAACATCTGCCTCGGGTGGCGCAGCAGATGGATAAGTTTTCGCTGGTGAGATCCTTCGGTCATCGCGATTCGGGACATGGTCCGGCGGATCACTACGTGCTGACCGGTTATCTGCCAGGAGCCGGCTTCAACGGTGGGCTCAGTCCCAACAATCAGCGACCAGCTCACGGTTCGATTATTGCTCGACAACTAGGCCCGCGAGGTTCCGTGCCACCGTATGTTTGTCTGCCAAAGGCTCACAACAGCGCTGGGGCGTCTTATCTGGGTTCGGCGGTTTCGCCGTTTGTCGTGGAGGCCGATCCCAATTCGCCCAGCTTCGCCGTGCCTGATCTGGTGCCGCCACTGGAAATTTCGGCCAGTCGGCTGGAGGCTCGGCAATCACTGATGGCCACCGTCGATCGCTATCAGAAGTCTGCGGAAACTCAGGCCAACCGGAAAGCTCAGGCGTTAAGCACGTATCAGCAAAAAGCTTTTGATCTGATGACATCCGCGCAGACGAAGGCGGCGTTTGATATTCATGCCGAACCGCAAAAACTGCGAGACGAATACGGACGAAATTCGCTGGGGCAGTCGTGCCTGATGGCAAGGCGACTTGTGGAAGCTGGTGTTCGCACAGTGTTGATCGATCATACCAACTGGGATACTCATTTCGACAACTTCAACGTCCTGAAGAACGACCTGCTTCCCTATCTGGACGGGGCGATGTCGACTCTGTTTCGTGACCTTGCGGACCGAGGCATGCTGGAGAAGACATTCGTACTGGTGACGGGTGAATTCGGTCGCACTCCGCGCATCAACAAAGATGCCGGTCGAGATCACTGGGGACCAAGCACGGCGATTGCGTTGGGCGGAGGCGGCATTCGAGGTGGTCAGGTCATCGGCGCATCCGACGCACGCGCCGAAAAGCCGGCGACGACACCGCATGGCCCGGAAGATCTTGCAGCGACGATCTATCATGCATTGGGCATCGATCCCAAAACGGAATACCGAACAGCGGAAGGACGCCCCATGCCGATTGTGCCAGGCAATGGGAAAGTGATTCGAGACCTGTTTGCGTGAGACGGAACCTGGATTCAGGCCTCACGCAGAGGCGCGAAGTGTCGGGTCTTACCTTCTTCGCTTAGCGTCTCTTCATCTTTGCGTTAGAAAACTTCGACATGTCTCACGCCGATTCAAGTAAGCTTAATCCTCAGCGATAGGCGGACAAAACATGATCCGGAAATATCTCATTCTGCTGGCGGTGATTCCCGCAGCCTGCATCCTGCAGCCACCGCGATTGCACGCCGAAACACCATCCGCTTCATACATCTTTCCGGCAGGCGGGCAGCAAGGCACAACTGTCAAGATTAACGTCGGCGGGCATTATCTGCACGATGTGTGCAGCTTTCAGATCTTCGGCCCCGGCGTGGATGCACCACGCGAAATTCGGCGAGCCACCAGTACTCGCTGGTTTGAAGGGCCCGTGATTCCTCTGCCGGATTCCCAGCAAAAGGAGAACTACCCAAAGGATCAGGTCGGCAGAATTACCATTGCGTCAGATGCATCACCGGGATTTCGTTACTGGCGTGTATGGACATCACAAGGAGGCAGTGAATCCATGAAGTTTGTGGTGGGCAATTTGCCGGAAATCGTCGAAATGGAAATTGATGGTGTCCCGATCCCCACGGCGGTGGCTGTGCCGGTGACGATCAACGGCCGCATCTTTCCTCGCGAAGATGTCGATGTCTGGACCTTTGAAGGACGCGCTGGGCAAAGCTATACGTGCGAAGTTATGGCGAACCGAATCGGTTCGCCTCTGGATTCACGTCTTGAAGTGATTGGGCCGAACGGCACTCGGATTGCCGAAAACACCGACGGCATCGGCACAGATTCATTTCTGCGATTCTCCGCTCCTGAAGATGGCGTCTATCAGGTTCGGATCCACGATATTAATTTCGATGGCTTGCAGCATTTTGTTTACCGACTAACGATTACAGACGGAACTTACGTCGATCATATTTATCCGCTGGGGGGCCGTCGTGGTTCGTTGACCAGGTTTCAGCTTTACGGACAGAATATCGCTGACGGTCCGCGGGACACTCAATTGCCCACCTCTGCAGGCAACAGTTGGATGCACAGCATCGAACAGCAGGGCAAAACCAGCAATCAGTTCGCCATACAACTCAGCGACACTGATGAACAAGTTGAATCCGAACCCAACGACACGCCATCCAACGCTCCGAAGTTTTCTGTGCCAACTGTCCTGAACGGGCGGATTGAATTGCCCGGCGATATCGACACCTGGCAGTTTTCAGCAAAGAAGGATGAGGTCCTTGCTCTGGACGTGTACGCCGAGCGACTCGGTTCGGTTCTTGATTCCGTGCTGGTAGTTTACGACTCCGATGGGAAGGAACTGGCTCGCAACGATGACATTGACAGCAAGCATACGGATTCTGCAATTGAGTTCACAGCGCCCGCCGACGGGACATATTCTGTGAGCGTCAGTGAACGGTTTGATTCTCGCGGAGGTCTGCGGTTCGCTTATCGACTGCACGTCAGCCCTCCCGAAACAGCAGACTTCAAACTCACAATGCCTGTGGAATCGCTCAACGTGAACCGAAGCGGTGAAATCAAAGTAAAGATATCCGTCACTCGTATCGCTGGTTATGCCGGTGACATCGCTATCAAGCTTGAAAACCTGCCTCCCGGTGTCACTGTAGTCGGAGATAAAATTGATGCAAACAAGAACGACTTAGAGTTGGTTTTCAAAGCCGAAGCAACCGCAGAAATTGGTCCCTTCAGTGTTCAGGTTATTGGCGAAGCACAGATCGCTGGCCAAACCGTTTCACACTCAGCGATGAAACTCGCGTCGTCGTCGCACGATATGGATGTCGATCGTCTCCTGTTGTTCGTCGCCATGCCGACGCCATTCAAATTCGCCGGAGCATTTCAAACAACGTACGCTGCCCGAGGCTCAACGTTCCAGAAGCATTTTACGATCGATCGCAGTGGATTTACCGGGCCGATCGAAATCAGTCTGGCTGACCGACAGACCCGACATTTGCAAGGAGTCACCGGGCCAACGATAGTTGTTCCTGCCGGGGAGTCTGAATTCGATTACTCGATCAAACTTCCTTCCTGGATGGAAGTCGGCCGCACCAGCCGCACGTGTTTAATGGCTACGGGAGTTGTCGAAGAACCCAACGGCCGTCACCACAAAGTCTGTTATGCCTCGGACCAGCAAAACGACCAGTTGATCGTTCTTGTCGATCCTGGCCAACTGGAGGTTCGGGTTCAACCGAAATCTGTCCTTGCGATCCCCGGCGGCTCGGCCCGAGTCAGAATTGAGGTCGGCCGCGGCAAGAGCGTGAACCTTCCCGTCACCGCAGAGCTGCATATTCCCGACCACGTTCGTGGTGTCACTGCGGAACCTGTCATCATCGAACCCGATCAGTCCACAGGCACGCTCGAAATTCACTTCACGAAGGAACAACTCGGTCCGTTCAATATGCCAATCAGCATCGTGGCCACAGCTTTGCCCCATGGCCATCCTTATACGGCGGAAGACACAATCGAAATTGTGCCTCCGCAGTCTCTGCCCGAATAGCCTGATCTCACGGACAAACGTTGTCTGCGGTCAGTGCCTGCTGATCCCGGATGTCGAATACCTCCCCGAAAAGGACTCTCTGGGTAACCATGCGCGCTGTCTTTCGATGGAGGAGATCGACGCAACCTGCCGCAAGCAGATCATGTGTAGTTTTTCGGAGAGTTAATGGCCGGAGAGAACAGTAGAGCCAGCATAAATCTTCACCCATTTCGGCTACCACTTTGCATCGCTTTCTGCCAAAACACAAAACACTGCTGTTCGCCAATCTTGCCATTTCACGCCAAAAGCAGATGGATGGTTTGCCAGTCATGAAGCTCAGCCATGAATGTGAGCCGTTCTGACCATTGCCGCTGGTAAGGTAGAGTTGAGCAGCGTCAATACTACTGTGACCCACGCCGTGTGCCTGACGCGCGTTGCCGGTGGGAGTCGTGACAGTGAACTGACCTGTGAGCCATTCGTCTTCCCAGTCGATGATGCCGACACGGAAACACGCGGCACAATCGCCCATTCCACATGGTGCTAAGTTCGCGAATCCCGATTTCCTGCTGCGTCGAATTTGGAAATCCAAAATGGCGACCATACTTGATTGCTGCATCGTCACATTACATGCACGGGACGCAGATGAAAGACAACCCCGCCGTAACTGAGGCCAGAAATCTGCTCGATTGGGTTCACGGTAAGATTGTCGTCGCATATTCGAAACCCGCGTCAGCGAGACAGACCGGAGCGACATTCTGCGTCGCAGCAAACTGATCCGGTCACATCGTACGACACAAACGAACAGAGTTTTCAGCATTTCCAGTGTTTTATATGGTTTCCACGTTCTGAAATAGTTCAGAGAAAGCATGAACACACACTGTTGCGGGTGTAGCTACACCCGCATGAATGCCTGATTCAGCCAAAACTCCCGATACGAACCAGTTCGCCTGCTGACTTGACATCCCTTGGAAATCTCTTTGTACTCTTCAGGTAGGGCTTGGCACAAGCCACTCCGATTAACCGAAAGGTGAACATTCAGATGCTTGCCCTCAAGTTGAGCCCTGTTCAAGTTCGTGATCGATCGAAGACATCCTGGAAGCTTTTCTGCGCTAGGAAATTCTGACTCCCCACAAACAATTGGAATAACGGCAAACTCCTCTCCGGCTTGCAATCGTCCTGGAGCTTGAATCAATTCTTGGCGACAGAAGTCAATTTCCCGGTCGATTTTGCGCTGACCGTCTTCGTATGTCGCATCAAGCCATTGCGCCTCGACAAGTAGTAGGAACACTTTGGCGACAGAAATTGCTTTCCGAATTCGCTCAGGAAATTCCTCACCATACTCGATCGACGTATCATCGAGAAAAACGTCGTCCTCCCACAACGCGAGCGGCGGCATCTGCAGTCTAAAACGAAGCAGGTGCGCAAACCCGGCAGAGCCGATTCGTCGGTAGCTGATAAAAACGCGACTCATTTGAACTCGGGTTGGTTCTGTGGTGGGTACGATGTACAAGCGATGCGATTTTCAGAATGTTTGTGTGCCCCTAATGCTATCATAGCGCTCCGCACTTGTCGCCTTTCCAGTTTGCGGTAGACCAAATCCTTCGGCGTAACCGTTTACATTTCTTTTTCGCGTGTATCAATCTGGGGCCTTTCGACCCCCATAAAGCCGGATACCAGATGGTCTAACGTATTCTCGAGGGACGAATCTCATAGGCTGTCACAAAGCCTTTCGATGAACGACGCAGGCAGCTTTTGCACTGCACGTTCCGGATGGCTATCCTATGACGACTAGATTTGCAATTCCGATCCGTCTCCTCGAACAAAACGCACATGCCATCACCACCAGCCTACGACACCTTTCTCAGCTACACCTCACTGGACCATGCTATTGTGGAGCGTGTCGCCAAAGAACTGGGCACTCGTCAATGCAAATGTTTTGTTGATCGCTGGTATCTGCAGCCTGGGCGAGACTGGGTGGAGGCACTGGAGCGAGCCCTGTCGAGCAGCCGATCGGTGGCGATGTTCATCGGTCCGCATGAAATGGGCCGCTGGCAGCAGAGGGAGCGTGCATGGGCTTTGGATCAATTCGCCGGCAGGAATGACTTTCCAGTCATCCCGGTCCTGCTGCCTGGTTGTGAGCCGCCGCTCGGGTTTATGAAGCAGTTGATGTGGATCGACCTGCGAAACGATCCGGCAGATTCATCGCAGCTCGATGCACTGGCCGCCGCGATCAAAGGTGAATTTATCAACCGCGATGGGAAACCAGAACCGCGAGCGATGATCTGTCCCTATCGCGGCCTATTGGCGTTCCGCGAAGAGGACGCTGATTTCTTCTTCGGCCGTCAGAAATACACAGACGAACTGGTGAAACGGGTTGTAAGGCATTCCATTGTGGCCGTCACCGGAGCATCCGGAAGCGGAAAGTCGTCCGTTGTCAGAGCGGGGCTCGTTCCACAATTGCGGAAACGTGGCGAAGGTCCCGTGTGGGACATTCTGACGATGGTTCCGCGGGAGAATCCTCTGCATTCGCTGGCCGATGTCATTCTGCCTCTGGTGGAACCTGAATTGTCCGGAGTCGATCTGATCGAAAAACGCAATTCCCTGGCACTAAAGCTCGAAGAGGCCACAGTGCCGCTCTGGGATCTTATCGCTGAAGGTTTGCGGCAACAGAAGGGCACGGACCGATTGCTGCTGGTCGTCGATCAGTGGGAAGAGCTCTACACAACCTGCAAAAACGACACACAACGGAACCGCTTTGTCTCGGAGTTGCTCGACGCGACCTCTCGTGTCGGGTCGCCGCTTTCGGTGGTCTTTACGGTTCGCTGGGACTTCTATGGTCACATTTTGCAAAATCGACCGTTGCTTGATCGTCTGGAACACAGTCGACTTGATCTCGGCCCGATGAATCGTGAGGAACTGCGGAGTGCGATCGAAGGGCCCGGGAGCAAAGTGGGCCTGATGTTTCAGGACGGCCTCGTTGACCGCATTCTGGACGACGCCGGAGAAGAACCGGGAAGTCTGCCTCTGCTGGAATTCGTGCTGGAAGAACTCTGGAAATGTCGCCGTGGAGACGGTCAGTTGAC
>CAMAVB010000279.1 GCA_945861465.1 Candidatus Kuenenia stuttgartensis
GCCAGACGGGGCTTCCATCCACGCAAGGTGGATGGCGTGCCGGGGAATACGAGACAGTCGTACCCGACGCTTCGCAACGACGAACAAAAATGGCACAATTCAAAAGTGAAGTATACCCTCGACAATAGCAAATTTTTAACGGCCCAGGCCAAGCCTGCGCCTTGGCAACAATGCATTGCTCGCGATCGCCAGAGATCGGACTCGACTCGGAGAGTCAAGTTACGGAGAGCGCACGAGACTCGGAGAGTCAAGCTACAGAAAGCGCACTCGACTCGGAGAGTCAAGCTACTGGATCCGTAGCCATGCGACGACAGCCGCCGCCGTGGATTTGTTGGTGGCGAGTGGCACGTTGTGGACGTCACAAACTCGCATGAGCGCTGACACGTCCGGTTCGTGCGGCTGAGCAGTCAACGGATCACGGAAGAACAAAATTCCTTCGATCTTTCCTTCGGCGACTCGACCGCCGATGATCAGGTCACCTCCATGCGGCCCATGTGCGACTTTTTCGACATCCAGCCCGAGATGTTCCTGCAGCATCTTGCCTGTGTGTCCCGTCGCCACCAATGATACTGTCCGAAAATAGTCGAGGTGTGTGCGGACAAATTCCAGCAGGTCATCTTTGAGTGCATCGTGAGCGATCAGGGCAATCATAAGTGTGTCCGATGTTCCTACGCCACGCGCCGCATTTGCCGTTGCGACTGTCGCTGCACGAATGCCGCGTAGTCTTCGGGCGTATCGATTCCCGCAGCTGCGTGATTGACGACTGACACAGCGATTGATGCTCCGCTCTGGAGAGCTCGAAGCTGTTCCAGCTTTTCCATTTGTTCCAGCGGCGATGGCGGCATGGAAGTCAGCTTCAACAGAAAGTCGCGGCGGTAGGCATACAATCCGATATGCAGCAGCCACGGCGACGGTTCACCATCTCGAAAGTAAGTTTCGATCGGCTGGTCGCGGCTGAACGGAATCGGCGAGCGGCTGAAGTACATCGCTCGACCATTCACATCCGTCACGACTTTCACGCAACTCGGATCACGCACCACATCGGGCGACGTAATTGGTGATGCCACCGTCGCCATCTGGCTGTTTGATGTTCTCAATTCGCGCACGAGTGACGCCACTACCTTTGCGTCAAGCTCCGGTTCGTCGCCCTGCAGATTGACGATGACATCGGCATCCGAAAACCTGCGGCGCGTGAGTTCTGCAATGCGATCAGTGCCGCTGTTGTGTTCTCCCGTCATTTCGGCTCGACCACCAAACGACACAACGACATCGGCGATTTCCTGGCTGTCCGTCGCGACGACAACATCGTGCAATTCCGGGCATTGGCACGCCGTTTCCCAGACATACTGGATCAAGGGCTTGCCCGTGGCTTTCAACAGCAGCTTGCGGGGCAGTCGGGTTGAGTGCAGCCGAGCGGGGATAATTCCAACGATTTTCATGCCTGCCATCCTTGTTCGACCGGAGGACGAGCTTGGAAAAGGAGTCAGGAACCAATAGTGCGCAGCACCCTCCGGGCAATCTGGCTATTGGTTCCTGACCCCTTTTCCAAGCCTTCACACAGGACGAGGTTCCGACCCCGCCGGAGGAGACTGTCTAAATACCGCTGATTTGTGAGCGGCAAGGCGCTAGCCGCCGGTTTTCGCGGGCGAACTACCTGCGGCTAGCGCCTTGCGGCTCACAGTTTTTGAGTATCGGAACAGACTCCAGATGCAGGGAAGTCTAGACCGTTTTGGCAGTTCCTGTCAAAATCAACATTCAGAGAGGGAAATTCCGCGTGCGACGCAGCATTTGTCGCACGTACGATTGTCGCAGCGAACGGATTCCACTGATGAAGATATTCTTTTCTGCTGGTGAGCCCAGTGGTGATCAGCATGCCTCACATTTGATTCAGGAATTGCATGCCCGGCGTCCGGATTTTGTCGCGGAAGGCTTTGGCGGCCCGCATATGCAGGAGGCTGGATGCGAACTGCATTTTGAGCTGACAGAATTGGCCGTGATGGGCTTTCTGCGTGTCATTCCAATGCTCGCAAAGTTTTGGCGACTGGTGAAACAGGCTGAAGCTCACTTCGCAACGAATCCCCCCGATGCCGTCGTGCTGGTGGATTTTCCCGGCTTCAACTGGTGGATCGCACGGGCGGCCAAAAAGCGTGGCATCCCGGTCTATTACTATCTGCCTCCGCAACTCTGGGGCTGGGCACCGTGGCGAATCAAGCGTGTCCGCAAATGGGTGGATCATGTGATTTGCGCATTGCCGTTTGAATATGACTGGTACAAATCTCGTGGCGTGCAGGCGACCTGGGTTGGACATCCGTTCTTTGATGAAGTGAGCGAACGGACGCTGAATGCTGTGACCATGCGACAGTTAAGGCCGGACAAGTTTACGCGATGCACGGTGGCTGTGCTGCCGGGTTCCAGAAATCATGAAATCGAAAAAAACTGGCCAGTGATGCTGGAGATCATCAATCGCGTGTCTGCAAGCGTCCCGGCAGTACGCTGGATCGTGGGCAGTTATCGTCCGCAACAACTTGCTCGGTGTCGCGAAATGCAGATCGCAGCGAATGTGTCGGCTCCGATTGAGTACTTCATCAACAGCACGTCCGAAGTCATTGAATCCGGTGATTGCTGCCTCATGGTGAGCGGTTCCATCAGTCTGGAACTTCTGGCTCGGAAAACACCAGGAATCGTGCTGTACAGGGTCGCTTCAATCGGTCGTTTCGTGTCACGATTCCTGATGAACTGTCGATTCATCACACTGCCGAATCTGATTGCGGACCACGAAGTCATGCCGGAGTTCATTTCCCACGGAGATCCTGAACCCGACATCCGAAATATCACGAGTCTTCTGACACAATGGGTTTCGAAACCAGAAATGATCGCAGCTCAGAAGGAGACTTTGGCCCGACTCGCCAGCCACGCGACAACCACCGGAGCAACCAAACGCACGGCAGAACTGCTGCTGCGACTGATGAACCCCGATTCCACAGCCACCGACACCGATCCTCGGATGATCCTCCCGTTTCGTAAAGGCGCAGCGTGATTTGTCGAAGAACCACAATTAAGGACCGTTCGAGAAATAATTGACCTCATCTTCCTCTCCCCTGGAAGGGGAGAGGGCAGGGTGAGGGGCAACGCCGTTAAGTATTTGACAGCGTCAGATCCAGCGAACAACCCCCTCATCCGGCCTTCGGCCACCTTCTCCCCCTTACCAGGGGGAGAAGGGACTTCGAGAAACCCTGTGAAAACACGACGACAAATCCTTAACGGCGTTGGGTGAGGGGTATAAAAATCAATGGCCCGCTTAATGACTGGGGCAGATTTGGGAAACTCTCGTTTAACCCGTGGCCGAAAGGCCAGGCCGTACAATCACGACCTGGCCTTTCGGCCACGGGTTAAACGAATTGGGTTGTAATTCATCGGAAATAAAGCCTCTGCAATCCCAGCAATGAAGCGGTACGTTGATAAAAAGAGACAATTATTTCTCGAGCGGTCCTAAGCGGGCCATTGTTTTAATTTCCATCGCGAATTCTCGCCACCACTGCTGCAATCCGGTTCGCTGCCTCAGTAATTTCCGCAGCGGAATTTTGAATCGCCAGTGAAAAACGCACAGACGATTTACACACTTCCGGGTCGAGTCCCATAGCCAGCAAAGACGGTGGAGCCTGCGCCGATCCACTGGCACAAGTGCTGCCGAGCGAACAAGCGACTCCCGCCAGATGCAGATTGACCAGCATGGCTTCTCCGGGAATCCCGGGAAACGCTATACTGAGCGTATTCATCAGTCGTTCGGCGTTCGTTCCATGCACAACAACCGGACTGCATCGTGTGACAAGTTCGTGTTGCAGCTGATCGCGCAGAGCGAGGATTCTGCCTGCACGATTTTGTGAATCGGCTGCCCAGAGCTGTAACGCCGTCGCCATTCCGGCAATCAACGGCACTGGTTCGGTGCCCGCGCGGCGGCCATTCTCCTGATGCCCACCTTCCAGAAATGGCGGCAACTTCACGCCACGTTTCAGCAGCAAGCCGCCGATGCCGCGTGGACCGTGAAATTTATGCGCACCAAAGGCAAGTGCGGTTGCACCCAGATGCTGAAAGTCCACCGGTATCTTACCCACCGCCTGCACTGCATCCAGTAATAACGCCGCGCCGTTTTCTCGACAGCGCTTCGCGAGTGGTGCAACATTCTGGATGACTCCCGTTTCGTTATGAGCCAGAATCACGCAGACCAGTTTGATGTCATTCCATGGCAGATTCGCCAATTGGATTTCATCAAGTCGGCCTTGATCGTCCACAGGCATCGTGGCAATCTGCCAGCCATTCTGCCGGGCACGTTCACATGCCATAAGCGTTGCCGGATGCTCCCCGGCTGTGATCGCAATTGTCCCGGATCGGCCAAACGTAAAGCCATGAATGGCCATATTGATCGATTCTGTGCCACCGCTCGTGAAAATGACTTCGGAGGCATCCGCATTCAGGATCTCTGCGATCGATTCACGACTATCTTCGAGGACTCGCCGTGCCTCTCGACCGTAGGAATGCTGACTACCAGGATTTGCAAATGCCGTGGCCCAGGCGTCGCTCATGCAGTGCATGACTTCCGGAAATACGGGCGTTGTCGCGTTGTTGTCGAGATAGATCGAAGACATGGGATAATTCGACTCAGATCACGCGGATAATGTGTTCGCCAGGAATTCCTGACCGAAGGGAATGTCGTCTGGAATCTGGCTATTCCCCGGAATGCGCAGGGATGATAAGCAAAAAACACCAATTGTGACACGCAAAAAACGAACTGCGTCAGGAACTGTGCTGACACGCATTGGGCATCCTGTTACGATTCTGCCTGCGTTCCGGGATCAGATGCTCTGATTTTCAGTCATATATTTTCCGCAAAGTTGCACACCGAAGCTCTCGGCGTGAATGTCTTGCCAAAGCAAAAGACTCTTCAATCAGGACCGTGCCTTCAATAAAACAGGGCAGACAGGACAGTTCATGAAAGACCCAAGAGTTCGATTAAGAAACCCTGTGGTGGCTGCGCTGCTGGCGTTTGCGATTCCGGGGGCTGGACATTGGTATCAGGGCCGACGATTCAAGGCGGCAATCTACTCTGTCTGCATCCTTACGATTTTTGTCTGGGGAATGATCCTGGGTGGTGGCCAGCCTGTCTACAGTCAACTGATCTATCGCTCGGAGGGAATGGCCCCGACGGCTCAGTTGCAGGCGTCCGCGCCGCGTATGAAATTCTCGTTCGGGTATGCTGCTCAAGTGCTTGTCGGTGCGCCTGCATGGCCCGCGATCATTCAGGAAATGCGGATTCGAAACACGGATGCCAGGATTGACTGGATTGATGGGCCGATCGAAAGCGACTTTCAGGGACTTTTGTCCAGTGAATTCGGCGACCGGACATCAAAAATCGTAACCGGAACGATTTCACTGAATCCAGCGAACGAGCAGGGCAGCTCGATCGCCACAGGGACACTGCACGCCGTACTTGCCGACGAATCTGTCAGAGATTATTCATTGGGAGGAGATATTAAACTTGGACGTGAGGTCTTTGGATCACCGCGTCGCGAAGTTCGTTGTTTCGTGGCTGGACAGGACGATGAAGGGCGTGAAGTTCGCCTTCAACTGGAAGGCAGTGTTTCCAGAAGTTTTGTGGATTGGTTTCAGGCACCTCGTGATACGCTGGAACTGGATCGATTGAACGGCGCGTTGAGTCAGAATTTCGATATCGGGTCGGTCTTCACCTGGATCGCCGGTCTGCTCAACCTTTTGGCAATCTGGGATGCCGCCGAAGGTCCGGCCTATGGCTATGGTGACGAAGAGGAAATTCCCGATGATGATGAACCAACTCCAGCGAAAAAAACTGATTGACCGAACTAGTGCTCTATCTATCCTGTTTCGAAGTGTGCCACTGGCTCTGCCAGTGCTTCCTGCAGCTGGCGAGCACTGGCAAAGCCAGTGGCACACAACCCTTCAATGAATGCGTGACAGAGCACTATCGCCGGACTCCACTTCGCCACTCAGACTCGGATGTAATCCATGCAGCTTGCCGTCGTTTATGCCATTCCCCTCACCGCTGGAATTTCACTGGTCTACTGCGCCAGTCGCTTCGAGATGCCCGAAAAGATCGTGCGCTCTGCCGTGCTGATGTTTGTAAAAACCATCGCCGCGCTCGTGGCGCTGTACCTGATCCTGTTGTATTTATCTCGCTGATGACGGTTGCGCTGATGCATATGCAGGGATGGAATGCAGATCATGCGGATATTGCTGTTTGAAGACTCACATGCTGAAGACCTGACGCCCATTGCCCTGTTGCGACCGGTGTTCGAGCTGGTCTGTGGGCGCGATTCACTGCGCCGGCGGCTGCAACGCTGGTTTCCGGAAGCTGAGTTCGGCGGATGGGTCAGACCGTGGCTGGTGGATGCCTATTCCGAAGAACAGCCTTCACTCACGATTAATAATCTCAACTGGATTCGCAATGGCAAAGTCCTGGTGGTCAATGGCCGCTGGCTGCCGGAATGCCGGCTAACGGCTCTGGACCTTGTCACGTACCAGGCTGGTTTTGTCGATGGTCATCCGGCATGGATGCTCATCCCCGGCGAAGAACTCGGCGAACTTATGCAGGGCGATCCTGCAACAGCATTGACTCAGTATGCCAAAAGTCAGCGTGGACTTCCGACAAGTGGACGCTGGATTCAATATCCGTGGGACCTTGTCTACCAGAATGCGGCACAGTTAATTCGGGATTTTGCGGACGAAGGAGTTTCGCAGTCTCCAAAGCTCGACCATGTTCAGATCCTCGGCGATCCTGCCGATGTCTACATATCCGAACAGGCAGAAATCGATCCTTACGTGGTGATTGACGCGCGGAGTGGACCAGTATCTGTCGATCGCGATGCGAAGATTCAATCCTTCACGCGGATCGAAGGCCCGTGTCATATCGGTCGGGGTTCACAACTGTTTCGCGCACTGATCCGAAAGGGAACGACGATCGGTGAACATTGTCGAGCGGGTGGTGAAATTGAAGAATCAATTATGCACAGCTTCGTCAACAAGTACCACGAGGGTTTCCTTGGACACAGTTACGTTTGTCCGTGGGTGAACATCGGTGCGATGTCGTGTACTTCGGATCTGAAGAACGACTACACCACTGTGAAAGTGCCGCTGCACGGAAAGATGATTGATACCGGTTTGAGTAAAGTCGGATCTTTTATCGGCGACCATGCCAAGACCGCGATGGACAGCATGTTTAACTCCGGTTCATCGATCGGAGTCTGCACTATGGTGATTCCCGGAGGACGACTGCTGCCGCGAAACGTTCCGTCGTTCAGCAGCGTGACTTTTGGTGAGCTGGCGGGCGACTGGACCGTGGACGCGGCAATTGAGATTGCCCGATCAATGATGAACCGCCGCAATCAGACGTTGACGCTCAATGCGGAGCGTCTGCTGCGGATCGTGCATCAACGCACCGAACAGGAGCGTCAGACCGCTATGCAACGGGCTGCGAACCGCAAAGTGGTCCGTTCGTAGGATGGACATTCATGTCCGTCGTGGACCGCTAATTGCTAGAGCGTTCCTCCGATCACAAAATGAAACCAGACACCAGCAGTTGCGATCAAGGGAATCGAGAAGAAAAACCCAGCAAAGATCGAGGCAATCAACACGCCGCCATGCATAGATTGCAGGCGGGTCCTTGCGATGCGAAGCAGTAGGGCAATTGGGAGCAATGGAAACAGCAGCAACAATGCATCGTAGTCATGCACCTCATCTGGGTATGGACGGATGCGAACGACGAAGAAATCGAGAGCGCAAAACTGTGCCAGCATCACCGATGCCACAAGTCCTGTCGCCAGCAAGAATGGACGGAACTGGCGTTCATCGGAAGTATGCTCGATCCGTGCATCAGCGTTTTCCGATTCGAAAGGTGGTGCATATGGGCTCGTAGAGTCTCGCATTGCTGTAGTGGTATTACAAAAGCAGTGCAACGAATGCAAATGCACAGTCGATAGGAATACACGCCACGCTGGTCTCAATCCAGCGGTTTTCAATCAGAAACTGCGAGTGTCAGCATTCGCGACAGGTTCGGCATCTTTGCGGAAGATCATGTCTGTCGGACGACCGCAGTGAGGACATGGGATGCGGAAATGGCTGGTGACTTTTGTAATCGCTCGAAGATCCGGATTTGCGAGGCACAAGTTTCCAAGGGCATCGAAACCGACGGCTTGAGTCCCTTCCGGCACGCTGGCGAACGTCAGGAAATTCTGGGGACGAACCTGATCACGCGACACAGATGTCAACCTCGTGTGTCCGTCCGAGCGACCGGCGAGAACCAGCATGGAACCATCCGGTTGCAGCATCAATCGAGATGAACCAGGTGGTGCGAAGCCCGACGGAGTGACTTCACCGCTCGAAGCGATGTGAACCATCTCACCAGACACCAGTAATGCTTCTGTCTGACCGCCGGCGTTCAATACGAGATCCGACACTGGTTGATAAATCCGCGTCAGCTCGGTGACGTTGCCATCGGTAGTGATCACAATGATGCGATTTGCGTCCCTTGATGCAACCACAAACTGCCCGATCGTGTCTCGTACAAATGATGTCGCTGCAAATGTCAGTTCGTGCAGCACCACACTCTGACCGATAGGGTTCACCATCTGAATCTGCGACTCACGCGCATCGGATGTGAGCACGTAAAGATTATCGTCAGCATCGAGTTGAATCCGTTGGATGTGGCTGAGGTCTGAAACTGGCAGGCTGACTTCACCATCGGTGTCCAGGCGGAACACGCACTTCGCGCTCTTGTCGGCAACGAAAATATGACCCGTTTTTCCAATACGCAGATCGACAGGCTCGATGACTTTCACCGGAAGGCGTTCAATCACAGGTCGCGATTGGACTATGATCGGCGCGTGATCATGATTTCGAATGGCACCCAGCGACGAAGGTTCTTGCCCAAGCGATGGCGCAGTGCAAACGAACATCAATGCCAAAAAACCGGTGGAGGCGATGATTCTGGAAAGACTATACACATTCTGCATTTTGCACAGTTCCCAAAACGGTGGCCCAACCGCGAAAGATTGCAGGGACGGCTGCAATAACCCCCTTGGCAACACGTGACTATTATCAGACCCAATATCACGTCCGTCAATGATCAGATTCAGAAATTCTTGCCCTCTTTGGAACGTCGTTGGACCATTTCCCACGTAAAACGAAGGGCCGGACCGAGCAACGCGAGTTCCGGCAGCGTCGAATTGCCGGAACGCACTCCGTTCTATCCGGTCTGCTGAAATACGCGATTACACATCTGAAACTGAAGTAGATGCCCTCCGTTTGCTATGGTGAATGCGACTCGATTACACTTCGAGCCGCACCTTTGTTTCACAGGGAATATCACAATGCACCGTCCTGAGCTTCGTTTCCGTTCTTGTGTTTGCCTCTTCATCAGCGTGATTGTTGCGGCGATCGTGCAGGCGGCGATTCTGGATGCGGGTGATGACGTCGCGTGGTTTCGACAGGATCATGGATTGGCTCCGGAAGGGATGGTGTTACCGTCGGAGTTCGGCGAGGGGGACGAGCGAATGTGGCGCGTCGAATTGCCGCCGGGAATTTCGACGCCGTGCGTCTGTGGCGATTCGATCTTTGTCACGACGTATTTGGCGGAATCCAAAGAATTGGCAACTGTGGCACTCGATCGCACGACAGGACAGATTCGCTGGAAGCAAGTGGCTCCCGTGAAGACGCTGGAAGCCTTTCATGCTGTCGGAAGCCCGGCCGCATCCACACCGGCCTGCAATGGGTCGCAGGTGTTTTCGTTCTTCGGAAGCTACGGATTACTGTGCTACGATCTGAAAGGAAACCTATTGTGGGAACGGCCGCTGGGGCCGTTTCAGGACGAATTTGGCGCGTCGAGTTCCCCGGTGCTGATTGGGGATAAAGTGATTCTGAACGAAGACCACGACATTGACAGCTTTCTGATCGCTTTCGATCAGAAAACCGGAGAAGTCGTGTGGAAGACGGCTCGGGAAGAGGCCACTCGCAGCTATGCCACGCCGGTCGTGTATGACAACCATGGACGCACGGAGATCCTTGTCGCAGGATCAAGACAATTGGCCGCCTATGATCCGCGCGACGGGAAAAAACTCTGGTGGTTCGATGGATTGTCTCGCATTGTCGACAGCACACCGGTGGTTGTAAACGGCGAAATCTATCTTGCCACCTGGACACCGGGCGGGGACTCGGACGACCGCATCCGGATGGAGTCGTTTCCCATGGCACTGACATCCTTCGACAGGAACGGCGATGGCGAAATCGGAAAGGACGAACTGCCGCCCGGCAATCCGATTCTTGAACGATTCTTCCGCATTGATCTCAGCCAGAATCAGGGACTCGATCAGCAGGAATGGGAAAAGCATGCTCTTGT
>CAMAVB010000280.1 GCA_945861465.1 Candidatus Kuenenia stuttgartensis
CGGATGGTCGCCTATGCGGACTATGTCAAAGGCCCGTGGATCGGTAGGCTCGCTCGCCTGTTTGGAATCATTCCCATTCGATCGGGCGATGGTCCGCGTGCTCTGATGCATTCTCTGAACACCGCTCGAGAGGCGTTGCAGGCGGGAGAACTGGTGTGCATCTTTGCCGAAGGCCAGATCACTCGAGACGGACAGTTGCAGAAGTTTGAGCGCGGGCTGGTCAAGATTCTGAAAGGCACCGACGCGCCGGTGATCCCCGTTTTCCTCGATGAACTCTGGGGAAGTATCTTCAGCTATGAAGGCGGAAAACTCTTTTGGAAGAAGCCGAAACATTGGCCGTATCCCGTTTCCATTTCTTTCGGGACACCACTTCAGGGCGTGAATGACGTGGATGTCGTCCGCGATGCCGTGTTGGATCTCAGTGCGAAATCCATGGAGCGCCGGAAAGATCAACCCAGATCGACTCAACTCGACTCGTCGTCAAATGACACACCTGAGAGGCTTTCCGAATAGTCCGTAACTTGACTCTCCAGAGTCGAGCAATGCCGGAAACATCTCGACTCTGGAGAGTCAAGTTACAGTGGAGCACGTTTTTAACGTGCTCGGCACGATGGAATCGTGCCCCACTTATTTCTGTCTGAGTTCTTACACAAGCTGATTCAGGCCCGCGCGGAATCCAGGAAATCGATTTTCTAGTCGATCTGTTCCTTCGCATCCTGTACGTCGGCAACTTTGAGACCCGCGCGCAGGAAGTAAAGCATGCCGATTGCGGTGACCGGGATCCATTGCGCCATGTGGTAATAAATAGATGCTGCAAAAACCGCTTCCCTGTCCTTCACAAACAGGCTCAACACCAGCAGGAAACAAAACTGAATCACTCCGAAGTATCCGGGAGATGACGGGATCGTGACTCCGATCGCAGTGACACCAAGGACAATGGCCGAGACCGACAGGGAAACATCAATGCCGAACGCCCACAGCGAAAGATGAATGGTGAGCCCATTCAGCATCCACTGCAGGAATGACGTGAGCAGGATCCCCGACAAGAGCCGTCCGCTTCGCAGCGAAGCCAATCCGGCTGCACCGGTTTCCAGCAAATAGGCAACTTTTCGACCAATCGATGGTGGCAGGAACGGAACCCGACGTAAACATCCTTCGACGAACAGAACGACCGGACCTGTCCAGATAAGATAGATCGTGGCACTTACTAATCCGCAGCAGACCGCAACTCCGAAAAACATGGCCGACGAAACGACGCGCTCGTCAAGATCGGGCGCTTCGACCAGAAACAACCCCACCATCAAAAAACCGAGGATCGCGATCACATCAAAGATTCGCTCAAGCACAATACTGGTTAAGACAGCGGTCCGGGAGATCCCGGATTGTTTTGAAAACACAAAGACACGCACGAATTCTCCCAGATGTGCCGGCAACACATTGTTAAATGCGAATCCGATCATGACGGAGGGCAGCAGGTCCCGGAGCGGGCGGAATTTTGCGAGTGGCTCAAGCAGAAGTTGCCAGCGGATCGCCTTCAACCAATAAAAGAGAACAAAGCACGTCCACATCGCAGGAAGCGACCGATAGTCGGCCTGTTGAAACGCCGCTGCGATTTCGGCAATCACTTCCGAGGGTGATTTTTTGCCGTTGTCGCCTTTCAGCATTTGCTGGAAAGCCCACCACAGACAGCCAGTGGTGACTGCAAGTCCGACTGCCAGATTGAACCATTTCGTTTTGTAAAATGGTTTGCCGTGAGTGCTCACTAGTGCCCTGTCCTTAGTTGATTCTGGCGTACGATGGCCATTCTTGCCCGTCTAGGCGAGCGGCAGGATAGAACTTACCATCCGCAATTTGTACGACGGACTTCCAGTCCGTCGAGTAGCACCATGCGACGGACTGGAAGTCCGTCGTACCGGTAAATTCATTTCTGCCGCTCGCCCTAAGGACCGGCGCAGAAATAACTGTCGTCTTCTGGACGTGGGGCACGTTTATAACGTGCCTGGCACGATGGAATCGTGCCCCACTTATTTCTGTCTCAGTCCTAAACGCGGTCGGACAAGCATGTCCAACCTGCATTTCAGGTTGACCGGGGGTTCTACGCGGATTGGTGGAGAAACGTCAATCCAGAACTCATCTTGAGTCCTGTTTCCAGAATCCGATATGCTCCTGTTCCTTTCCCATATCTTCGCCTCATCTCACCTTATCTTCCAGGACTACGCAGATGCACTCTGCGTCCCGTCTCACCTGCGCCGATTTTTCGTCCAGTCCGGCAACGTGCCTGTTGACTGTGTTGAATGAACTGCTGCGCGCCGTGGACGGGCGCGTCGCTTTGTTGAGACCGGTGACGGGTGGTTTCGACAGCCACCGCGATGACATCGATCTATTGCTCACCGAAACGCAGCGTCAGCAGTTGCTCCGCGCGACGTACGCGCATTGTATGAGCGGGCAAATCCATTGTCGCATCCAGAAATACTCCCCGGCGAAGGCGCAATTAGTTCTGTGGACGATCAATTGTACGCACAAACTGATGATCGATCTGTGGACCAGTTTTGATCAGCTCCCACGACGTCGCCACAGTTGTATCCCGGCGGAACGACTGTTGAGTACGCTGACGGCCAGCCTTCCCGACGCTCAAATCCACGCCAATGAAAAGATTCCCGCGCTTCGTCGACTCCCGCCGGATATCGACTTTTGTCTTCTGATTCAACACTTTGCCGCAAAGCGCAGGAGAGTCGCAACGCCGGCCGTGCGAGAACGTATCGCCCTCGCCTGCGAGAGACTTGCATCGTGGTCGCCGGAACGGATCTCGCAGCATGTGCCGCATGATCCTCTGGTCGCACTCCGTGCTGTTGCCGATCAACTGCGACGAGCCGCCATAATCACACCGCAGATCGTCGCGTCGTCGGATGAATATCTTGTGCAGCGGCTCTGGCACGTGCCTGGCAATCGTGGATTGCCCGTTCTGGAAATCCGGCGATGTCGAGGACGGATGACTGAACTTAGGAAGACCATTCTCAAGCACCGACCCACGCTGGCAGTGATCGGAAGTGACGGAGCTGGCAAGTCGTCCGTCGTCTCGGCTCTTGCACTTCAGAAACCGAATTCGACTTCAGTCGTTGCGAAGAAGTTCTATCGTCGCTCGCTGACCTACCAGTTCATCAGCGGGCTTGTGAAGCGATTCCGAGGCACAGATCGCGGCAGGTTCGACGACAGCACGGCACCTTTGATCACGCTCCGCGCGGCGGTTGCCTTGTGGATCGACATGTGTTTTCCGTATCACGTGCGATCAAAGACCAGGCCGTCTGTCGCTGCGGAAGACAGCCTGGTCACTGCACACAAGTTAAGGACAGAGACAGAAATAAGTGGGGCACGATTCCATCGTGCCGGGCACGTTATAAACGTGCCCCACGTCCTGAATACGACAGTTATTTCTGCGCCGGTCCTGAACAAGTCAGCACACACGACAATTCTCGATCGCTCTATCGACAGTTTTTTGATCATTGACCGCAAATCCGACACGCCGCACCTGACACGCTTCGCGACATGGATTGAAAGATTGATTCCGCCCGCGACCCGCGTTCTCCTGACGTTGCCGCATGCGGATTTAACGGGCCGCAAACAGGAAATGTCGGCCCCCGGCCACGACATCTATCAACGATTGCTCTTCGAGCAGGCCCTGCGACAACAACCAGCCGATCTGATTCTGCTTGCGAATTTGCCGTCTGCTCAGGCTGCTGCTGCCGCCATCTGCGAATTGCTGCAGGATGACAGGCAATCAGTCGCATCATCGACAGCAGCGGACAACAGCAAGGCGGCGGCGTGATGTCTCCACTCCGGCTGCTGCATGCGTGGATCGATCATCAGCGACTGTCTGAACGCCGCAGGCAGGTTGCATGGCAACTCGGCGTTGTCTTCAAGCAACCCATAACGCTGCGGCCCGCGTTTTCCGGAGGTGGCTTCGACCGAATCTACCTGGCACACGCGGATTCGCAACGATCAAAAATTCTGGCCAGCGTCCGCATGAATGTTCCCGGCCGCGATCGACCGCCAAAAGAGCCGCATCTGCCTCGCGCTCCATTGGCCGGTGGACAGCGTATTCGCCGCGAAGCCCACGCATATCGACAACTGTCTCCGCTCGGCATTGCACCGCGTCTGATCGCCTGCGGTGAATTCTACCTCGCGAATCACTGGCTTCCATGGCCTCGCTTGTCGGACGTGTTGCGTCGTCACAGTCATCTGCTATGGGACCTTCTGCCTGTGGTCCTGAATTCGATCCGCGAAATGCACGAGAACGGCGTGGTTCATATGGATCTGAATTGTGGCAACCTGCTGGTTGCTCCGGATTTTCAATCAGTCGTGATTATCGATTTCGAATTTGCACCGCTGCGTTCGATGATCACGTTTGATCAGCAGCGTTTCGATTATCTCCGACTGGCTCACAACCTGCTTAAGCCGCGCCGAGGTCGGGATGCAGCGTTTCTGCAACCCGCACGCTTCGTCGAACTATTTGCTCAATACGTCCCGGAAACAGGTCTCGGAATTCCGGATGCGATGCACACCGCATGGTTTGATCGAGTCGTGGAACATGACGTCATCCGTAGCGGTTTCGAAGAGATCTTCGGAGGACTCGACAGCGAATCAAGGGTGATTCAATGAACCAATTCGTCTGCATGAACTGGGGCACCGCCTACGGTCCGGACTACGTGAATCGACTGTATTCGATGATTTCCCGCAATACGCTTCAGCCGTTTCGCCTGGTGTGCTACACAGATTCCAGGCTCGGAATTCGCGGCGAAGTCGAATGTTTCGATTGTCCGGAGGTTGATATCCCGTCACCCAAACGTAATCGAGGCTGGCGGAAGCTGTCGCTGTGGGCCAGCGAACTGCCCGGGTTGAGCGGGACCGTGTTGTTTCTGGATCTCGATATCGTGATCACGGGCGGACTGGATGACTTCTTTACGTATCGGCCCGATGCTGACTTCTGCGTGATTCACAACTGGACTCATCCCGATCGTATGATCGGCAACACGTCAGCGTATCGGTTTCACGTCGGCAGCCATCCGGAAATCCTCAATCGCTTCGTTGCGGATTTCCAATCGGTGCTCGAAGAATTTCCGAATTCTCAGACGTACATTTCGTCGTGCCTTGAAGAATTGATCGTATTCTGGCCATCGGATTGGTGCCTCAGTTTCAAGCGACACTGCGTACCTCGCGGTGTGACTCGTTGGTTTCGCCAGCCCTTGCTGCCTGCTGGAACCCGCTTAGTGGCATTCCCCGGTCGCCCCAATCCCCACGAAGCCCTCGACGGCGTGTGGCCTGCCCCATGGTACAAACGTGTCTACAAACATATCCGCCCGGCTGACTGGATTCAGCAACACTGGCGCTGATAGACCGCCCGCGGGTAGAGTACAAGGATTCCGGAGAACGAACACGCCGATTCGTTTATGGGACTGTTTCGCTCCAGTCCCTCGCCTGATTCGTGATTTTTCCGCTGGCTGGATCAAAGACAAACATCAATGCGAGCCAGGACGACACTAACCCGGATCGCGTCGTCAGCGTACACTTCAAATATGTGCAATGCTCGACGGTAGGCTCTTTGGAGCGCAGCGGTGTCGATCTCCCGTCGGACGCACGATACGTATCATCACGATAATGTAGAGTTTCGTCGAAATGATAGGTGCAGTCGTAACCCTGGGATGTCATGAATGTCTCGACATCCTTGACCGAAAAACTTTCGGGAAACCCGTCAAGCGGATCCTCGATCGACTGATCTGCCAGCTCTTTCTTCGCGAAAATCGACGCTGCCGGTAATTGACAGCCGCAGAACTGGAGGATCACCGATATCGCTATCGCGATGCAGAAAGAGCGTTCGGTTTTCATTGTGAGGACTCCCGATTCGCGAGCACCATGACCATATTACCGACATCATGATACTTCCTGAAGTACGCATCAAGTCGCAGTTCTCGCCGGTATAGAAAATTCGGTTGCTGCTCTTGATACACTTCGCGCGGTCGAAAATGAGTCCGGCGAGCGTAGCGGCGTGAGCCTCCCGGAATCGCGTTTTTGTACCGGCAAGCTGACGCATGCCGCTCGCCAATGGTCTCTCTCATGGCCGCGTGAGGTATAGGTTGAGCCGGTTCCATTGCACTCCAGGCCGCACCGGCTTCCCATTGAGCGCTCTCCGCTGATTGCGTGTGTGATTTTATCCGTGCCACCCGTGTTCTCCGTGGTGAACATTGCTCAGCAACGTTGAGATCGCTGTTTTTCTGAGAAGAATTCAGATATCGTGAAATGCTGATTTTCAATTGCGATATTTCACGAACCCTGCGGTTGTCTTGCCTGTCCATTGAATGTAAACTCATGAACAGCACAGAAAACAAGCGATCGTGGCGAAATTGGCAGACGCGCATGCTTCAGGAGCATGTGGGGTAACACCCGTGCTGGTTCAACTCCAGTCGGTCGCATTCCATTGAATCAGATTAATCGATGACTGAATTCCTGCGAATTCAGCTACTGGCTCCGCGATAGTGATTCAGGCTCCACTGGAACACACTGCGAGACACCAGCAACGCCATAGCCGCAGCGATGGCAGCGACAACGGCAAACAGGCGATTATCCAGCGTGCCGACAATGATCTGCGCGGGCACCGTCACGACGAGCAGGATCGGCACGATCCACGTGAACCCGAATTGCAGCGCCTCACCGGATTCAAAACGACTGTCGTCCGTGCCATCGTAGATACTCCGCGGATATTGGGCGAAAATGGTGATATAAAACCAGAAGTCGTACAACCCCTGATTCCGTCCGAACCAGATGCTCGTGCAGGCCATTGTGATCATCATCGAATAAAAGAAGGCGACGGCGACGGCAATGTAGAAGAGGTACATCGCGACTTGAGTGGCTGAAATCGGTGATCCGATGTTGATAAGCGACCAGATCAGGAGAGCTGCGGCCAGCATGATCTGACTGATCATCGCTAGACTCACGCGTTCCATCGACACCAGAAATTGCGAATCGATTGGTTTCGTCAGCGCAAAATCCAGTTTGCCCGTGCGAATATTCTCACAAAACGCAGCGCAGTTGGGCATGAAAAACGCCTCGACAATGGCGTTAATGAGCATACCGGTGGACATAAAGGCAAAGTACTGGTGCTGAGACCATCCCCGGATGTGATCGACTTCCTTGTAGATGACGACGAAGAGTGCAACGCGGGCGAAAAACCAGAATAGCCGCGTTACGACCTGGATCATGAAGTTGGCCGGAAACATCATTTCACGGATGAGCGAGTTTCTGACAAACATCCAGAGGACACCAGCGTAGAACATCAGTCAGACCCAACGGAATTTGTTCAGCAGCGAAGTGAATACGACGGTGTTCGACCGCGTTGTAACATCAGGGACAGGCAGGATATCGGTCTTCGTGGCTGGTTGCAATTCGGACGTGATTTCACAGGAGATGGCTGGACTTCGATGTAGGCAGGTGCGGTCCGTTCGGTTTCGATGGGTCTGCACGGGCGAAACTTCGGTATTTGAGAGAGAAAGTCGATCGGTCAGAGATCCACGTTGAGAACCTGAATGACTAGAATGGGGGGAGATTGTCGAAATTTGTTTTTGTTTTATCGACTTCCCGATCCACTCGATTTCCGCCAGGAGTCACGTTTGCTCAGCAAAGAAACACTTGAACGATATCGACGAATGACGACGTCTGAACGCCTGCGTCTCACGTTGCATTCCATCGAAGAAAATGAACCGGCTCTGCTTTACGGAAAAGCCGATGTCGTCGGGCGCAGATTCGAACTCCTTGCACGGGAAAATCGCGGTCGCGTAGAAAATATTTTGAAAGGACTTGCAAGGAGCGAAGCGCATGAATGCCAGCCTGATCCGGGCGATTAAGGATTTCGTCGCACTGTTCGAAAGTCGAGGTCTGACATACGCGATTCTTGGTGGCCTGGCTGCGAGTTTTGGTTGGGAAAAGCCTGGACAACCAATGATTGATTCGTCAACCTTCCTGCTGCGGTGATTGAAATTCATGCGCCCCGGATTTAACGATCGAAGGTATGCCTTCGACGTCGAATCCTGGCCGTCCTCCACGGGGTCGATTTTTGTCGGGAGTTTAATGTATGAAGATTCCGTTGCGCCGTCTCCATTTCGGAGTTCTGTCTGTCAGGTTGCAGATCTGCCTGGGAGCGCTGCTTCTTCAGTCCGTGTCGATTTTCGCGGCTGATGAGCCATTGCGGTATCAGATCAAGCCGGATCAGGTTGTGCCGTATTCCGTGAAGATTGAAGCGGAGACCGCTGCCGGCGTTGAGACGCTGAGCGGAATTTTTGCGATTAAAGGACGGGCTTTGCAGCCGGACTCGATGACTGTTGAGTATTCCGGTGGACTCACAAAGTCTTTGAAGGCCAAGGGAAATTCGGGAGCGCGGGGGCCGCGAGGCTTTGGTCCTGGCGGATTCGGTCGGCCCGGTGGCGGCATTCCTCGCTCACCGTTTGACCGGCCGGACTTTCGCGGGTTGACGAATACAACAAGCGAACTGCTCGTGACCACAGCCGGAGGTGTCAAAACCATGCAGGGTGACAGCCAGTTGCCATTCCTGCTCGGCAATCTGAGCCTTTTTCCCTTCGAGCCTCTTTCTGAAGATAACAAGACCGAGTGGGCTGACGGAAACGGCCTGACAATCACGACGAGAACGAGTTCCGAGTCTCGATTTGGGCCTCGCTTCGGACCCTTTGGAGACAACGACAATGATGAGAAGGTGAAAACCGGCGGAGGCGAATCGGCCAACTACAAGATCGTCAGTACTGAAGGGGCCTTGGTTTCCATCTCGAAGACCTACAAGATGACGTCTCCTGCTGCCGGGGGCGATGATCCGGGTTTCAATTCAGAGGGCTCGGGCACATGGGTGTTTAATAAGTCGGACGGTGTCTCTGAGTCCATGGATTTCAAAACTCAGCTGACAGTGACGATGCAGAACGCTGAGGTTCGAATTCCGGTCAGTGTAACGTGGAAGCGAATTCCTGTGCCGGAATATGAAGCTCATATCAAGGAGCGACAGGAGAAATTGGCAGCACTTCAGGCCGAAGCCAAAGCCCGGCACGAAAAATCTGCGAAAGAAGCCAAAGAGAAAGAAGGGAAGCAACTGCCGACAAAAGTGAAGAAGGAGGTTCTGACGGACCTGAACGCGAAAGATTGGGTCACCATTTCGCGGCGGCTGGACACCATGAAGGGCTATGTTCCGCATCCAAAAGACTTTGATATTGCCGCACGCGTCAAGGAACTCACCAAACATAATGTTCCCAGCGTGACGTTCTCCGCGAAAGAAGTCTGGAAAACGATGGAACCCGTGATTGCTGCAGCGGATGAGGCCGCAGCGGCCGAAGCGTCCAGTGAAGACAATCCATTTGCCACCGACGAAGAAAAAATGGCGAATGCACCGGACACGATTCGGGAATGGAGTAATCAGTCCGGCTCATTCAAGGTGGAAGCGTCATTCGTGAGTTTGGAAAACGAAACAGTCGTGCTCAAACGCAAGGACGGCAAGCAAGTCAAAGTTCCTCTAAGCCGACTGAGTGCCGAAGATCGCGAGCTGGCGGAATCGTTCGGAAAGAAGTGAGTTACGTGTTTACGCGGTATTGCTCTTGCGGTCGACTCACTACAAATTGATCGCCGTCAGAAGAATTCTTCGCTGCTGGCTGATATATTAGGCGGTCTCAATGGTTTTTCACCAGACGCCAGATCAAGAGCCGCGATATGCAACTCCAGTCGATACCTTCCACACTTTTCCGATCCATTTTTCTACTCACTTGCATTTCGGTCGCCAGCAACGCAAATGCTGCCGAACTGAAACTGCTCTTCATGGGCGACAATGGGCATCATCGGCCTGTTGACATGTTTCATCAGCTCGCACCTGTGCTGGAACTGCGGGGGATTGAGCTGAAGTACACGGATCGCATGGAAGACCTCACGGCCGACACGCTGAGTGGCTTCGATGGACTGGTCCTGTACGCCAACATCGACAGGATCGAGGAAGCTCAGGCGATGGCCGTGCTGGACTATGTTGCGAGCGGCAAAGCGTTCATTCCGCTCCACTGCGCCACCTACTGCTGGCGGAACAATCCTGAAATTGTGAAACTCATGGGCGGGCAGTTCCAGCGGCATGGCGGACAGGTGTTTGGAACTCAGATCACCGAACCGACTCATCCGATCATGAAGGGCTTCAGCGGATTTTCGAGTTGGGATGAAACCTACATTCATCACCTGCACAACGAAGAGAACCGCACGGTCCTGGAATACCGCGTCGAAGGCGAACAGGCTGAAGGAAATGACAGGGAACCGTGGACCTGGGTGAGGACGCACGGAACAG